>CAZSIZ010000114.1:0-11640 GCA_964606645.1 uncultured bacterium
CCCGGAAAACGAATCGAGCCGGTAGGCGTCCACGTGAAATAAATCATGGGTTCCGTGATAGTGGCGGCAATAGACGAAGGTCGGACTGACCGCCTCTTCCCGCGTGTGCAGGGCCGCCGCCAATCCTTTGACGAATACCGTTTTTCCCGTGCCCAGATCGGCGTGCAGGGCGATGACCGTTCCGGGCTGGAGGCCGCGTTCGAGAATTGACGCAGCCAGCGCCCGTGTATCCGGTTCTTTGGGACAGCGGGTGGTGGAAATCATGGGATGGTAGACGTTCTTTTCCGTGACGATGAGATCCACGGAGCAATCGTGGTCCAGGGTTGGAATCGCGCATTCCACTTGGAACTCGAAAGCTAAAGCAATGGCCGTCGCATCCGGACGTTTTCGGGGGAGGAGGCGGTCGTAGAATCCGCCCCCGTAGCCGGTGCGGGAACCGAATGAATCGAACGCCACGCCGGGGACGATGAAGGCATCGATTTCATTGACTGGGATCGGTTTGCAATGAAGCGGATCGGGTTCGCGGATTCCGAACGCGCCGTGAACGGTCAGGTCGCGGTTCAAATCCTTGACCTGTGCAAAGCGTATCTGTCCGCCGTCGATTCGGGGCAGCGCTAATTTTATTCCCTGCTGAAGAATCTCGGACAGGATCACGTCGGTTCCGGCTTCTTTGGATGTGGGAGCGTAGGCGGCGATGGTTCTGGCGCGGTTCAGTTGGGGGAGAACGGTGAGTGTTTGATGGATCGCCTGGTTTTTGTAGCGGGCGGCGCGGGGATCGTGTGCTTTGCGCCGGTCGCGCACCCTCTCGCGCAAGTCTTTTTTATCCAGCACGGCCGATTGCGGGAAAGCCCACTGAGCGTAAGAATTCAATCCTGAACTTGATCGAAGGGGCGGCTGCATTGCGGTCGGCTCGAAGCGAAGAGGATAGTAAATTCAGGTAAATCGAATTGAGAATCACTGAGATCGAATTCGATGGGCCGGATCAGGAATCGATCGCCCCGGCCGGTTCGGCTTCCAGCCAGGCAATTCGTTCACCGGCTATGCGGTAAAAGTTCGATGTGCTTGGGATGGATTTGTAGCGTTCCAAGGCTTTAGCAGAGTCGTTTTTATCTTCGTAACACTTCGCTTGTAGAAAAACGATCTGCTCTTTCGCGATCGTAGTGGATAGGGATTGCTCCAGCGTTTCCAATTCCTGGATGGCCGCATCGAATTTATCCTGGCTGCGGTAGGTCTGAACCAGAGCGATTCGAACCGGCAGCGCGTCGGCTTTGGACAATGCCGGGATGATATCGAGGTAATCATTCTCCGACATCTGGTATTGTTCCAAATGGAAGTAACAATCCCCCCGAAGTAATTTTGCGGATGTGGCGAGAGGAGTGCCGGAATAATTCTGAATAACGAGGTCCAAATTCTTCACGGCCTCGGCGTAGTCTTCGTTTTCAATATTCGCTGTGGCGGTCGAGAAGAGAATTTGTGATTCGTTGAAGTCGGTGGCGTTTTTCTGCTGCCATAAATATGCGGCGGCGGCGGCCAGCGCGATGGCGATAATTCCTACACCGATCAATCGACCATAATTTTCGTAGAAATCTTTGGCGTTGGCTATAAATTCCTGGAGAAATACTGCGACTTCATCTTCTTTCAGCCGCCGTTGAAGATCTTTGTGGTCTACCTTATCTCTCATTGAACGCGCCTTTCGCTTGAATAAAATACGATTTGAATTAGTTTTTGTTGTCCGTTTTACGATAACTCAGTCAGAAATCGACGTTTAGCCCCGTTTTTTTTAGTGATATCCGTACACATTGGGACAGTTTCAGCGTTATATATTAAAGAGGATTTCTTGTTTCAGGTCAATTCATACGGCCCGGACACGTTCCCTGGCAGCAAGACGGTCCCGGTTCGGGCAGATGGCAGGCCCCGCTTGCACAGGGCAGGGAATCACCCACAACGCCCACACCGAATGTGGAGAACATTTTTTCGACATTCGATTCGGTACATTGAGGGCACGCGATTGGATCGGCACTTGATTGGACTAATTCTTCGAATTGATGGCCGCATTTTTTACAGGAATACTCGTAAATCGGCATTGTTGATAAACCTTTCTTCACTGAGTTGTCTTACAATAGAATATACCCGTTTGCAGGAAAATGGGAATCTTAATGGAAATGGCTTGTTTGAATGATTGACATGATCACTATTTTTAAACTCGTTCCTTTTGATGTAACGGGTTGAGTAATCGATAGTTACGGTGTTTGATGGGGGAGAAGGGTCAAAGGAAATTCCGAACATAAGCAACTTATAGCCCGACTAACTCGTTATACTACTATATGAATCGTTGTGTTTTTGGGCCGCTTCGGCACGAAAATGTCTGCGATGGTTTGATGGATGGATAATGAATGCTATCGATCTGAATGAAATCCTCAAAGATTCGGGACTGGTTTCGGAAGAACAACTTTCCAAAGCGCGGCAGGAACAACAGGAAACCGGCGATCCGTTGGACGAAATTCTTCTGCGGCATCATATCGTGGAAGAAGAGCGGCTGTTGGACGAAATAAGCCGGGCGCTGGCTGTGCGGTGGATGGAAATTCCTGAGAAATTATCCCCCAGCGTCGTGAATGTCGTGCCGGCTGAATTCGCCCTGCGCCACTGCGTGCTTCCTCTCGTTCAGGAGAACGGCTCGCTGACCGTCGCCTCGATGGATCCCAACGACCTGCAAGTCTTCGACGATTTGCGCATGTTGACCGGTTGCGAGATCGAAGTAGTCCTGGCCCGGCGAAAGGCGCTGCTGGAGAATATCGAGCGCTATTTCGGTGCGAGCATCGAAAAACTGATCGCCAACCTCAGCACCAGCGAAGACGAAATCGCCTCTCACGTGACCGACGAAATCGCCGACCTCCACCAACTCGCTCAGGAACCGACCGTCGTCAACCTGGTCAACCTGATTATTTTCCAGGCGGTGCAGGAAGACGCCAGCGATATTCACGTCGAACCGTTCGAGAGCGAATTGAAAGTGCGCTACCGCATCGACGGAATGCTGCGCGAAATGCCGCCGCCGCCCAAGCATCTGCAATCCGCGATTATTTCTCGTATCAAGATCATGTCGGAAATGGATATCGCCGAACGTTACACGCCCCAGGATGGCCACATCCGTCTTCGTATGGCCGACCGTGAGCTGGATTTCCGCGTCTCTACGATCCCCACCGTTCACGGCGAAAGTATCGTTCTGCGGATTCTGGATAAAACCAACGTGCTGATGGAAATCGGCGATTTGGGCTTTTTCCCCGATACGGAACGGCAATTCGTCCGATTGCTTCAGCGCACGTACGGAATTATTCTCGTGACCGGTCCGACCGGTTCCGGAAAAACGACAACGCTCTATGCGGCGCTCAACAAAATTAAAAGACCGGAAGTGAAAATTATTACGATTGAAGAACCGGTGGAATACAACATCGAAGGCATCAACCAGATGCAGGTGAATCCCAAACGAGGACTGATGTTCGCCAACGGTCTGCGTTCCATCGTGCGGCAGGACCCCGATATCATCATGGTGGGTGAAATCCGCGATTACGAAACGGCGGAAATCGCGATTCGGGCCGCCTTGACAGGCCATCTGGTCTTCAGCACACTTCACACCAACAACGCTTCCGGGGCGGTTACCCGGCTGCTGGATATGGGCGTCGATCCTTACTTGATCTCATCGTCGCTGGCGGGAATTCTGGCTCAACGCCTGGTGCGTAAAAGTTGTACGCGATGCCTCGAATCCTACGAACCGGATAACGAAATGCTGCGGCTGGCCGGGTTGAAGATTCCCGAAGGCGTTCAAGTCGTGAAGGGGATGGGCTGCGACCATTGCCACGATCGGGGCTACAGAGGACGAACGGGACTTTTCGAGTTGCTGGTGTTGAACGATCCCATCCGCGATCTCATTCTGACCCGCCCCTCCGGCAATCAGATCAGTTCACTGGCGAATATCAAAAGTCTTCGCGAATACGGCTTGGATAAAGTGCTCCAGGGCGACACCACCGTCGAAGAGGTGGTGCGGGTGAGCCAGGAAGATGAAATCACCGATGACGGCTGAGTTTATCAATTGTCAGTTTTCAGTAATCAGTCAATACCATTTAATTAACTGTCTTATCCCCTCTCCCTCTGGGAGAGGTTTAGGGTGAGGGAGATAATGCAATCGCTTTTCGATTTACTTAATAACTATATTAGACCAACAAACCCTAAACCCTAGCCCCTAAACCCTGCTTGGCCCAGACTATACCGGTTTAGGAATTATCCAGCATTCAATTCATATAAGGATTGTATTTCATGGCGAGTTATTCATACCGCGCATTGACAACCGATGGGCAGACCATCACGGGAACACTGGACGCGCCATCGCGGCCGGAGGCTGTCACTCAGCTGAAGAAACAGGGGATGCGGCCTCTGAACATCGATGAAGCGAGGGTGCGTGTCCAAGAAAAAAAGGTGAGTACCGGACGGCGTTCCCGCGTCACCAACCGCGACGTTCAAGTCTTTACCGCTCAGCTGGCGGCTTTGCTTAAAGCGGGGATCGTTCTCTCTCAGGCGCTTGCGATTCTGGAAGAACAGTCCGAAAACGAAACGCTGTCGAATATCATTCGAGACGTACGTGACGCCATCCACGGCGGGACCAGCCTGTCGGACGCGCTGTCCGCCTATCCCCGATATTTCGACGGCCTCTATTGCAGTATGATCCGGGTGGGTGAGAGCGGGGGCGTGCTGGACGAAGTGCTTCGGCAGCTGGCCAGTTTCATGGAGGCGGAAAACGCCCTGCGCAACAACGTGCTCACCGCTCTGGCGTATCCCTGTCTGGTGGTGATCGTCGGACTCGGTTCGATCGGCGTGCTGGTGACGTTCGTGATTCCCAAGCTCAGTTCGGTGTTCGCCGATTTCGGGGATAAACTGCCCTGGCTAACCCAGGCGCTGATCGGAACCAGCGACGCCATTCTCAGTTATTGGTGGCTGATCGCCTTGATCGTGCTTGGAATCTACTTCGGTTTCCGCCAAGTGCTTAGAAATCCAGTCGGCAAAGAGAAAATGGATGAATTCAAGGAACATATTCCCTTGCTTGGAAGTATGCTCATCAAGGCGCAGATCGCCCGCTTCGCCCGTACGATGGCGACCCTGGTCAAAAGCGGAATCCCGGTCTTGACCGCGCTCAATCTGATGGTGGATACCACCTCCAGCGCGGTGCTGTCGCGATGTCTGCGCCAAGTCAGCGACAAAGTCAAAAAGGGCCAAGGTCTGGCGTCTCCGTTGAAAGAGACGGGATTTTTTCCACCGATGGTGACCAATCTGATCGCCGTCGGTGAAGAGTCGGGATCGCTCGACGAAATGCTCGGTCAGGTGGCCGATACCTACGATCAGGAAGTCCAGCACGCCATCAAGCGCTTCATCACCCTGTTCGAACCGGCAGTCATCATTCTGATGGCGCTGGGAGTGGGGGGTGTCCTGTTCGCGTTCCTTATGCCTATCATGAATATCGGCAATATGATCAACTCGTGATCCCATTCGGCGAACCGGAAACGATCCCCGTTAAACGGATGTAACACGCCCGAACGTTCGGGCGTTAATCGACTAGGAGAAAAACGTCAGCGCTACGCGATGAAACGAAGCGGAAGAACGAAATCCATAGCCCCCGGTCAACTACAAGCCGGATTCACCCTGATGGAACTCATGATGGTGATTATGATCATGGGGATCATGGTGGGGGCGATCGTTCCGAATTTCGGCCCGTTTTTGGACCGCATCACGCTCAAGAACGCGGCCAACAATATCGCAACGACGGTTCGATATGCCCGCAGCGTGGCGATCGAACGCAGTTCAGTGACGAAACTGATGTTCGATTTGGATACGGGCGATGTGACTTTCGTGGCAGAGGCCGATCCGATCAACATGCCCGGCGAGTTCGTAGAAGAAAGGCTTCCTTTCCCTTATCCCAAGGAGTACCGGGAAAAGGTTTCGTTCTCTCAAATTATCAAACATTCACTGTTCGACACCGATGAGCAAAACGTGCTCTCCTTTCAGCCCAACGGGGCCACCTCCGATACGTTTATTTATCTGATGGACCCCGACGAGCAGGTTTACACGGTCGGAATCATTGGTTTGACCGGCCAGGTGATGGTGTGGAATCGGGCTGTCGAGACGTTTTACGATGAATAGAATGGCTGATAGAGAATACAATGATTGTCCGGCTAAACGTTCCGCCATGCGGTCGTTTTCCCTGGTGGAAGCGTTATTGGCCATGACGATTCTGGGGATCGCGCTGGGCGGGATTTTGACGACGTTCTCGTCGGCCCTTCTCGTCGGGAAACTGTCGGAAGAATATTCGCTGGCGTCTTCGATGATGGGGACGCTCCAGAGTAACCTTCGCTCTGGAATGCTGGACCCGATGGAAATCAACGAAGGCGCATTTCCTGAGCATCCCGGATTTAACTGGAAGGTCACTTTCATATTAACCGACATGGAAAATCTCTACCAGATTGAATTTCTGGTTCACTGGATTCGAGGGAACGCCGATCGGGAACTCCGGCATGTGACGTATCACTATTTTGGAATTGAGGAAGAGGAAAGCACCGCTGAGGCAGGATGAAAACCAAGAAACGTTCCGCATTCACACTGGTTGAACTGCTGATGGCCACCACCCTGACGGCGATGGTGATGGGGGGGGCGTTCCTGTCTCTGTCGATCGTTCTGAAAGCCTATAAGGATCAGTCCAGCCGTTCCAACCTTTCTGAAATCTCGCGGCTGATCCTGGAACGCATGAGAACCGATATCAAAAGCACGTTCTTATCTCCTCACGCCGACCGCACCCGCTTCGTAGGCATGGACGAACAGGTCGATGAATTCGAGGCCGATACTCTCACGTTTATCAGTTCCGTTAACGATCCCAAGAAAATGGGGGGAGTGGGAACCAGCGATCTTGCCGAAATTCAATACTACATCGATCATGATCCCGGCACTCCCGAACGCTGGCTGCTGCGGCGCTTCGACGCCACACCCGATGACGATCCCTTTACCGGGGGCGAAGTGGCGCTGCTGGGGCCGAGAGCGGTCTTTCTCGATTTTAAATATTTCGACGGTGAAGAAATGCTTCCGATGTGGGATTCCGATGAGGGACTGCCACTCTCCATTACCGTGACGCTCGGGCTGTTCGAAGCGGACTATATGGACGAGCAGCCTACGATGGAGACGATCGATCTGTTTACGACGACGGTATATATTTTGTGCTACCGCATTCCGCCGGAAGAGGACGGCTCTTTGTCCGGGGGAGGTGGATGATGGCCGGAAATACCTCTCCCTCCAACCGGCGCGCCGTGGCGTTGCTGTCAGTGCTATGGATCGTGGCCATCGTGGGGACGATCACGATGATCTTCACCCGGCAGTCCAACACGTCGCTGAAGATCAACCGGAACATCAACGACGCCACCCACGCCGAACTGCTGGCCGAAGCGGGGATTCACCGTCTGATCGCCGAATTGGTCCAGGACGATCTCGAAACGCTCTCGGATTCGAACGATGAGACCTGGAGCAATAACCAATTGGCCTTCGGAGACGTTCAATTAGGCAGGGGATTCTATCGTATGACCGCCCCCAGCATGAATGAGGAGGATAATACGATCCGGTACGGCGCGGTGGACGAGTGCAGTAAACTTAATATCAACGTCGCGACCAAAGAGATGCTGATGCTGCTTCCCAACGCGGAACCGGAGATTGTCGAGCCTGTTATCGACTGGCGGGACGGTGACGAAGACCCCAGCGAATTCGGGGCGGAAGACGAATACTATCAATCACTTGAGGAGCCTTACATTACGAAAAACGATCTGTTCGATTCACTGGAGGAACTTCTGCTGGTCAAGGATATGACCCTTGATATACTGTATGGAGAAGACACGAATCTGAACGGAATTTTAGATGCGAACGAAAACGACGGCGAAAAAAACTTCCCCCTCGACAACGGCGACGGGGAACTCGAACGGGGCTGGTATCCGTATATTACGATGTATTCCTACGAAAAAAATGTCACTGGTGAGGGCGAGGAACGGATCAATATCAACTCGGCGCAGAAACAGGAACTTCAGGAAAATTTCAGTGGTGATTTAACCGATGAGGAAATAGGCAATATAATTGCTATCCGCGATGAGAACAATTTTACGTCGGTAGGCGACTTATTAGATACCCAGGCAGGTGAAGTTAGAATAAATTTAAGCAAGGATAAACTGAAACAGATTATCGACCGGATCACCGTGACGGACGACGAGCAACTGTTTGGACGGATCAATATCAATACCGCTCCGGCGATGGTGCTGAATTGTATCATCGAGGAGAACGAAGACCTGGTGAACGCCATCGTCGAATACCGTGAATCGAGCGATGGCCCCTTTGAGAATATCGGCGGGCTGCTGGATTTAGACGGAGTGACGAACGACATATTTAAGACTTTATCGGGCTTGGTCTGCACGAAATCATCGGTTTTTTCGGCCAAGTGCGCCGGTTATATTGAGATTTCGCGGGCGTATAAAGAAGTGTTTGCGATACTTGACCGGGGGATCCAACCTCCGGAAATACGATATTGGAAAGTGATTCGATGAGATTTGAAAAACGATCGCACAACGTGATCTTTCTTCAGGAATTAACCGGCCAACTGCTCTGGCTGGAGACGAAGATGGATGAGAATCGTTTAACAGTTCTCAGCGGCGGTACGCAACCGCTGGCCGATGAGAGTGATGCGGACGAAACGGAAGCCGCTTCTTCCCCGGCCGATCGCTTCGGCAAGGCGCTGAAGGTCATCGCCAGCCGATTGACGCGGGGTCTGTTCGTGCGGCAGGAAACCGTGTTCATCGCTCCCAGCCACCGCTTGACGGCCCGCTTTCTCGACACGCCGCCGACCGATGAGGAAAACATCCCCGATCTGGTCGCCTTCGAGGTGTCCGAAGCGCTCCACGTTCCCATCGAGGAGATCGCCTGGGATATGCTGATCTCCTCCGAGCATGGCCCCGAACAAGAGAAGCACCTGTTATGGGTGGCGGCGCGCAAGGAGTTCACCGATCGGATATTTGAAACTTGGCCGGACGGTTTATTGATCCCTTCCAAGGTCACACCCGATATCTGGGCGGTGTATGAATACCTGCTGAACCGGAAACGCGATCTCCTGGACGATCCCGCCGTGATCGTTTCGCTGGAGGGGGGCGACCGCGCGACAATCACCATTGCCAACCGGAAAGCGATCTACGTGACCCGATCCATCGCGCTGGACCGCCATACACCGAGTGGAACGGACAATGGCGGATTCGCGCAACGGGAACGGGTGCTCTCGATCGAACTGGAACGAACGCTCTCGTATGCCACCGACCGTTTCCCCCAAGGCTCCATAAGGAACATGATCCTCATCGGTTTCGAGGATTGGCCCCTCGACCACATTAACCGCACGGCGGAGCATAACGGACTGCAGGTCTCTCATCTCACGTTGCGTGATGTGAGTCCGGGTTTTACGATTCTCGATGCCGATCTGAAACCGGATCACTTACCGATGCTGTGCATGGCGTATTGCCGCCTGAAACGGAATCTGCCCGGTCTGAACTTGATCGAACTGGAAAAAGAGGCGGTCTCCTGGCAGAGCATGGTCCCGGAAGCCGCGATCCCCTCAAAGAAATTCATGAAGATGGCGGGATCGTTGGCGGGCGCGTTTCTGTTATTACTCATCTGTAAATGGGGCTGGTTCGGCTATGCCGTGGATAAGCGTATTACCAAGGGCAAGAGCATGATCGAACTGGCCGAACAGTTGAAGAAAGAAGAGAGCGGCCTTCTGCAACTCTCCCGGACGAATATCGATTACGCCGGACTGTTTCTTTATCTGGCGGAAACACTGCCCAAAGATACGATCGTGAAGAACATCAGTCTGGATTCCAAGACCGGCGTGGAATTCTCTCTCGTCGGCGGGAACAACCAGAAGGTCTTAGAGATTTTAGCCAAACTGAACTCCAGTGACTTTTTCCGCGATGTCGGCACGGAACGCGCGGTCGTGGAAAAAGACGGATTCGTGGTTTATCTCAAAGGGAAATTGAAAACCGGAAGTTGAACGGATAGCGATTATGGCGTTTTCGGAACGTGAAAAACAATTGGGTCTCATCACCGCCGTCGTAGCGGTTGTTGGGGTGATTTATTTTGGCTGGCATCTGCTGACTGCCGAAACGGCAAATTCGGAGGTCTCTTCGGCTACCGCCGAACGGTTTGAAGAACTGTTCGTCAAGATGAATAACGTCGATGCGCAGAAAAACCGCAATCTACTATTGCGAAAAAAAATCGGCAGCATGGAAGGAACTTTCGGCGGTCAGAAAGAGGTGTCGAACCTGATCGCCGAGATCGAAAAAGTGGCCGGGAGCAGCGGTGTGCAAATTAAAAATTGGTCGCCCAATATCAACACCCGCTCCAAACCGCTGGCGAGTCTGGAAGTCAAAATCACGCTTCAATGCCGTTTCGAGCAGATGATTACCTTCTTGAACAACCTTCGCACGGCGAAATACCTGTTTCAACCCACGGCGATCAAAGCGTCGTTGAAAGATAAAAATAAGCCGGAGTTGGACGTCGCCATGACGGTCGTCTCCTACTTGATCGAATCCAAACCGGCCAAAGTCATTCCCACACAGGTGGTCGTGAGGAATCCATCATGAACGCACCTTTATCGAACCGCATCGAACAACTTGCGCGGGCCTATTGGCAGCCGTTGGTATTGGCGGTGTTGATGTTTCTCGTGCTCTCACAGGTCTATTCCTGGGGAGTAGCCGCCATCGAACTGAGTAAAGTCGATGGTCTGATCGAGGAAACCGAGGACACGTCGCCTCCGATAACCGATGGAGAGAAACCCAAGACGCCCGGAAAACCGGGTTCGACTCCCGGAAAACCTCCTCAAAGGAAAGAGCCACCTAAAAAACCGGCTAAGAATATCTTTAAGAAGGAACAGGTCAATTACAATCTCACGGCGATCTATATGAACAAAGCGGTGATTAACGGCCAGACGGTCGAAGAGGGCGGTAAGATCGGCAAAGCCACGTTAAAGGAAATCGGTCTATGGGACGCGACTATCGAGGTTGAGGGAGCCACCCGCAAACTTGAAATGTTCAAAAGCGGGGGTAGTGGCCCCTCCAGTGGGAGCATGAGAAGCCGCCCGCCTTCACGATCGAAATCCAAATCGAAGACCTCGAAAGCAAAGCCGGTGAAAAGCGGAAGTTCTTCGCGCAGTCTTCGTGACATGACGATGAGAGAATTAAAGAGTTTACCTCCAGGGGAAGGGCGTCGGTTGTGGGAAAACGCATCGCAAAAAGATAGGGATAACATAATGGAGCGGGAGAAAGACTCAGCCTCAAGAGGCGGTGACCGGGGTGGCCGGGAAGTCCGGGTAATCCGGGGTGGCCGGACTGTATCCGTTGATGTCATTGGAAAATAATCGACTCCAAGACTTGTTGAAATCGGGCCAGCGCGGGCCATTGTCAGGAAACCAGTATGAACGCTAATTTATCCAACCGTTTCAGCCAGATTGCACGGGCCTATTGGCAGCCGTTAGTGCTGGCAGTGTTGATGCTTCTCGTGCTCTCTCAGGTCTATTCCTGGGGGGTCGCCGCG
>CAZSIZ010000114.1:11651-17599 GCA_964606645.1 uncultured bacterium
ACACTCTGATCGAGCAAGCCGAAGACACGTCGCCTCCCGATGTTGATGGAGAGAAACCCAAAACCCCCGGAACCCCCGGTCCCGCTCCTGGAAACCTTCCGAAAGGAAAAGAACCGCCCAAGAAACCGGCGAAGAATATCTTTAAGAAGGAACAGGCCAATTACAAACTCACGGCGATCTATATGAACAAGGCCGTGATTAACGGCCAGGCAGTCGAAGTGGGGGGGAAGGTCGGTAAAGCCACGATAAAGGAAATCTCTATCTGGGACGTCACGATCGAGGTTGACGGCCAAACCCGCAAACTGGAAATGTTCAAAAGCGGTGGCAGTGGTCCCTCGTCCGGCGGCAT
The DNA here is from genome assembly GCA_964606645.1 of uncultured bacterium. Taxonomy (GTDB): domain Bacteria; phylum Hinthialibacterota; class Hinthialibacteria; order Hinthialibacterales; family Hinthialibacteraceae; genus CAZSIZ01. Next base: position 12,001 of record CAZSIZ010000114.1, read on the forward strand.
GAGAGGGCGGCCGCCTTCACGATCCAAATCACCGAGGCGTTCATCTTCAAATAAACCGGGGATGAAAAACCAAAAGGTCCAAATCCAAATGGGCGGTGGAATGCGGCCGGTCGGGCCTCCGGCAGGATTCCGTTTCCGGGGCATGAGTATGGAGCAGATCAAAAATATGTCTCCCGATGAAAGACGTCAAATGTTTCAAAACATCACGCCGGAGGAAAGAGAACAAATGCGAAGTATGCGTGGCGGAAGAGGCGGGGGCGGAGGCCGGGGACGCGATTGATCGTTTCAGTATGATTGGATGATCGTGTGATCCACCCGAGATTTGTTTTAAGTGCAGCAAACAGGAAGATAGAATTATAAAAAACGAAAAAATACGATTCGAGGTAGGATGATGAAAATTCACCGGATTTTACTCATAACCAGTCTGTTGGTTGTCGCAGGGGGAATTCTGTTTTCTCCCGTGATAATCGCTCAGGATGATACGTCCAAAGAGGATGCCAGTTCGGAAAAGAACGATGCCGGATTGGGGGGGCTGATGGCCGACTCGCTGAAGAATCTCCTTAAAACGGGGACTATCTTTACACCCAACGGGGAAAGTGCCAAGCCGGTCGATTCGGATCTGCCGGAGCAATTCAAGGTCAATTTCAATAACGCCCCCATCGATCAAGTGCTGATGTTCATGAGCGATCTGACGAAGAAGGTGATTCTGAAGAGCAAAGAAGTCAACGCTCAGATCAGCATTATCAATCCCAACGAAGTGACCCGTGAGGAGGCGTTGGCTCTGATCGACGCTGCGTTCATGCTGGAGAAAATTACGTACCTCGAATACGATAATATGATCGTGGTGCTCACCGCCGCCGCCGCGAAACAGCAGGGTGTCGATGTCAACGTCGGGGCGGGAAGAGAGGGCAGCGGACGGATCGAGAGCCGCGTGATCGAACTTAAGTATGCCTCGCCCAGCCAGTTGAAGACTTCGCTCGCGGAGCTCATTTCCGAAAACGCCAACATCCTCGCCGACGACCGCACCAAAAAACTCGTTATTACCGATACGATTTCCAACATCAACCGGCTGGAAACCATTATCAAGCAGTTGGACAAAGAAGGCGCATCAGCCGATATCGCGATCCGCGTATTCAAACTCCGTTACGCCAGTGCCCCGGAGATCGCCCGCAATTTGGATGATGTGCTGGCCACGATCGTCACCGCCACTCTGTCTCAGGGTGACAACTCCAACGCCCGCGATCAACGCCGCTCCGCCGACCAAGTCTGCGAGGTCATCGCCGACCGCACCTCGAACTCGCTGATCCTGTCCGCCCCCTCGGCGGCGATCGACGCCGTGGCTGACTTTATCATGAAAATGGACACGAGTTCCATCACCAACATGACCACTGAAACCTTCACGCTGGAAAGTGGCGATGCGACCGAAATCGCCCAGGGACTCCAGCAGTTCACCTACGCCCGGCGCACCAGCTTCTACCGGCCCATCGTTTTTGCCGATTCACGCTCCAACTCGGTTGTCGTTCACGCCTACCCCGAAGATGTCGAAGCAATCAGTAACGTCCTCGAAACGCTGGATAGCAAGCAGGCTTACGATAAAAAAATCAAAGTCTTTACACTGGAAAACGCCGACGCTATCGTGCTCAGCGCCATGGTCCAACAACTTCTCACCGGTGAGGAACAAAACAGCCGAAACAGCTACTCCTATTGGGGCTACGGCGGACGGGGCCGGGGGCGAAATGAGGAGGATCAAATCCAGATCATCGAAGATCAACGCCTCAACGCGCTCATCGTTTCCGCCAAACCGGTCGATTTTCCTTTGATCGAGGAACTGATAATGGAACTCGATCAGTCTCTGCCGCAATCGAAGGAAGAACCCCGCGTCTTTCCCATCAAAAACGTTCGGGCAAGCGATCTCGCCTACATGATCGAAGAAATTTTCTCCGAATCGCAATCCGGAAACCGGGGCTACAATCCATGGAATTTCGGCGGACGTTCCGGCCAGCAGCAGCAATTGACCGGTCTGACGGGTAAAGTCAAAACCATCGCCGATCCGCCCACGAATTCACTGATCTGCATCGCCTCCACGCCGCGTGCATTTAAAGTGATCGAAAAGTTGATCGAACAGCTGGACCAGGAAGCGAGTGAATTGGGGACGACGAGAGTTTTTCGCCTGAATAACGCGAATGCCATCGATCTGGCCGATCAGTTGACGACCCTCTTCGAAGAAGACAATTCCCAAGGCGGCGGCAATCGGGGATTTTTCTGGTACGGAAATAATCAGCAGCAGGGGATGGATGATCAGATCAACAACCTGATCGGCAACGTGCGGATCGTTTCCGAATCGCGAACCAACTCCCTCATGGTCACCACCAGTATCCATTATTTCGATGCCATCGAAAAACTGATCAACGATTTGGACCGGGAGAGCGAACAGATTCTGATCGAAATTCTGATCGTTGAAATCATGGATATCTCGGATGAAAAATTGGGGATTGATTGGCCGGGAAATATCCCGGTGTCGGTTGATGGCTCATTCGACGCGCCGTTGACCGGAATGAATCTCGATCGAGCCGCGGTTCTATCCAACACCGCTTTCGATGCGGCGCTCGATTTTCTGGCATCCAGCAACAAGTCGAACGTTCTGGCGAAACCCAATATCCTCACAGGGAACAACCAAGGCGCTTACGTCGATGTCTCGAACCGAATTCCCGTTATGGGCGCAGTCTCTCAAGGGGTTGGTGGAAATCTGTCGAGCGTTGGCTGGGAGGAACCCGGTCTGAAACTGACGGTGACTCCGCATATCAACAATGCAACGACGGTTACGATCGATGTGGATCTCGAAACCGGTCAAGTGATCGATCAATACTCGTTGACGGTGAATGGAACCACCACACCGGCTTTCTCCAAACGGATCGTCCAAACCCGGCTGACCATCAACGATAAGGAGACGGCGGTTCTTTCCGGCGTGATCGACACCCGTTTCGTCGATACCGAAAGGGGAGTGCCCGGTTTGATGCACATCCCCCTGCTTGGCAGTCTCTTTAAAACCAAGGGTAAAGTGAAATCGAAAACGGAAATGCTCACATTTATCACACCGTATATTCTTCCGGACGGAGCCGCGCGTCAAGAAATGTTCGAGCGGCAACGGCAACGGATCGAGATGTACAAGCAATTCAAAACCATGATGGATGAAATCGACATCAAAGTGGGAAACTCGTAATAATGAATCGCCAGGATTCTCGAACGGCCATTACCCCATGATGGCGGAACAGACACATTGTCTATCACTGATGCCTTTTCACCTCGATAGGCCGATTGCGAGCAACGGTTGGAGTATTATGAAAAGAACCCTCGTTACGATTGTTTTCTTTATTGTTGGATTGGCTTGCGGATACGCGATCAATCAATATTTCCCGATCGGCTCCGGTTCATCGGCAGCAGTTGCGTCTGGGGATACTCAGGAATCGGACGCCGAAAAGCCGCCCGTTCGCCCATTATCGGAAACGCTGAGCGAACGTTTTCTTCCCAACACCGCCCCCTATTGGGTACGCGCTGATTTGGACCAGTGCCGAAAACAGGGCGAGGTGTTCTCCGATTTGCTGGAAGAGAAAGCTGTCTCGAAAGTGATGCAGGAATTCACCGCCTCGCTGCCTGCCGGGGCGACTCCGGCCTTGTCCGATCTCTGTCGTTTGTCGAGCGAAATGCGCCTGTTCATTCTTCCTCCGAAAGAGAACGTGCCGACGCCGGCCCTCGTGGCCGTGTTTTCCCAGCCGGAAGACGCGAACGGGGAATCGGTATTCTCCGCGTCCGGACCTCTGTGCGCTGCCTATCCTGATTCGTCCACTTCGGAGGTCGAGGCGGGAGAGAAGAAAATTAACGTGCTGACGACCCCCATCGCCGAATTCGCCTGGCTCTACGAGGGCGCGTTGTTGTGGGTGTGTAACCAAAAGGACGCCCTGGTGCATCTCTGGACCGAGTCGCCGCCGGAAGAAGCCGTCGAGTCTCCCGGCCCGCACGTTCGCGTTTCGGAAGATTACCCGGACGCGGCCGTCACGCTGTTCGTCAATGCCGCTCATCCGGGCGAAGCGATGCCCGGTCCGATGGGCGCGCTGACGAATGCACTGCGTCACGCCGGGGTTCGTCACGCCGTCGCTCTGACACGCTATCAGGACAAATCGGGTAAACTGACGATCCTGGCCGAACCTGAAAAACCCGTCCCGTGGATGGAGGCATGGCAGCCGTTGGACCGTTACCCGTTCGGCAAGTCCGATCCCACCGGGATTATGGAAATCGCTATGCGCTGGCCGAATCTCAAGCAACCGGCTTCCGCGACGGCAACCGTTCCCGCAAATACCCCTCCCGCTGACAAAGATGGCTCCAAGCCAGTGAAAGTGGGAAAAGGCGGCGGTGCTGACGAAGCGGACATGATTCGCGTCAAGATGGAGCGCGGCGGGCGATCGGGTGAAATGAAAAACGATCCTTCTTCCCAAAAACCCCGTGGCGAAGGACGGCAGGGCCGCAACCGAAACGCGGCTGCACGGGAAGGACGCCGGGGCGGTAATCCCGAAGGACTGCCGGTTCCGCGCGGAAATCGGACTATGGGCGGTCGGCGTGGAGGGGGCGGCAATCCTAAAGCGCCGTTTATCGCTCAAGCCCAGCTGCGTCTTCTCTCCGAATTGGTCCCGCCCAACCATGTCGCCGCATTGAACCTGTTCGGTTTCCAGGACGGAATCCCGGCTGTCGCTTTAGTCATGCCGGATGTCGATCCGGAAAACTCGCTTGTCTCCCGTTTCAAGAAATATCCCTCTGTCGAAACCAGCGATGTTGAAATCGCGATGATTCCCGGAACCCGGATCGGTTTTGGCGATAACCCCATGTCCCGCATGTTGGGGCTGAGCGAACTGGTGTCGATCGAACGCGACGCCATGACTTACCTCTTCGATGCTGAGACCGCCGCCCGGAACTATCTGGGTGAATTATCGAGCGATTCCGATGGAGAAGATCGCCGAAGCCAGGCGATTCGCTCCCTGATCGATGAGGTCCGCTCACCCGCCCAGATCGAAGCAGTCTTCTCGAAAGACCTTTTTCGGACTATTCTGGACCAGGAACGGGACGGAATGCCCAAGGATTTCGAGCACCAGGAAGAATTCTCCGCGTTGATCGATGAAGTGCTCAAGTACATCGAGCCGATGGCGCTCACGGCGGGCGCGGCGGACGGGCAGTGGTTCCTGGAGACATACTCGGAAACCAAGACGGCTCACCTGATCGGCTCCGGACTGATGCTGAGAGCGTTATACCGGTTCATGGGGAACTAAGTACTCTGGCCGTGTCAAAATGTCGAGTGAACATGTTCCCTCTTCCTCTGGGAGAGGGCTAGGGTGAGGGCGGTTATGCTAAGGCTTCATTTTAGTGTCGCATTCTCACCCGTCATTTTTAATCGGCCACTCTACTAACCACTTCCCCTCATTCCGGGCAATGGGAAGCGATCGATGAACTCGACGGAAACCTTTACGTTTACCTGCAAACGCGACCGAACCCGCTTCGAGGCCGAAACAGCCACCCTGGCACGATCCAAACATCTATTCCTGGCGCTTGCTAC
>CAZSIZ010000115.1:0-17554 GCA_964606645.1 uncultured bacterium
CAAGATGTCCAAAAAAATGGGTCGATTTAGGAGTGGATTTGCGAGGTCTGTATATCCTTGGAATCTGTTTTTTCCGGCTTTTTATTTGTATGCCTTTTACATCACGAGAACAATTCGGTATGGAAATGATTATTTCGCCTTTCTTTGTGGCTATCATTTATTTCAATAACAATATGCCCCCCAGCGACCATTTCAGCGAATACGCCCGCTCCCATCCCTATCAAGTTCATATCTTCATGGTTCTGGCCTTGATTGGCGTTCTCTTGTTTTTATGTTTCAGGAAACTGAATCGGCAGAGTGACTGGCAGCCAAACCAAGGTTTTTGGGCGCGATTTACCAGACGCACACCGTCACAGCGTTCCAAGGTACCGGTTAAGGATTGGTTTCTCCCGCGATTTATTCCTTATGGAGCCAACCCGGTTTATATCAAAGACCGACGCGAACACTACAACCGAAAGAGACTCTTTATTTCGACTTGCGTTTTGTTTGTCGCAGGCCTGTTTTTTTTCCTATCGTCTATAGAAATATCTAATAATGTCATCATGAGGCAGCTTCGATTCATGCTGGTTTGGATCGTCTTCCTTCCGTTAACGATTGTGCCCTACGCCGCCAACTCGATTCGGGGCGAATTCGACAGGAACACCTTCGACATCCTCGCCACGACGACCTTAACCCCCCACCGGATTATTGCCGGGAAATTTAAAGCGGGTTTCCGCCTGTTTCAGTGGCGTTTATGGGCGTTTTTCCTGATCCCGTTTCTGGCGTTTATACTGAATGGAGGACTGGATCGGCATGGCGATTTTCTTTTCGGCTCGGTCGTCGTATTCTACGTCACGGCTTATTTCTTTCTGTCGCTGGGCATCTACTGCTCGTCTCTGAAACGGAAGACGACGACAGCCTACGCGCTGACGTTTGGGATCGCTCTGCTGCTCTATTTCGGTCTTCCGATTATCAGCGAAATCATCATCGAACTTATACGTTCGGGACGCACTGCCGCCAGAGCAATGTTCTATCCTCTGTGCGGAATGTTCTCGCCGTTTTTCCTCGTCGTCAACTATGGAACGAACAATCACCAGTGGAATGGAGGCGAGTTCTGGTTTTTAATGTTCTGGCAGGCAGTCTGGATGATCCCCGCTTCCATCGCGCTCCAACGCTTTACTCAACACAATCTTATGCGGAACGAGTCATCATGAACGGAATCGCGCATCGGTTTTGGAAGGCCCGTCCCCGGATGATTAACAATCCCGTGATTCTGCGGGAGTTGGTCGTTCGTTTGCGCAAAGGGAGTTCGTTTTACTACTTGGCGATCTTCTTGATCGTCGGATTTATCGCGTCTCTCACCTTTTGGTATCATTTTACCAAAAATTATCATCGAGGAGCGAGTTGGAGCAGTCAAATCCGGGAAATGTTCTTGATTCTCAATCTGTTTCAGGGAGGGACGGTGGCACTGCTGATCCCCCTGATCAGCGCCACGATTATCAATATCGAACGGGAACGTGAAACCTGGGATCTGCTGCGCACGACGCCGCTCAATTTAGCCACGATTATAGTGGGGAAATTTTTCTCGTCGGTTCTGTTCGTTTGGGTATTGCTGTCATCTCTGATTCCGATCTATGGTTTATTTTTAACATCGGGAGGCGTTTCTCCCCAGGAAATCGGTGTGGTCTTCCTGATATTCGGAGAGATTATCGTTGTCGTGGGCCTCATCGGTCTTTTGTGCTCGATTCATTGCAAACGCACGGTCAACGCTGTTTCGTTGGCCTATTTTCTCGGTTTTATTTACATCATCGGCATCATGTTTATCCGGCCTTTTATTTGTATGCCTTTCACTTCCCACGAACACTGGGGCATGGAAATGATTCTTTCGCCAACCGTTGTTGCAATCTGTTATTTTGCGAACGAAACCCTTCCCAGAGAAGTCGGAGAATTCACTCGTTCCCATCCCTATCATGTTCACATCGTCATGGTTCTGGCCTTGATCGGCATACTCTTGTATTTATGTTTCAAGAAACTGTATCAGTATAGTGACCGACAGCCTAACCAAGGTTTTTGGACGCGTTTTTCCAGACACACACCTGCAGCGCGTTCCAAGGGGCCTCTCAAGGATTGGTTTCTCCCGCGATTTATTCCTTATGAGGCCAATCCGGTTTATATCAAAGATCGCCGCGAACATTACAACCGAAGGAAACTCATCATATCAACTTGCATTTTGTTTGTCGTGGGCCTGTTTTTTTTCCTATCGGCTTTGGAAATAAATCGTGACAGAGACGATCAGCTTCATTTCATGTTGATTTGGACCGTCTTCCTTCCGTTAACGGTTGTACCCTACGCGGCCAACTCGATCCGGAGCGAATTCGATCGCAACACCTTCGATATCCTTGCCACCACGACATTGACCGTGCGACGGATTATTGCCGGGAAATTGAAAGCCGGTTTCCGCCTGTTCCAGTGGCGGTTATGGGCCTTTTTCCTGATTCCGTTTTTAGTGTTCTTACTGAGTGGGGGAGAATTAATCAACTGGTACGGCGATCTTCTATTCGGTTCAATTATCGTTGTCTATGTCACGGCTTATTTTTTTCTGTCGCTGGGCATCTATTGTTCGTCTCTCAAACGGAAGACGACGACTGCCTACGCGCTGACGTTCGGGATCGCCCTGCTGCTCTATTTCTGTCTCCCGGTTTTTAGTGAAATCATTATCGAATTCATGCGTTCGGGACGATCCACTGCAAGGGAAATGTTCTATCCTCTGTGTGGAATGCTCTCGCCGTTTTTCCTCATCGCCAATTATGGAACGAACAGTTACCAATGGGATGGAGACGAACTCTGGTTTTTTGTGTTTGTGCAAGCGTTATGGATGATCCCCGGCTCCATCGCGCTCCAACGCTTCACCCGGCGCAATCTCATGCGAACTGAGTCATCATGAACGGAATCGCGCATCGGCTTTGGAACACTCGCCCCCGGTTGATCGACAATCCCGTGATCCTGCGGGAACTGGTCGAATTCACGAATCGTAGGTTTGCTTTCAATCCTTCGGATCGCCAGCCATGATCCATGTTTTATTGAAGGCGGCATGTTTAATGGTTTTTCCATTTTCCCGTGGATCCGGCTGCCCCGTGTTGTTGTAGGTATAGGAAGCATGAAGGAGACCGTCACGCGCCTGAATGATGGAAGGATAATGGAAACTGCCGCCCTGCTCAGGCTCTTTGTATTCAAGATGGCGCGTCCATTTGAAGGTTTTGCCTTCATCCTGAGAGATCGACACGGCCAGGCTGTGACGACCCCGTTCCGTATCATTGTAGATGACGATCCAATCACCGTCTCTCAGATTGGCGACTTCCAGGCCCGCCCCTGGATTGGGCAGTAACGGATGATCGTATACCGTGCCCCAGGTCATTCCATCGTCTTTCGATTCGGAGACAAGTACCCGCTTGGGTGGCGGGCCGTTGTCGCGCATATAAGTCACGAACGTACCGTCTTTTTTCCGGGCAAAGGTGGGCTGGATATTCCCACCGCCCACGATGGGATCGCTGAAACGCCACGTCTCACCCCAATCGTCCGTCAGGGCCACCAGGGAAAAGGAGAATCCGTCGGAATACAATCCAACCAGCATGGTTTTCTCATTTAAGATGAAGGGATGCCCGCGGGTGAACCAACCGAGCCGACGCGTCAGTTTATCGGCGGCCTGTTTGGTATTGCGGTCAAGCCAAAACTTGATTCGTCCGTCGACGGGAATATTCATTGATTTGAGATACGCTTCGCTTTTTTCCTTGACTTTCTCTTCGAAATCGTCACCCGGTTTGATATGCAGAACCTTCATTGTATCCCATTCGGGCGGCCCTTCGGCGTGCATGTAGTTGGTGGAGATTTTGTATTTCATCAGGGCGCTTTCCCAGGTGTTGGCCTGGATGGTCGGCCAGAGCAGCCAGAGCCGCGCTTCGGGATCGATGATCATGCAGCAGTTGGTATCGGGGAAACCGGGGGTATCGGCCATAAGGAAGCGTTCCGTCCACTTTCCCATTCGCTTCACCCAGCGGGCGCCTTCGATGTAAACTTGATCCTCGCGACGTTCCCCCCCATGAAACCAGCAGACGAGAAAATCGCCATTGGGACATTCGACGATGCAGGAACCGTGGTTGTGTATGGCTTCACCGGGGAAGATCACTTCGGCTTGATACCAGGGCGCTTCGGCTGCTAAGGGAAGTGTCCAGATCATACAGGCCAGCACGATGCAGAGAACAGCAGCAAAAAGTCGGTACATTTTCTTCTCCTATAATTGACGGATTAGTAATAAGAGTAAGCAGGACGAAACTCATACAGTAGATTGTATGTCAATTTAGATTATTATCGATATGTTTGGTTCAATTTCAAATATCCTTTCAAGGTATCAATGGGAAAACCTGGTTATCGAAATTTCTATTACTGGCAGTCGCTTTACCCACCGCACAGGTATCTCTTCTACCCGATGTACAAGTTCTTTCGACGGAAACTCCGTCTTCCGATGTGGGTATCCAATCTTTTCGTATGGCTGGTTAGTGCCGTTTTACACGCCATGCTTTTTATCTTCACCGGCAATCTTACGGGTGTGCTTGTAATGATGTGCATCTTTGTGTCCCTTGGTCTTCTTTCAACCGTTGCGATTCTCATCGTGAAATAACCGTTACCTCAGTAAATTTACTCTCCTCTCTCTATTCGTTTGGATGAGAAAGGTATGGTATGATATGCTGAAGTCGTGATCGACCCATTGACGAGAGGATTGATTTTTATGAATTCGAGAGAGCGCATAATTGCCGCGTTGAACCATCGGGAACCGGATCGAGTGCCGCTCGATCTGGGCGGGAACCAGACAGGCATTCATCGAGCGGCCTATCAAAAAGTGCTTGATTTTTACGGGATTGAAGAAGAAATACAGATCATGGACATCGTCCAGCAGCTGGCGGCTCCGAGCGAGAAAGTGCTGAACCTGTTCGATATCGATACCCGTTATATTCGTCCGGGGATGTTCGCTTCACCGCCGGAACTGACCGAAGTGCGCCCCGGCTACTGGGGGATTACCGACGGCTTTGGCGTGACCTGGGCCATGCCCGGAGAGAAAGCGGATGAAGGCTTGTATTGCGACATTATCCATCATCCGCTCGCCGATACGCCTTATGAGGATTTGGATCGATACGACTGGCCCGATGGGAAAAACCCCGCCCCGTTCAAGGGGCTGCGCGAATACGCCCAGCGTCTTTACCACGAAACGGATTACGCACTGGTCAGCGGGATCACCGGTGTCGTTTTTGAAATCTGCTGGTATATGCGCGGTTTTGAAAACTTGTATATGGATATGCTGGAGCAACCGAAATACGTTGAGAAATTGCTGGAACACACGCTGAAATACTGGACCGATTTTCTCGATACATTCCTGGATGAAGTGGGTGAATTTCTTCAGGTGATCTGTGTCGGTGACGATATCGGGATGCAGACCGGACCGTTGTTCTCCCCCGCCACCTACCGCCAATTAATCAAGCCTTACCAGAAAGCGCTCTACGAATTCGTTCACAAAAAAACGAAAGCCAAACTCTGGTATCACTCGTGCGGGGCGGTGAAAGGATACATCCCCGAATTTATCGATAACGGCGTCGATATCCTTAATCCCGTCCAAATAAGCGCCAAAGGGATGAATCCGGCGGAACTCAAAGAAAAATATGGAAAGGAGATCGTTTTCTGGGGTGGCGGGATCGATCCACAGACCGTCTTTTCAAAAGGAACACCGGAGGATGTCGGAAACCAGGTACGGGAGATGATGGAAACGTTTAAACCGGGTGGCGGCTATGTGTTCAACACCGTCCATAATACCCAGGCCGACGTTCCGGTGGAGAATATCGTTGCGCTTTGGGAGGCGGCCAAAGAATTTCGGATGTATTGAGGCCGGGAATTTCTCCGAATCGGAACTATTATTTTCGCATCCACCAATTCAATGAAAGGAGCGTGTTTCGCATGTTTATCTACTATTCCAACCGGTACAAAGAACACGACACCGGCGCTCATCCCGAAAATAAAAACCGGATGGATGCCATCTCCTCCGCGTTGAAAAAAGAACAGTTTGGAAACGCCGTCGAATGGAAAGAACCACGGATGGCTACACGGGACAAACTGGCGCTGGTTCACGACAAAGCGCACATCCAGCGAATCGATGCGATGGCGAAACGGGGTGGGGGAATGGCGGATTCGGATACCGTGGTGAGCGACGCGTCGTTCGAGATTGCCTGTTTGTCGGCGGGAGCCTCGCTGGCCGCTGTAGACGCCGTGTGCAAGGGCGAAACCCGCCATGCGTTCGTGGTATCCCGTCCGCCGGGGCATCACGCGCTTCGAGAGAAATCGATGGGATTCTGCCTGTTCAACAACATCGCCATTGCCGCCCGGTACGCGCAAACCACTCATCACCTGAAACGGATTCTCATTCTGGACTGGGATGTTCATCACGGCAATGGAACTCAGGCCATCTTTTACGAAGACGATACGGTCTTCTATATTTCCACCCACCAGTACCCGCATTATCCCGGAACCGGGCTTCCTTACGATACGGGAGAAGGCAAGGGGAAAGGTTTTACACGCAACCTTCCTTTTCCCGCGATGACTGAAGCGGAGACAGTCGTATCAGCCGTGATCGAAGCATTGGATGAGATCGTGCCGGAGTTTAAGCCGCAGTTGATGATGGTGTCCGCCGGATTCGACAGCCACCGCGACGATCCTCTGGGCAACTGGCTGCTGGAGGAGAAACACTTCGCCGCGATGACGAATGCGGTCTGCCGCCATGCGGAGAATTCATGTGGGGAGAAAGTGGTTTCGTGCCTTGAAGGGGGCTATAACCTGACATCCCTGGCCGCCTCATGCGTGGCGCACTGCCATGCCTTGGCCAAGGATCGCTCGAAGAAGACCGAATGAGCTTATATTGGCGATCATTCCATGTCGGTTGTGGTATACTGCATTTGCTTCATCCAATGTGTTGGATGAAATTCGGTTGTAAAAGAGTTGAGTTATGAAGAAACGTGCTTTTACCCTGATCGAATTGCTGATCGTCGTGGCGATCATCGGGATACTTGCCGCCATCGCCGTTCCCAATTTTCTTAACGCCCAGACCCGTGCAAAAATCACCCGCGTGCGTGCCGATATGAAAGCGCTATCGACTGGTTTGGAGATGTACTACCTGGACCGCAACTCCTACATCCCCGACGCCAACGGTGAGGCGCTCGCCCGCTACATGAGAGGTTTTCATTGCTTGACGACGCCGGTCGCCTACCTCAGCGGCCCGTTGAGGGATCCATTCAAACTGATCGAAAACACCGAAATGAACAGCACCTACCTCATCGTGCTGACCGGGTCGCTTGCCCACCCCAACGTCTATACGCCCGAAGTTCCTCTCAATACGTTTATGATGCTCAGTTTCGGGCCGGACCGGGATAACGACAACGAAGGGTTCACCAACGGCGAATACCCCTGGGGCAACCGAAACGAAGGAGCCGCTCAAGTCTGGTTCGACCGCCGGGCTTACGAAACCTCCAACGGTCTGGTCAGCAACGGTAACCTCCAATCCAGCGGAGGACGCTTTCCCAACGGCGCACCTTTCGCGACACTCGCGCCTGTCTACCAATTTCTGTACGGCGGGTCATGACTCCGGATTCAACCACCTGCCGTTCGATCCAAATCGCTCGATATGGAATGATTAGCAGTCCGTTGCAAAACTCCCACGGTGCGATGCACGGCCCTTTTGGCTGGATTCTGTGTTGAAAAATCTTAAAAATAAACCATATTTCCTTCAATTTTTCGCCTTGAATCCAACCAAAATGTCTCGCGCACACACTTGTGCGACTTTTACCACGGACTGCTTGCGGGATATCCCCTTGTGAATTTCCCGCAATCGGGATAGGTTCTTTTAACGATTTTTTGAAACGAGAGTTGAATTGGCGACCGAACCTTCTCACGATCATTTCATGCGTCTGGCTATCAACCAGGGCAAAATCGCCCGCGCTCACGGAGATATTCCCGTGGGAGCGATCGTAGTGCGGGATGGCGTGGTGATCGGGCGGGGCCGTAATCGGCGCGAAGAGAAAAACGATCCCACCGCTCATGCCGAGATCGTGGCGATCCGCGACGCGGCCGAGGAAATCGGGGCTTGGCGCTTGGAGAACTGCACTCTCTACTGCACGCTGGAACCTTGCATCCAATGTGCCGGGGCTATCGTCCAGGCCCAGATCGAACATCTCTATTACGGCGCGTCCGATCCCAAAGCCGGGGGGGTGGAAAGTCTCTATCGGATTCTTGAAGACAATCGGTTGAACCACCAGGTTCTCGTTCATTCTGGATTTTTACGGGAAGAGTGCGAACGCTTATTGAAAGATTTTTTCGAGCGGCTACGATAATAATAGACGCAAAATAATCGATACCATACATATCGAGAAACGATCAACCGGAGGGGTGGCCGAGTGGTTGAAGGCGCCCGCCTCGAAAGCGGGTATGCGGGGAACCGTATCGAGGGTTCGAATCCCTCCTCCTCCGTTTCTTGATTTTACCCCATTGAATCCGTCCATCTCGTCTCTTGTGAATCCCAATCATCACGGTTATAAAGAACGGCCCGTTAACGAAATGTCCTGTTTGGAAGCGGGGTGTTTTGACGGATGAGGACCGATCGCCCGGTAGAGAATCATGAGATAATCTTATGACGATTAGGAGTCGTCGTCTGGACTGTCCTTCGATTTCTTCTTCTTGGCGTCGGATTCTTTATAGGCGAAGACTTCGATGTCGTGGTCGGTGTAAGCGAAGATGGCTTTGGTGGTCTGCGCCCTAACGATCAAGGGATTGTTGAGAATGGAGATGTGAACTCCCGGCCAGGCGATATTTTTCGCCACGACGCCGGTAATCTCGTTACGCGCCCGGTCGATTTCCTGCTTGAGCGCGTCGATCTCTTGATTCAGTTTTTTAATCTGCGCCTGGAGTTGTAGAGAACTGCGAGTGACTTTCATTCGCATGGCGTCTTGTTCTTTGTTCAGTTTCCCCTTGTCGCGAAGTTGGTTGAGCGTTTTCGTGACTTGCTTGAGTTTCTTGAAATTTTCAACGAGCGTTTTTACTTGTTCCTGCGCTTCACCCCGCCGTTCGATGACCTTGCGGAAATTGACCCCGATATCGATCTTTGTCTTGACTCCGATTTCCGATCCGAGAACGGCGGCCCGCACCTCTCGTTCGGCCATAATGTGCCCGCCGACGATGACGGATTTATCCCCCTCCGCGATCACCCGGTCACCCGCTTTAACAATGGAATTGGTGATGGAACCAGTTATGGTTACGTTGCCTTTAGCTTCTATCGTGGCGCTATTGACGAACTTGGCGGTGACTTCTCCTCCCGCGTGGAGGTGCGCTTTCTGATCGCCCTGGATTCCACCATTGATAAAAATGCTCCCCCCTGCGGTGATTTTCGCCCCTTCTACTAATCCGTTTACGTGGCAATCCTTTCCCGCTTTGACCTCGAAGTCGGTTAAAACTCCTCCCGTTATCACAATCGTTTCATCGTAATCGACATTCCCGGTCTTAAAATCCACATCGCCTTGGACGTTGTAGATATTGGAAACGGAAATCTTATTGTCCTCGCGGCAAATCACCCCTCCGATTTCAGTGTATATTTCCGTGCCGTCTTCGCTGACTCGAATTCCTTTGCCCACTCGGAATTTAGCCGGTTTCCCCGGTTTGGTCGGTAATTCCCGGCCAAAGATATCCTGACCCGGTTCCCCTTCCGTCGGCTCGATTATCGTGGCGAGAAGCTCGTTTTCGGCGACTTGAAGAATATGATGTTGATCTTTCCAGTCGACACGGCCTCCGCGCTCGGTCAGGGCTGCTCCATCAAGTACGGAGAGATCGATCTCCCACTCGACTTTCCCATCGTCTCCTGCTTTGGGCGGAATTCCTTTCGCAACGACGAGGGCGCGATTGAAAATCGAATCGTCAAAGAACCGGTTGACTTGATCCATCTTGATTCGGTCTTCAGAGATGTTATTGGTTTTTAAATAGTCAACGATATCGTCAGGAGAAAAATTCTGGGCGTTTTCCAACGCGATTTCCAGTCGCGCGGTCATCGAGTTGGGAGCCATATCCAGCGACAGCCCTTCCGTCCCTTGAGTGCCTTCAGAGTCTTCATCGTCGCCTGGAGGGTTTCCATCGAGTTTGGCTTCCGGGGTTGGCTCCGTGTTCTCTTTTTTCAGTTCTTCGTCACCCATCGTTCTTCCTTTTGAAGGTTCCAGCCTGAATCCGTATCGATAGACTGCAAATTGTCAAGGAATATGAATTAAGTTCTTGTCTAAATTCATTCTTGGTTATAGTATTGTATTATTATATCTTGTGTTGAGCGAATAAGGAATCTTATTTGTCGATTTTATTAATGGAAATATTATTTTTGAAGTGAGAATTCAGGGTTAAGGGTACAATTTTCAGTTTCTGCAAGGGCTTATATTCCCCCTCAAATTGGTCCCTGGAATTCTCTTCATCATGTAATACATTCGTAATAAGCATAAAATGTCAGCTTTTAGGGAGTTTGCCAAAATGACCAATCCTCGACAATCGATTTTAGGATTAATCCTTTTATCCGGATTGTTTTTATCCTCCTGCGCCAACAAAGAAATCGTGCAAATGCAGGAATCCGTCAGCGATTTGGAGAATCGCGTTTTCCGGTATCAAAAAGAGGTCTCCCAAGATACCGAAGAAACGTCCTCGACCCTCGGTGAGATGAACGCCACGATTTCCAAAGCCTTTCAGGATATCCGGTACTCCCAGACCAACCTGGAGACGATGATCGAACAGATTTCCACCCGCTTGGGCCGGTTGGAGCGTGAGGTTGAAGCGCTCAAGGAGCGAGTTGGCCGGATCGATACATTCACCGCCACCAGCTACGCGAAACTGACCGAAGGGCTGAATCAGTCCAGGGAAAGACTGGAGACGGATGTCCAGGCGCTTCAAAACGCATTGAATACGATATCAGGCGATCTCGACGATATTCAAAAGAAAACCGATTCGTCGCTTGCCCGTTCGGAACAGACCATCGGACGCGTCCGAAACCAATTGGAAAAACGGATGGCCGATATCGAGAGCAACAATCAAACGATGTACCGCCGAATCCTGAAGGAGCTGGGAGCCTCCGCCCCCGATCTGCCCCAGACCAGCGGGGGGAAGATACACACCGTCGTGAGTGGCGATACGCTTTCCAGTATTGCGGCGAAGCACGGCGTCGATATGTCTGCGATCCAGGATTTAAACGGGATATCCGATCCTTCTAAAATCAGAATCGGTCAGCGGATTCGAATTCCGTAACGATCGATTCTTTTTGAATGGACGGTCTCGACAGGCCGTCATAATTTATAGATACGGGAAATTATCTCTTCTGGTGAAGCCCGGAACGGTTGTGGGCTTCCCATGCAATCGGGTTGCCGTTCATCTCTGACGATCCGGTAAAAGTCAGACCTTGCAGACGAAACGGCAAGATATGGGTATTCATAAACCAATCATTATACCCAATCTTGTGGTCGCTGAAGGTGTTTTCGACTTTTTGCCGTTTCGTTTTGATCGGCCGGAGCGGACGGAAAGGGGAAAAAAGATTTATGATGGGTCAACTGTTGACCGTTCTTACCATTGGCCAGCCGGATGGGACCGTCGGACAAGTCCTGAATAGTTCGTACTTGGCGTTATTCATTTATTTCACATTGATCGTTCTCTCGATTCTGACCTGGGGGACCATTATCAAAAAGGTAGCGGACCTCCGTTTAGAACGCAAACGCGCGACCCAGTTCCGGCGGCTGTTCGGTGACCGGGAAGGGGATATTATCGCGCTTTCCCAGGAAGGGATTCTTCCCTCCAGCAGCCCCGCCCGGCTTTTCGTCTCCGCTTATGAGGAACTTCGCCTGTGGGCCACGCTGGACCGCGAACGCAATTGTATCATCGCCGACCGCCCCGTGATTCCCGCGTTGGAACGCACGATGGACCGCTCGATCGAACTCGAAAAAGAACGCTGGGAACAGGGAACCACCCTCCTGGCGACCATCGCCAGTGTATCCCCTCTGCTCGGACTTCTCGGGACGGTCTACGGGATCTATATCAGTTTCAATCAAATGGGACAATCCAACATGGCTGACTTGAGCACTGTCGCGCCCGGCATATCCGAGGCGCTGCTGACGACGGTTGCAGGGTTACTTGTCGCCATCCCAGCCGTTTTTGGACATAACGGGATTCTTCACGCCGTGCGGCGGATCGAAAATCAACTGGAGAGTTTTGCCAACGAGATCATCAACCGGTTCGACCGGCAGATCGTTGTCGGAGTGGCTCCGGCCCGCCCAAGCCGGACGCCCTCCCGTTCTAAAACTGGAAAGAAAACCTAATGGCACTTCGTAAAGTCCGATACCGCCGCGAAGCCTTCGCCGAAGTCAACATGACGAACCTGATCGATATCGTCATGGTGCTTCTGATCGTCTTTATCCTGGTCTCCGACTTCGTAAATACCGGGCTGAATATCAATATTCCCCAGCTTCGCTACGTCGAAAGCACGGGCAAAGAAAAGATCATCGTCGCAGTGGATACCGGGGGAAGCATGACCCTGAACGGCGCATCGGTGGAAGAATCCGAACTGCCCGCACAGTTGGCGGGCTTGAAAGCGGAGTACCCGGAAGAGGCTGTTTTTATTCGTGGAGACGAACTGGCTCCATTTGGTGCGGTGCTGAACGTCGCATCAATCGCCCGGGACTTGGGTTTTGCCCAAGTTAATTTCCCGGCCAAACTCAAACACGAGAAAGCGGAATAACAGAGCAGAGCGATTATGAAAGACCGGACCGCATTCATCGTTTCATGTACCTTTCATCTGGGCGTGTTGTTATACCTCACCCTCACCCCCCGCGCGCACTTCAAAATGAGTGAACGATTCATCCCCATGTCGTTGATGGAGCAGGAAGTCCAACCCCAGCCGGAGACGCCCGAACCCAAAGTTGAAGAAGTCCCGGAACCCAAGCCTCAAAAAAAACAACCGAAAGTCAGTGAAGACCTGATCAAAGACTTAAAAGATCAGTTAAAAAAGACTCCGACACCTAAAAAAAAGAAGCCGACGAAAACACCAACACCCACCCGCAAACCGACTCGGAAAAAACAGCCAACGAAAAAACCGACCGCCAAACCAACGGCAACACCCAATGTCACGCCGACACCGACGCTGAAAAAATTCGATTTGAACGATCCTGACTTGCTCAAACAACCGACACCCGCAGAGAATGTCAAATCCGCGTCGGAAACCGCCCCTATATTCCAATCGCCCGACGGGAGTGATTACGATTTCGATCCCTACACCAAAAAAATATTGTTGCATTTAGTACGTGCCTGGAAAAAACCAACTCGTTTCAAACCAGAAAAGAAAGATTATCAAGCCGTTATTTCGTTTACCATTCATCGCGACGGAAAAATCACGAATATTAAATTGGAAATATCATCCGGATGGAAATTGTTGGATGAATCCGCTATGGAGGCGGTTGAACGCGCTAACCCGGTTGATGAATTACCGTTCAACTATAAATCCAACCAAGTCCGAGCGTTTTTCCCATTTAAATTTTAATGGAATTATACTTAATGAGGGATTGAAAATGAATCATACTATGTCTATCCGATTGATCACTTTTCTTTTTATAGTTGCAGTTATTTTCCCAATTGGTTCATTTGCAGAACAAACGATCTACGGTCCTGCGGTAACGAAAGAACAGGATAAACCGAAGCTGCTCGTTCTGAAACCGGTTGCGCAAACACCTTTTGGTGGGCAGGAACGGCTGATCGAGGAACTGGACGATCTGCTTCGTTTCGATCTGCTCTTCTCCGATGCGTTTCGTGTCTTTGCGGAAACACCCCAGGCCACTTATATCAAGAATCAAGAGCTGGCGGATCAGACGGTTCACTACAACGACTGGAAACGCCTTCAGATCGAAAAAGATATCTACCTGGACTATCTGGTGAAAACCATTTTCGTGCCGAAAGGGCCGGGGAAATTCGAGTTGAACATCTATGTCTATGACGTGGTCCAGGGACGGCGCATCATCGGTCAGGCTTACGGCCGGAACACCGCTCTTACAACGCCTCTTTTCCGCGCTGCCGGGCATAAAGCCACCGACGAAATGATCCGCGCTCTTACCAACGGTCAAGTCACCCCCATCACCCAGACCCGCTTCGCCTTCATCCATTTCGACACCAAGAAAAACACCCGCGAACTCTATCTGGTCGATTACGACGGCTGGCAGGGTAGCCTCAAGAAAATGACAAATTTCAATTCCGTTACGCAGTTTCCCGATTGGTCGCCCGATGGAAAGAAGATCGCCTATCAATCCTTCAAACAAGGCTGGCCGGACCTTTTTATCCACGACCTGGACCAAGGGAAAATCACGCCGCTGGCCCGCTTCAATGGAACCAATACCACCCCGCGCTGGTTTCCCGATGGTAAGCAGTTAGCGGTTTCGCTCTCCAATATCGATAAGAATTTCGAGATTTTCATTATGAAACCGGGAAGCAGTGCGAAACCCAAACGGCTGACGTACAACAAAGGCATCGATCAGGCCCCGGATGTCTCCTCCAACGGCATGCAGATCGCTTTCCAATCCACACGCGGCTATTGGCCCCAGATTTATGTGATGAACGCCGACGGCTCCAGCCAGCGCCGCATCTCCTATGTCGACCGCAAATGCGACACCCCCTGCTGGTCGCCCGTCCCGATGGAGGACGGGGATCACCGCATCGCGTTTAACGGATTCTACGACAATCTCCAATCGGATATTTTCACCGTTCGTCCCGACGGAACCGGCTTACAGCAGATTACTGATGGTACGGGCGACAATAAGAATCCATCGTGGTCCCCCAATGGGAGGTACATCGTGTTTTCATCGACCCGGCTTGGTGGAAAGAGCGATATCTACATCGCCCCAAGCAATCCGGACCGCCTACTGCCCAACGGAAAGCGTTTTCACCGGATTTCCTACCTGTCCGGAGATAATTTATGCCCGATTTGGTCACCTAATTAGCTAAAAAACGGGTATTCGACCCTCAAATTCCAATTTTTACTCATTTGATCGAGAAAAATCGGCTCTCTCTCTTTTTTTTATGTCCGAAATATGATAGTTTATATTATTCATTCTCAGGTGCGTTAAGTGCCGGGGATAGAGATAATTGTGTTTATTTTGCATGATGGGTTGACGGCTCATGGGGAAATACGGTAAATTAATCTGTGCTCCCTTTATTTATGGTTGAAGAGAGTGCGGGGAGAATAATTAACAGAAAATAAAAAAGAATCGGGAGGTTCTGCTACATGTTCACAAATACGAAATCAATGCTCAATGGGATCATCCTGCTGTTGGCCTTAGGCTTGGCGATGGGTTGTGCGACTGGCCCTAAAACCCCCTCTGGTGGTCATGCTACAGCGGAAAAAGGCGCACCGATATCAGGCGGTAATGGAGAAGGAGATTTTACGGTTCGTACTCCTGTCGAGCCTGTTCCACTGACTGATTTAGATCCCAGTGGTGAATTCAACCTTTGCAAACGAATTCATTTCGATTACGACAAATACGATATCAAAGCCGAATGGGCAGAATGCTTGAACAACATCGCGAGATTCGCCAAAGCCAAACCCGGTTTGACAATCATTATCGAAGGCCATTGCGACGAGCGTGGTTCGGACGAATACAATATCGCTTTGGGTGAAAGACGCGCCAACGCCACGGCGGAGTTTCTGATCGAAAAAGGCGTCGCGGCCGAACGGATTATCACGAAATCCTGGGGCGAATCCAAACCTTTGGCCACCGGCCACAGCGAAAGTAGTTGGAAACTCAACCGCCGTGCCGATTTCTTTGGTGCGGTCGACGATTCTCGTTAATCGTCGATGAAATAGTATTCATTCCGTTTCTATTCGCTCTTTCGTTTAGCGAATTTACGGTAGAGATATGAACTAAAAAAAGGGCCAAGCAATCGTTCGCTTGGCCCTTTTGTCTTGTTCGTGACTTGATTTATTTCAGACAGTGGTCATAGAGTTCCTCGAAGCACCGGATCATCCGTTCGGCGGAGAATTCCTCCCACACCCGTTTACGCCCCGCCTCTCCCATCACTTGACGACGTTCGGGCGATTCCAGCATTTTCGATAGATTTTCAGTGAATGCGTCTAGGTCTCCCGTTTCGCTGAGTAGGCCCGTTTCGCCATCATTGACGACTTCGGGAATGCCCCCGGCAGTCGTAGCCGCCACAGGAAGCGACGCGTCCATCGCTTCCATGACCGATACCGGTTCACCTTCCACGTCCGATGGCAGGGCGAAAATATCCATCCCCAGAAGCAGCCGGCGCGCGTCCGTACGGTATCCCGTAAACACGGTTTCGCTGGATACGCTTTCCTTCTCGGCAAGGTCTTTTAGGGAAGATTCGATCTCCCCTTGCCCTACGATCAACAATCGTATGTTTGGGTGAATCCCCTTCAGGCGCGCCGCTGAACGGATCAGCAGATCGTGCCGTTTCGGTGGACGCAATTGCGCCACGATTCCTATGACTAAATCTTGCTGGGAGAAACCGAATTCACGCCGAACCGCATCCCGGATCGCCTGCTGACTCTCATTCCATTCAACCGTCTCTAATCCGTTGTGGACCACGGCCAGTTTTTTTTCCGGCAGCCACATTTTTTGAGTGAGACTGCGCCGCCCACATTCCGAATTGGCTGCAAAGAATCGATCCCAGGGATGCGTCAACCACTCCAGCCATCCGTACAGACGGCCGTAATCCTCGGCGGTATATACCGTGCGGATACTTGAAATGACAGGGACGTCCCAATAAAACTCGCGTGTTAAGCGGGCGAGAAGATTGGTATGATGAAGAAACGAGTGAAAAACGTCGGGTCGAAACGCCGACACGGCCCGCCGCCATCGCCCTAAGCCGGACAGCAGCGTTCCGCGTTTTATTGTCAGATTCACACCGTCCACACCCAGACTTTCGGCTTCATCGATCAGATCCCCCGGTCCCTTTAGAGACACAAGGAACGGTGTGTACCGGTCCCGGTCTATATGGCGAAGGAGTGAGAGAATCATGCGTTCCGTACCGCAGATTTTCGAGTCGGTGGTCAACAAGAGCACGCGGGCAGGCATATTACTTTTTCCTCGCCACGACGAGTAGTTTATGCGAAAAAACACGGGCCGGACCTTCGCTCATCGCATAAGCCAATGAAGGGAAAAATCGGCACCAGTTCCCCGCTTCCTTCAACACGGGCAATCCCACCGGGAGGAAGAGATAGTTCCCGTATACATGGAATTCACTGGCCCAAGGTTGAACGGTTTGTATTAACTGAGATGCGGAAGAGAGCGAGGTACGCCCTAACTCACGACCGAATACGCGGCAGGCTTTCCGCCACCAATGGTTGGCTAACGATGTGACGTGCCAAGTGTTGAGCGTATCGAAGAGCACCAGCCCGCCGGGTTTGGTTACACGGAACATTTCATCGATCGCGCGGCGGGAGTCCGGAAGATACCATAGGACACTCAGGCTG
>CAZSIZ010000116.1:0-17479 GCA_964606645.1 uncultured bacterium
CTTGCTACGCTGGGTGTCTGGTATGTCTTCTTCGCGTTCTATCAAATGATTCGCGTTTACCGTCTGTCGCGCTGTCCGTCGTGCGGGAAGCGTTCCCGCAAGTTGCTGACGGTGACGATCGTGTTGATTCTTACATCGGTAGAACTCCTCACGACGGTCTATCATTTTACCGTCTCCGCGCCTCGGCAGATCGTCGCCGACGCCAGCACGACCGGCCTTCCTGAAGATTTGGACCTGTCCGGCGATCTCGACCGCGAGGGCTTCATCGCCGTGATGACCTATCTCTGGATCACGGCGCTTCTGCCTACGGCGGGACTGTACATCAACGCTTACGCGCCTTACCTGATCCTCGGCTGGTTCGGCTTCGTGGTCCTCATCGGGATGTCGATTCCCTCCCTCTACCAGAAACGAAGACTTGAATAAACCGATCTTTACCTATCATACGTGGCTTTTGAAATGGCTTTCTCTCGTTGCGCGGGACTGGTGACGGGGGGCGGTGTTTCAATTACATAAGAAAAATGTCCGGTTCGTTGCGATCGGCAAGCCGGTTCAGCTCGTTGGGAGGCAGAACGAGCGCCATCAGAAAATACGCGAGATAGAATCCGATATACAACCCGCCTCCGTGGGACAGGCAGAGGGGTGACATTTTCACTGTGTGAAGACAAAGGGTAATTTTAAGTTGTTTTATTCGAATTAATCCTATATTATCGAATTGTTTTTATCAACATTCCTAGGGGAGGTTATTATGTTCAGAAAAATATACTGTGTTGGTATCATTCTTTGTACCGGGTTTCTGAGTGTCGAAGCGCAAGAAAATTTTGAAACCTTAAATATTTTGGCTGGAGGTAAGGTTATTGCTTCAGGTTACGATAACTCACCTCAATACATTTATGAAGGGGATTTTGATGATGCGGCCTTCGATTCTCGAAATGGAAAGATCCAGGATCCCGCTTTTGTCGGTGTGCTGCGTAATCGCCGAATGAATATTGAGAGATTTTTTCTGTTTGGTGGTGTTGTATCGGATTTGGGAGGGTGGTTTGATTCATCTGAATCAAAGCCGGTTGTGCAAATCATGGTGAATCCGGGTGATGACTGGACTACTGTTGCTGAAATTGAAGATTATCCTACCTTGGATGGTACAGATGTAACTGCCGCAGAAAGTGGATATCAAAATATTCAATTTCAAGACATCATTTTTGATCAGCCGTTATCCTGTGTCGGATTTCGAGTTTGGGGAAAAGGTGCTACTGGCATCGATCCCAGTCAATCATATATTTCAGTGGGGGAATTGCGCGCATACGGTTCATTGGGTGAAATCGTTGCGACCTATAACCCTCCCCAGTTGGATGGAGCATTGCCGATCGGTTCGAACTTCTACCACCCACGCGAACATGGAGGTAGTCTGGTAGGCGATGTCATAATCGATGGGAACACCGAAACGTTCGTTCATTGTCAAGAGTTGGAAGCGTTTGATTTTAATATATTTTTTGGATTTTATACCGCAAATCCAATAACATTGAATTCCGTTTCATTTGAACATGGTCCTCTTTCAGAGAGCGGTGGATGGTTTAATACGGAAAACAGTAAACCTCGAGTGGAAATTCGCCGTGCCCCGCTGGCGGATTGGGAAGAAGTCGGAGTTATCGAAGACTATCCAGAGACAAATCTCGATACGTTCCGTGAAGATCTACCGGCTGATATCGACCAAAAGGAGTGGACATTCACGTTTAGTGAACCGACAGAAGTCATTGGTGTTCGATTCAACGGTGATGGCTCGTATAATATTGATGAAACTCCGTTCCTTCAATGTGGTGAGATTACGTTTGAAGGCTCGGGGAATCCTGCCTATACTGGCCCCCTCGGCACAGGGCGTGATAACAACGGCGAACCGTTTAAACCCGATGCGGATGGTCATATCTTTATCCAAGCTGAATACGCACGCTCCATTAATAATGCCTATCGTATTTACGGCCACGGTAATACGAAGAGTGGTATCGTCATCCGTGGCAATTGGGGGCCTGGATGGGAGTTCTTTTCTCAACAAATTATTGAATTTGATATCGAGATTACCGAAGGCGGTGATTATTCCGTATTCGCACAACAAGATACGTTGAGTGGTTGGGCGGATTCTTATTACGTTACGTTTGACGATCAAGATCCATTGACTCCAGAAATTTTAGACAGTTCGAATGATATTCGATGGCAACCCAGTCAAGGAGACCCGGCGGGTGCCCCGGAAACTTTCGATAGACAATTAATCACGACTGATGTAACTCTGGATTTTTGGTTTCTTGAACCGGGAGTACATACTTTCCGCATGGGATTGCGTGAGGCTATAGGGATTTTAGATTGGATTTTAATCACACAAGATTATCAACTGGATATCAATGCTTTTGAAGAACCGGATGTAGAACCTCCTGCCTCGGTTCAAGATTATTCTATATTTTAGCTAGCATTGGTTCGTTCAATCTACAAATATTGAATGGTGCAAGAGATTCTACGTATGTAAAATGTCCGGCTCGCTGCGATCGGCAAGCCGGTTCAGCTCGTTGGGAGGAAGAACGAGCGCAATCAAAAAATAGGCGAGATAGAATCCGATATACAACCCGCCTCCGTGGGAGAGGCAGAGTTGTGTTCCGATAAGAACGGCGGTGGAGAGCGTCAGCGTCCGATAGACATTCATGTATCCCGGCCACCAAAACAACGACAAACAGAATATCAGATACCCGATCGACACCACCGGCTTGCCCATCGTCTTCAATACCGGATACTGTCCCCAAAAACCGAACCGGCTGTTTCCATAGCCTTCGCCGAACTGCTGCTGGATGACCGTGTCTTCCAGAAACGCGCGCAGCGGAGACATTCCTTCGTGGGAGGCATCCTGGACGTAAGTCATCGCTGCGATCGACAGCAGGGATAGAAAGCCGATTGCGGCGAATCCCGACAAAAAGAGAATTGCGGATCGTTTGGCTTGCGTTTTCCAATAATAGCCCAGCCAGAGGGGGAACAGAAAAACGGGATAATACAGCATCCCGCTGCCGATCCCCAGCAGCATCCCCGCCAGCAAGGGAATCCGTATCCAGAGCAGCGCGAAGACCAGAAAAGGAATCGCCGCAATGTGGCTGACCGAACGCAGTCCGAATTCGTGGATGCCGATCGTGAACGGATTGCACGCGAACAGCGCCGCCAGCACGATCCCTGTGTGAGTCCCCCCGCACCGTTTTCCAAGCAGAAAAAGCGCGACGATCGCGGTGAAATCGAAGAGCAGCGTCGTGCATTTCGACGCGCGTTTATCCATGCTGGAGTAATCGGGATGAAAGTCTGGCTGCGACATTTGTATGGGAACGCGGTCCTGTCGTTCCTCGTCCGTTTGCGTGGGAGTGAAAAGCAGGTTTCCTGGAACGTGCAGCGCGTACATGATCGGACCGTAAACGCAATTGCGTCCGAAATGGGTTCCGTAGGGAAGATCGCCGGTCTCCTGCAGGTAATCGGCTCCCAGCATCGACCAGTACCCGCAATCGCTGATATCATTGCGGATAATCGTCAAGAGGTGTAATCCCATAAAGATCGCCAGGATAAAGACGACGGGTTTCCGTCCCAACGTGTGATTGGAAGAAACGGCGGGGTAGGGACGGAACGAGCGGAATACCATCGACCCGAATAGAAAAAGGGTGATCGCGAATAGTGTGGTATAAGCGAATCGGGTGTGACTCCAGATCACTCCAATGCAGGGCAGCAGGATGAATAGCAGGAACAAGTCCAGATGCTTCCAGAAGACGGGGCGGTTAAAATCGGCGATGAGAAGAATCGAGATGAGAAGCGTCAGCCAAAACAACGCCGGACCTTCAAACGATGGGAAGAAATAAGGCTTGAGCGAACGCCAAAGCGAGCGCTCCGCATCGGATTCCCCATCCTCATCCCGCCTGTTTTCCTCAGAAGGATGATGGAAATCAAACTCAAGAATCTGGTTGCTCTCCGCCGAAACGGTGACCAATCCTGCTTCACGCTCATCCAACGTCAATTCGATCATCCAGCAGTGATAGTCCTCGGAAAAATGAGGATGCAATTCGATTTCGGGAAAATCGGCTAAGACGTCTTTCATTCGCGGATCGTCTTTGGCGATTTGGAGAATTTGTTCCAACTCACCGGAGTCGTCCCCTTCACCGGCAAGCAAGGGTAATACGAATCCCATAAGGACGTATGTCGTGATTAAGAGACAATAGAGGGCGTTTTTTTTCGACATGATTGACCGAATCAGTTTGCCGCCTCGTGCAATAAGGATGCTCAAATATAACACAAATTCAGGCGGATCGATTAAAACAAATATTATAATCGAGAATTCGCGGAACGAACGCTTGAATGAAGTGCGAAGGAGCGTAAAATCACGCTATACCCCCTGAACAGGAGAACGGAATTGAGCGAAGGGCAGAATCGGTACGTTATTTCGGTCTTGGCGTTGGACCGGATCGGGATTATCAAAAGCATCGCGTGCGCGATTGCGGATCGGGGCGGCAATATCGACGGCATGAGCCAGACGGTCATCCACGGACACTTCACCGTGATCGTCACGGCCTCCTTCGAGAAGGCGTTCGATAAAGCCGAAATCCACGACGCTATATGTAAGAATTTCGCGCCGGATGAAATCTCTG
This sequence comes from uncultured bacterium, assembly GCA_964606645.1. GTDB lineage: Bacteria > Hinthialibacterota > Hinthialibacteria > Hinthialibacterales > Hinthialibacteraceae > CAZSIZ01. The sequence goes on from CAZSIZ010000116.1 coordinate 4,650, forward strand.
TCTCCGTGAGAGATTTTCATGAGGCTCCGGAAGATTCCAAACGAAAAACCGAGCGCTACATCCTGACCCTGACAGGCAAGGACCGCCCCGGTATCATCAAGACGCTCGCGAATTATCTCGCCGAAAATCACATCAACATCGAGGATTACTACTTCACTATTCAAGGCGGCGAAGTCATGCATATCAGCGAACTCACCATCCCGGCGGAATACGACATCAAACGCCTTCAAGGTGAACTTCAAGCGTTAGTCTCATCGATCGATCTGGTGGCGGCGTTGAAACACGAAAACATCTTCCGGGCGGCGAACGAGATTTTCGCTATCCGGCATCTATTTCCTGAAAAATCATGCGAAAAGTAGACGACATTCTCAATACGGTCCGAATGCTCGAAGAGGGAAACCTGGACGTGCGCACCGTGACGATGGGGATCAACATCGATGGTTGCGCCGATTCCGATATCGCCAAAGCCTCGCTGGCGGTTTACAAGCGGATTCATTCCCTGGCGCAGAACCTGGTCTCCACCTGCGACCGCCTGACGGCGAAATACGGGCTTCAGATCGTCAACAAACGGCTGGCGGTCTCCCCCGTCAGCCGCCTCCTGGAAAGCCACAATGAAGCGGGCGCGATGCAGATCGCCCGCGCCTTGGACCGCGCCGCCGCCGATGTAGGGGTGGACCTGATCGGTGGGTATACGGCGCTGGTGCAGAAAGGCGTCACCGAAGGCGAAGCGGTCCTGATCCGCTCGATGCCGGAGGTCTTCAGTCAGACGGAACGCCTCTGCGGATCGATCAACGTCGGGACGACGAAGGCGGGGATCAACGTGGATGCGATTCGGCAGGTGAGCGAAACTCTGCTCCAAATCGCCGACGCCACCCAGGATCGAAACGGCTTCGGTTGCGCGAAACTGGTGGTCTTCGCCAACATCCCTGAGAACAATCCCTTCATGGCGGGCGCTTTTCTGGGCGCGGGTGAGGGATCGTGCGTGATCAACGTCGGCGTCAGTGGGCCGGGAGTCGTCAAACGCGCCGTCGAAGCGCTGGTGAAGGAACACCCCGAAGCCACGCTGGACGAGATCGCCGAAGTCGTCAAACACACCGCCTTTCGCGTCACCCGAACCGGCGAACTGATCGGGCGGGAAGTCGCCGCGAAACTGGGCGTCGAGTTCGGTGTGTTGGATCTATCTCTCGCCCCCACGCCCAAAGTCGGCGACAGCGTGGGTGAAATCTACCAAGCGATGGGGATTGAAAAGATCGGCGCTCCGGGAACCACCGCCGCTGTGGCGCTGCTCAACGACGCAGTGAAAAAAGGCGGAATCTTCGCCTCGTCGTCGGTGGGGGGCTTGTCAGGCGCGTTCCTGCCGGTGATGGAGGATCATGTGCTGGCGGACGCGGTGAAGAACGGCTTCCTCACGCTGGAGAAACTGGAAGCGATGACCGCCGTCTGCTCGGTGGGCTTGGACATGATCGTGCTGCCCGGTGATGTGGAGGCGGCGACGCTCGCCGGGATCATCATGGACGAAACCGCGATCGGCGTCTTCAGTGGAAAAACGACGGCTGTACGAATCATCCCCGTGCCCGGTAAGAAGGTAGGCGACTACATCGATTTCGGCGGCCTCTTCGGCGCGTCCGTCATCACCAACGCCGTCTGTCCCACCGGCAGCAAAACCTTCGTCGAACACGGCGGCCACATCCCCGCGCCGATCAACAGCCTGCGGAATTGAGCGCCTATCATCCTAACCCGGCAGAGCCGAAACCAAGCCCTATTTATGCAACATTACACTAGTACTCTGTCCAACATATTTTGACGGGTAGCCAAGTCCCCTCTCCCTCTGGGAGAGGGTGTACATCGCGTCGCGCCGTCAGGTGGACACGATGGTTTATAGGGTGAGGGAAAAACTGAATACTTGACCCAACATTTTTGGTAGGTCAGATTACTAGAGTCAACACAAATCTAACATCTTTTCCCACCGGCTTTTATATTATGGACGCCTTATTTCCCCATCTTTCATCGTAAGTGAAGAATCAACTAGAGGATTTTCATGTAATTCTTTTTGTATTTTAGTTGCATCAACATCCTGAACGGCGCAGGAGTTTCTAAGCGCAATCGACGCCGCTACACCTGAAGCTTGGCCCAACGACATAAACGTAGGCTCCATCCGAATTGATCCATACACTGAATGAGAAGCTGACAAACATACAGGAACTAGAAGATTATCCACTTCCTCCCGTTTAGGAGTAATAGCCCGATACGAAATCGGATAAGGCGGGAAACCACTAATACTTGTGTTACCTTCATTTCTGACCATTCCCTGGTAAATAACTCGTTGGCAATTATGGGAATCCATGGGATACGATGCATAAGCGATTCCGTCATCTACGTGTTTTTGTTCCAGACTATCCCTCTCTGTCATCACATATTTCCCCAGCATTCTTCGTGCTTCACGAATGTACAATTGATGAGGCCAACCGCCAGTATCTACGAATTCGTCACGGCAGAATCCCCAAGTCAATATCTCCTTTCGGATAGGTTCTGGAATACGCTCATCGTGTCCCAAGAAATAGATCAATCCTTGTTGATATTCCTGATGATCCCGCCAGATTTCTGCGCGGCGCGGGTAATCAGCTTCGGGGTAATCCCAATTGCCGCCGATATAATCCGTGGATACGCCTATTAGTCCGTAATTGTTCCAATCAGTTTTTCCATTCGGCATTTTGCTAACGATAAAACCATCATACAAACTCTTCCAAGGTTCTATATCCATTTGGCGCAAAAGTAACCTGTAACGCCCGGGATCATAATTCTCCGGCTTAGGTATAGGAAGCCGATTCTGAGGATCTTGGGTCAAACACATACGAAAGTTATACGCCTGTATTTTTTTATCACCGCTCCCCAGAGGAGGCAAATCCGTGCTTTGTATCAAGGGGAGCAATCCACTCGATGGATCGCCAATTATTACATACGGATCGACACCAAATGGAAACTCCGGAGTGACTTTTATGTTATTCTTCGAAGCATTTCCAGCCAATCGGGAAATTTGCACGCCATTGAATCGCTCTCCATATTGACTATTGGACTCTCTTCCGACTGTATACGAAACCCCAGATCGCGCTAGTAAATCGCCTTCGTATGATGTGTCAATGAAAACCTTTGCTCTTATTTTAATGTCTGTTTGGCGGTCTGGCGTACTGCTATGCTCAAGAATTATAGAGTGAATCGTAGTGTCCTGTTTTTGAACGGATATAATCCGCCTAAAATACAAAACTTCAATATGAGCCTCCATTAAATACCGCTGAAACGTCAATTCAGCTACATGCGGTTCGAAGGTCCATGATTCCTCCTTTCCATAATGGCGTCCCACCCACCGGTAAAAGTCACGCGATAGGCCCGTAACTGCCTTCGGATTACCGACGTCGGTTTTGCCCAATCCTCCTGACGACATTCCACCGAGATGACCGCCAGGTTCTATCAATATAACGCTGTGGCCATACATCTTGGCAGTATACGCTGCGATCACTCCAGCAGAAGTTCCACCATAAACCGCAACGTCAACATTGAATGCATAGACCGGTGACACTCCGTAACATATAACGAATACAGCGAGAAAAGTTTTTGATATCAGGCAGAAAATATTCATCTGTTTTTTCACTTTTCGAGGAGGAAATCAATATGATTTGAGTCTATAAAAAGTAATGTCATCGATCTTATTATTTGGTATTTTTCGAGGATCGTTCTTTTTTATGAAAGTGATCAAAGAAAAGATAGAGTTGTTCATTTGATCCGGGATTGCCCAGATGAAACGAGAATCAAAATTGCTTTCATTTGAACTGGTCGAGTTTCTCATAAAGATCGGATATTGTCAACAATTGCTTAATCAAAATAATGTTTCCACCAATAATTTTAATGACTCATGTAGGCAAATATCGAGCAATCGGCACACCACTCACACCTCATTTTAAAAGGGGAGGGCGTTGTAGTGGCGGGCGAGCGTAGCGATATTTTTATCGTTCCCCTGGAACGCATCGATAGGACGGCTCAAAAGTTCAGAAACGGACCGGGGCAGGGAGCTCTCCCCCGGCTTGGAGAAACCGTAAATCGCTAAATCCCCGGCTTTCGGATTGGAGAGAATCGCCCGCGCGTTGTGCTTGTCACCCCATCCCACCAGGCAGGTAACCAACTGGGTATGCGCCCCGATTGTACCGCGAATCGTCTCCAGACTTTCCAAATCCCCGGCTTCGTTCATCAACCAATCGACTTCTTTGAACAGGATCGAATCGACGACGGTCGGTTCCGACAGGTTGTAGCAGGAGAGCCATAGAATACAATCCGGTTTCGTCTGCTTGGCCGCCTGCCGAATCCGCTTCCAGCACCGGTCGATGGCTTTGCGGTGGTATTGCAGAAGGTCTTCTTCGTTGAGTCGATCCTCACCAGGAAATGTCTTCCCCGTCAGTTGTTTATAGGCTTGTTTTTCACACTCCAGCCATTTTCCATTGGGCCGGGTCGGGTTCCATACCCAATCGATCATAAAGCCGTCCATTCCCGAACGTTCGAGCGCTTCGACAATCGACGCGCAAAGGAAATCCAAGTAGTCATTCGTCAACGGAATGTGGAAGGTGCTGGGCGTGCCGTAGCTTTGATCCGGGTGAGCCTCTCCCCAGCGGGTATTGGCGGCGATGCAGAAATAGCCCATGACTTTCATCCCTTTGGCATGACCGAGTTTGACGGTTTCGGGAAGAAAATCATGTTTCAGCCCCGGCTGCGAAGGAACGACGCGCCCGCCCTTGTACCACGCATAACCATTGCAGGAGACGGCAAACGTCTGGATGACATTGGCTCCCAAAGCGGCATACCAGGCCACATGCTGTGCGGGATCGGCATCGGCCCACAAGCCCGGCTTGGCGAAACCGTTCGGCCCGCCGTCGCCCCAGTTGAAATCGATACAGAACGCTTGGATCGAATTCCGATCTGCCCGATTGTCTGAAGAGGCGTCCGAAAAACTGAAAACGTTCAGTCGTGGAAATGCCACGGCAATGGCCGTCAAAACAGAAAGGAGAATAATCGTTTTTCGTTTCATGGTGTTTCCTTTTTGGAGGGTGATCGATCAGTGTAGTGGTCTGGGGTAACAAAAGCATGTAGGGGCAGGCCCCTGTGCCTGCCCAGAAAATCCAACCTGGCACTTTTTGTTGGACATACTAATAGTATAGATCGAAACGCAAAAAAGCCCCATCGAGAAAATGGGGCTTAGAATGGACTATTTGACTGAATGCTCTGTCAACGCATCTGAATCGTGTGAGTCTGTTCCATGTGCGGCATGAGAGTGTCGAGGATTCCAATACGGAACTTGCCGCCGGTCGTCATCGTCAAGGCGAAACTGAGACCGCAAAAGATGATAAATCCGATAATCAGCCAGATAAACGCTCGGAAAATGAAACTTTTTTCACGCAGCCGTACCCGGGTGGCGTGTTGAATGAGCGGTTCCGCACAGTACTCTTCCTGCGGTTGGCCAAGCGGCAGGTGTGCCAAATTGGCGGGGATCTGGCCGGGAAGTAATGGGGGCACGTATCCCGCGCGCAGTGCCTGAAGACGCCAGACCAACCACGGATCCCGTGAGGCCATGATGTAGGCTTCTTTCTTCTTCTGATGTTCGTCGTTTTGTGTCTTGTCGTTCATGATTGTCCTCCGTCCACTGGTTGAGGCGTTTCACCTTCCCGAACGTATCCGTTTCCCGTGAGGTTCCTCTCGCCGAAATGGTTTTCCCGGCAGGCGTTCTCCTCTCGAAATGGGTTCCGGTTTCCAGGACGTTCGTTCCCGGATCACCGCTCGTCAACGGTCTGCCCTCAAATCTCAACGGCGGCTGACGCGTTTGCGGTCCGCCTCAAAAAAACAATTAATGCCAATCCTGCGCTTTGTCCTGGCTTAAGGGTGCGGCAGTCATACTGCAAATGTCGGAGAAAACCTCCGTGTTTTCCCCGACATCCAATCGCCGGCGACTTCTTCACATCGAATCGTTGCCTGGACTAAGAACGTCAGGTTTCATTCAATCCAAATTATGTAAGGAATCAGGCTCCGCACCTTCGTTTGCACTCCAAGCGTTTTAAAAAGATGCGCAGCCTGATTCCAGCCCAGTGTCCATTGCCTGGAGTGCTTTCCAGAGTTGTCAACGCTTATGACGAATGCAACCTTCATACCAAAAGATCCCGGTGAGGCAGGTTCGTTGTAAGTTCCCTTGTTCTATAGACTTGCATGAGATACAATTCACAAGGTAATCATTATCGCTTAAGGAATTTTTTGCCCTTCGATGTCAACCGGCGTCCGAAAATTTCCCATCTCGACCGAGTCGGTTCCGTTACAGGATGGAGCCGTTACTCCGCGTTTGGGTCTATACATCCATCTGCCATTTTGCCAACACAAATGCCATTATTGCGCTTTTGTTTCCGCCCCTCCCCGGTCGGAAGACGAGGTCGAGGCCTATCTCTCAGCCTTACTCACCCATCTTGAATTGGGCGCGAGAGAAGCGGTGGACCGAACCGTCACCTCACTCTATATCGGTGGCGGTACGCCGAGTTTTTTTGGGACGGTGCGGCTGGTCCGGTTGTTTGAAACCATCACAAGCTGTTTTCAGATCGGGCCGGACGCCGAAATCACTCTGGAAACCAACCCCGAAAGCGCTTCGGAAGAATTATTCCGGGAACTGATCCCTCTGGGATTGAATCGGGTAAGCCTGGGGGCGCAATCGTTCAACGACACGGAACTCCATCAACTCGGCCGGATACACTCCGCCGCCCGCATCTACGAAGCGGTGGATTTCGCGCGTAACACCGGGATCGGGAATCTTTCACTCGATCTGATCTTCGCATTACCGGGGCAATCGCTCAGCCAATGCCGCGAAAACGTCAGCCAGGCACTGGCCTGCGCCCCCCAGCATCTCTCTATCTATGGCTTGGCTTACGAAGAAGGCACGTCTCTCGACCGGCAGCGTCGTGACAGAGAAATATCTCCGGTGCTGGATGAAACGTATAGTCGGATGTATAATACAATAAGAAACGATCTCGAAGACGCCGGTTGGCCGCAGTACGAAATCTCGAACTGGAGCCTGCCCGGAAAAGCGTGCCGCCACAACCTGCTCTATTGGAACCGGGAGGAATACCTCGCTTTCGGTGTTTCGGCCCACGGATTGTACGATGGGGTGCGCTATGGATTGACGCCGGATGTGGACCGCTACATGCGAGTTCTTCGTTCCGAACGCCCGAACCGGGAACCAACGTTTCTTGAGCCGGAACTGCTTTCGGAATATACCGTGCTCTCTTCCGAAGCAATGGCGTCGGATTGTATGATCTTCGGGTTGCGGAAAACGGGTGGGATTTCAATTCCCGCGTTCGTCCAACGGTTCGGGTATTCCCCGGCGGAGCGGTGGCCGGACGCGATCGCTCGATCGATCGAAAGAGAATTGCTGGAACAAACGGAAGAACGTATTCGACTCACTAAACAAGCGGCGGTTATCAGTAACGAGGTTTTCGTTCATTTTTTAGATTAAGACCTGGCCGCCTATCAAGGTATCGCCATGAGACGATTTTACTATCATGTCGCAGACAAATTGAGATATTTTACCTGGGGCCGCACCTTGGTCGATCATGTCGGGCGGCGCGAGCGTTTCTACGAAAATTTCGAAGCCCTCTACACGGCGCTGATTCTGGCGCTGATTATCAAATCATTCATCGTCGAAGCGTATAAGATTCCATCCAAATCCATGCTGGATACGTTGATGATCGACGACCGGATATTCGTGAACAAATTTCTGTATAATTTCACGTCGATCGAGGTGGGCGATGTGATCGTGTTCAAAACCGAAAACATCGCCAATCTGGATTATGAGGAGAAACCGTACTACATCAAACGCGTCGTGGGACTGCCGGGTGACGAGATCGATGTCAGGAGCGGCCATCTCTATCGCAACGGGACACTGATCGACGATCCGGGATTCTTTCTGAAAAACCGCTATTTCCCTTCATTAAGCGGGCGAAAAGCGCACTTTACCGTTCCCGATGACAAACTTTACGTATTCGGCGATAACAGCCTCCACAGCTACGACAGCCGGGAATGGGGGGGCGTTCCGCTTGAGAATGTCATGGGCAAAGCCTTTTTCCGCTATTGGCCCCTGTCTCGAATGGGATTGATCCGGGGCGTACCGCCTGAGGATATCCGCGAACGGGTTGCGGAAGACGAGTCCCGCTCTTCATCCGGCGCGCACGCGGCCACCCCTTAACGCTCTATGAACGCTCAGCGAATTATCGCCGTCGATATCGGAAACTCCAGCACGAATATCGGTCTCTTTCAGGGATCGGAAATCCTCAAACACGACTTTCTTCCCTCCGCTGCCGAATACAGTGAGAAAATCTGTCAGATCGTCGACGAGTGGCGGAGCGAAGCACTGATCGAACACGTGATCGTTGCCTCGGTCGTTCCGGCGCTGGGCGATCTGCTCGCCACATTGGTCGGAAGCCGCCAAGGCTGCCGAACGATGAGAGTGGAGGATTTCAAGACAACGCTTCTTCCCCTGAAAGTCGATCATCCCGAAACCGTCGGCGTCGACCGCATCACGAATTGCTACGCGGCACTTCACCTCTTAGGAGCGCCCGTGATCGTTGTCAGCCTGGGAACCGCGACGACGTTCGAGGTGATCTCCCCCGAAGGTGAGTATATCGGCGGCGCGATCGCTCCCGGTGTAAAAATATCACTGGAAGCGTTGACACAGCGAACGTCACTGCTGCCCCCGGCCATCCTGACCAAACCGAAGCGGATCGTTGCTAAAAACACCCTCGAACACATGGAATCGGGTATCTATTACGGGACGGTGTCGCTTATCGAAGGCATGATCCAACGGATTCGCGCGGATATCGGGCAGGAGATTCCCGTCGTCGGGACGGGGGGCGTCAGTTCGGTCATCGCCGCCGAAGGGATTTTCGATCGTCACGAACCCCAGCTCACCCTCAAGGGCCTCGAACTCATCCACCGCAACCACTGCCACCCCGCTTAGTTGTCTCTCAATCATATTACCCTAACCCGGCGGAGCCGGAAGCAAACAAGGTTCTAAATTTTTTGTGGTGCGGGCTTCCAGCCTGCAATATTTCTTAACGATGCAGACTGGAAGCCTACACCACAATTTTATGACCGTTTTGCGATCAATTTATCCGATAAGGGACTAATCCGGTGTAACCGGTACCAAACAGGATCGTCAATGTAGGGGCAGGCCCCTGTGCCTGTCCTGAAGTGTTCAAAGCAACATCAGACCGTTCAACAAAAAAAGGACCAGGAAAAACCTGGTCCTCTGTATTGATAAAATCGTCCCCAAGGGGAGTCGAACCCCTGTTACCGGCGTGAAAGGCCGGTGTCCTAGGCCTCTAGACGATGGGGACTTAGAGAAAAAAATCAGTTCATATTAATTGCTTCAAATCCAATTTTGTCAACCCGGAGGCTGGACCTTTCGCCGATTATTTGAAAATTTTCCTGTAGAAATGAAATAGAATGGCGTCAATCAGTGTAAAACCTGAAATAAGGGCTTAGAATTCAATCCATCCCATGCTTTAATTTGACATCGGAAAGAATCGAATGCTCCGCTTATCAATAATCGAGCACCAATCTGCGTCTATTATCTTAAATCTTTATAAATGAGTGTGTTATTGTATTTTTAGTATTCGGTTTTCGCCTGTTTTGAAAAACGATTTGAGCGGTGTTCATAAATAACGTCGGATTGAATGCATTACGACTTGTGAAATCCCGTGCTTTGTCTGGATTTCACAAACACCATAACGAACGTATTTTTAAAAAATCAGTCTAGGCAAAGAATAGAGAACGATGCCCCTGTTTCGCGATGGAGACTGTCCCCCGCTTCGGCGATGGTCCGAACCGGCTCAGATTGCCGGTTTCGCCGCCTGTGCCTTGTTCATTAATTTTCTTATCGGCTTTCTGATCTCTCCATTCGGTTTTACCGATTCGGTCGAATTCAAAGAGGAGATCATCGTCAGTTTCGGAGTGATCGGGGGATTATTGTTGGTGTCGGTCGTCGGGCCGTTCATGGAAACGGTATACGGACAGTGGCTTCCACTGGTCGTCGGGCGGTGGGCGAAATGGCCGCCGGTCAACCGGATTCTGCTCGCGTCGTCCTGGTTCGCTGTCCTGCATATCGGCAACGGACCCGCGCACGTTTTTCAGGCCTTTGGCATGGGATGGGTATTCGCCAGTTGTTTTCTATTTTGCCGGAAAGAGAGCTGGCTCAAGGCGCTCCGCGTCACCTCGTTGGCGCACGCATTGAACAACGCAGTAGTTCTTGTGCTCTTTTTAGTCATGACGATGGGGCCCGAACCGAACAACCCTCCCGGCGAACGGATACAAACAGTCTCCGCCGAATCCCTACGCCACTCCGATGATTCAGCCGGGCAGAGAACCGCCATCCTATTCGAGCGCCAGGGCTTCTTTTACAAAATCCCGGATCGCCTTCCCGATTACCCGGTTCACAACGGCACTGTTGCCCGTAGGGATTCCTTAAGAAAATTCAGACCCATAAAAAATGAGGATTTTCGTCTATAATGTAATTATAAAACGAAACGGCAAAAAGTCGAAAGCACTTTCAGTAATAACTAGATTTTGTATAAAGATTGACTTATGAATACCTACATCTTGCCGTTTCGTCTGCAAGGTCTGATTTTTAAGGGATCGTAAATGAAAAAGGAAAACATCTATCAATACACGGTTTTTTATGAACCGGCGGAAGAGGGCGGTTACATTGTCCACGTCCCTGCCTTGCCTGGATGCGTCACGGAAGGAGATACTTTGGAGGAGGCCCGTGAAATGGCTCGCGACGCCATCCAATGTTATCTTGAATCTTTAGCCAAACATGGTGAAGCAATTCAATTTGAACCTTCCATGTTATGATAATAATCTGTTACTAACCAGCCATTTCTGCAGAAACACGCTTCCCCCGAACTCTTGACTAGCCTGCTCAGGAAATAGAAACTGATTCATAATATATGATTGAAACAAATCGGAGATAAAATGACAAAACGCGAATGGATACAACGTGTGCTGGAGGGGCGGAAGGACGTGCCCATCCCTCAGCACTGGATGTCTTTCTTTAACAGCGATACCGCCCGGCGATTGACTCCGGACTCATGCCACTATTCCCCGATGTGGCTGTACGACGTGCCCAAAGCGTATGACATGACCCCCACGGGAGCGGAGAACCTGGACCGCCTCATCCAGTTCAACAACCAGACCGGACGCTGTTTCGCCTGCCTGGGAAAAGGGGCGAATATCTGCTTCGGCCACGGTGGACCGGGGGAATTCTATTCCCGGCTCATCAAGCGCGACGAGAACGAACTCGTGGTCGAATACGAAACCGGTGTCCGGGCCAGGGTGCAGTTCCATCCCCATTTCTATCACCACTTCGACCATCCCGTCAAAACGAAAGACGATCTGGACCGTCTGCAATTACCCGATCCCGCCGATCCCAAACGTTACCTGGGATTCGCGGAAGATGTGGCGTATCTGAAATCGAAAGGCGAATACGTGCTGGGTTCGATCAACGGTTTCTTTTCGGGGATTCATTACTTTCTGATGGAGTATCAGGAAACGCTCATGGCCACGATCGCCGAGCCGGAATTGATCCAGGCGTTAGTGGATCGTCTGGGCGAGTGGAACCTGACGGCGGCGCAAAAGATGTTGGAAGCCGGAGTGGATTGCATCACGCTCTGCGACGATTTAGGGACGAAGAAATCGCTCCTGATCGCGCCGGAACTCTACCGGCAGTTCTTCAAACCGTGGCACAAGCGGCTCTGCGAAACAGTCCACGGCATGGGCGGAACCGTCCATTTCCATTGCCACGGCGCGGTAACAGTGCTGCTGGACGACTTCGTTGAATGCGGCTTCGACTTCATCAACCCCTTCGATCCCGAAGAGAAACACGTTTTGGAAGACGTTCTGAAAAAGTATTCGAAGCATTTCGTCGTCGTGGGCGGGTTCCCGGCCAGTTTCTGGGAATGGGAAGCCGAGCGGCAGAACGCCTATCTCGAAGAAATCGCGGGGCTGGGTAAAAACCACGGACGTCTGATCTTCATGGATTCGGGCGGTGTTCCGGAAAACGTCACGAGAGAGGATTTCGACCGTATCAACCAGGTCAGCCGAAAGGTACGCGGCGTGAATGATTGCCCCGGCGCGGTTTAGCCGCCCACAGCAAAACTCGCAATTAGATATGTCATAATTCACTAGTAGTCTGATCGTCATATTTTTACGGATAACAAAAACGTGTAGGGGCAGGCCCCCGTGCCTGCCCAAGACAATCTACCCCGGCACTTTTTGTTGGTCACTCTACCAAGATATTATATTACGACAAAAATAGAGAAAACGAGGATCGTCTCAATGAAAATCCAACGGCGTGAATTTCTAAAAACGGCTGCAATCACGACCGGTTCGATTTATCTCCAGCCATCCATCCAGGCAAACGCTTCCCAATCGGAAACGACACAAAAGCCAAGCGATTGGCTCCAACGGCTGTCGATCATGGACACCTGGTTCTTCAAAACGAAACTGGATGCCCAAGGGAAAGCCGATATGCTGAACCGTCTCGGCGTTCCGCGAATCTGCGTCTCTCTGGGCAATGCGTTCGAGCGCTTCGAGACGTTTCATGAAACGCTGAAAACATTCGACGATTCGGGGATCGAACTGATCGCGACGTACATGGCGGAATCCATCGATGAAGACGCCATCCCCGCGCACGTCATCCAGGCAACACCGATTTTCGCACGACACTCAAGAAGAATCAAGATCGAACGAATAGCCGT
>CAZSIZ010000117.1:0-17416 GCA_964606645.1 uncultured bacterium
CAATAAAAATGTCGACGGAACCCAGATTCTGAAGAAAGGCGAATCCTGGCGTTTCCGATACCGCCTCTACATCCACGCGGGCGATGTCGAGACTGGCGGCGTCGCCGATGCCTACAATCGTTTCGCCGTCGCTCCCAGAGTGATCCTCCATTAATCATTCACGATGCGCTACAATCGAAGGGACGAGGCACACTTCCCCACCCCTGGTAAGAAAGCAAGTAAACAATCTGAGTACCAAGCATAGAAAAAAGAGGTGAGCGAGATATGACCACCTATCATTTTGCCGCCGTGATTGAAAAGGACGAGAACGATTACTACGCCTTCTGTCCAGAACTTCAAGGTTGTTACACCAGCGGCGGCACGTTCGAGGAGGCCCAGGCGAATCTGACCGACGCCATCCGGTTACATGTCGAGGATCGCTTGGCCAATGGCGAGGAAATCAAAGCGCCCGAAAGCGTTAGTCTGACCACCATCAAGGTGGCCGTATGAGTGAACGGCTGCCTCGAGTCACAGCCAGGGAAATCATCCGCGTCTTGGAACGGCGCGGATTCGCGTAAGTACGATCCAGTGGCAGCCACCATATTTTCAAGAACGAGTCGGGTAAACGCGCCACCGTTTCGGTCCATACAGGAAAAACGCTTCACCCGAAAATTCTGCAAAGTATCCTGCGGGATATGGATCTATCGGTTGAGGAACTGAAGAAAGAACTTTGAGGTATGCGAAATAGCGAAAGGGGATGACCATCCCGGTGTTTCAGACAAAATGAAGGGAAGCCTGCGCTACAATTTTTATGACTGTTTTGCGATCGATTTTACTGATATGAGACTAATCACCAATCGATTTCCCTGCCCGGTTTCCATCCCGTGGAACTGGTCAGGGAAATTTTTATCATTACAATGGTTTGGGCGATCCGTACTCTAATACATCACCACATTGGAAATACCGAGTCGTTCATTTTCCCTCCCCCGTTAAGGGATGAGAGGAAAAAAGAAAATAATAAAGAGACAATCAACCGTGCTTGATATCCTGATCGTTAACTACAATTGTACGACATACCTGCAAAAACTTCTGGAAACACTCGTCGGGCGGGAAGGCGACGTGCTGTCGCGGCGGGCGAATTACACCATCACCGTCGTGGACAACCATTCAACGGACGGCAGCGCTACGATGGTCGAAAGCCAGTTTCCCTCGGTGAATCTGATTCCCAACTCAAGCAACATGGGCTACGCCGCCGCCGTCAACAACGCCATCGCCTCGACGAAGAACCGGGAAGTTCTCCTGCTCAACAGCGATGTCGATATCACACCCGCCGCCATTGTTTCGCTGCTGAGGATTTGGGAGCGCCTTGATTTTCCCGGTGTCCTCGCCCCGCTTCATTTGGAGGAAGACGGTTTTCCCCAACTCACCTGGGGCGCGTATCCAACCCCACAGGCCGAAGCCCGACGCCGCCAACTAGACCGCGCTGCCAGTCACCGGGAGACCTGGGCGAGAAAAGCACTGCTGGCGGAAAGTTGCAAAACGCGCGAAGTGGATTGGGTGTCGGGATCGTGTATGCTGTTCGCGCGCTCGACCGTGGAAGACACCGGGCCGTGGGATCAGAATTTTTTCCTCTTCTTCGAGGACATCGACTGGTGTCTGCGCGTGAAGGAGAAGGGCTACCCCATCTACCACACCTCGGAGATTCAGATCGTCCACGCGCATGGAGCCAGTGTCGATAGTGATCCCGAAACCGCCGAAATCGAGTACCGTCAGAGTCAGACTTATTTCACGAAGAAGCATCTCGGTTCGTGGTCTCTTTTCAGATTGAAGTGTTACTTGACATGTAAACAGATGGGACGCTGGCTGATCGGTTCCCGTTCGGGATTCGACCGCAGTGTTTCGTACCAAATTTTCCGCGATCTCTGGCGGAAGATCGAAATCTGACCGATCGATCCTCTCTCATGCCCGCGAATAGTCCTTTCCGAATCTTACACGTGACCGCATCGCTGAAAGGCGGGGCCGCACACCACGTGTTTCATCTCGCCAGGGGATTACGCGACCTCGGTCACTCCATCGAAATCGCCGCCCCCTCCGACGAGCCTGCGCTGAGAGAACGATTCCACACCGAGGGATTACCGTTCCACGATATCCCTCTGGACGACCGCCTTCCATTCAACGCATTCTTCCAATTACAAGCCGTCATCGAACGTCGATCCTTCTCTCATGTCCACGTCCACGGCCATCGGGCGGCTTTTATCACCCGGCCTGCGACGGCCATGCTTCACAACGCACCGCCCCTCGTCTACACCGTCCACGGATACCACCCGCCGTATTATCCCCGCGCCCTCGAACGCCTGTTGGTCAACGGATTGGAATGGGGACTGTCCGCTTTCACCGATGCGTTTATCTGCGTCTCTGCCAGCGTGCGGGACGAATTGGAAGCCGCTTTGCCGAACCTTTCCGCCCCCCGCTTCGTCATCGATAACGGGATTCCGACTTATGCCGTATCTCCAGAACGCTTTCAGCAATTACGTGTGGAAAACCGAAAGCGCTATGGGATTTCTGAAAATGCGTTTGTCATCGGGATCGTGGCGCGCCTTCAGTGGCAGAAGGGTGTCGAGCGCTTGATCCAGGCGTTTTCATCCCTCCGCCAAACGCCATCCCCGCTTTATCTTCTCATCGTAGGAGACGGCCCTGACCGTTCCAGGTTGGAAAGGCTTGCACGAGAGAAATCGATTACCGACCGCTGTGTATTCACGGGATATTGCAGCAACACGGAAGCGATGTATCCCACGATGGACCTGTTCGTGCTCCCATCGCTCTGGGAGGGGCTTCCGCTAACCGTCCTGGAAGCATGGAACGCAGGAATCCCAGTCGTTGCAGCCAACGTCTCCGGCACACGCGACGTCATCGAAGACAACATCAACGGCTACTTAGCAGAGAACTCAACCGAAGGAATCACCCAAGCCATCCAGCGCGCCCTCACTTCCACATCCCAATTTCCCGCCATCATCCAAAACGCGACGGAATCTCTCAACGAACGTTTCAGCGTCGAGCGAATGGTCCAGCAGACAGCGGCGGTTTACTCTCAAGTTGTTGAGTGATCCTGCAATCGGTGTTTAGCGGTCTGCTGCTGGTTTTCAATTGAAACAATCGAAGCCGATAAGACTGCCTAGTTCGATCTGACAAATGGAACAGGCTTTCAACCGTGAAGAATTTTAAAAGGTTTTCCGTAGGGGGGGATGGTCCAATATCGTTTTTTCTATGTTATAATTTTCCCTTAATACCCATAACGCTGACTGGTACCATATCCGAGTGACCGAGAAAAAGGGATCGATCATGAATCAAAAACTCATCTTGCCGGACAAATACAAACCTGCCCGTTTTCGCTCTCCAATCGCATGGACAGCAAATAGGCTCATGTTGATTATGCTCTTATCCATCCTGATAACGCCCGCCTGGGCCAGTGACAGCGAATCGGCTGAAGAACTTCCGGCGGATTTGACTGAATTCAGCCTCACCGAGTTGATGAACATCGACATTACATCGGTCTCCAAAAAACCGGAAAAGCTCTCCAACGCCGCCGCCGCCATATATGTGATCACCCAGGAAGATATCCGGCGTTCCGGCGTGACGAGCATTCCCGAAGCGCTGCGAATGGCTCCCGGTGTCCAGGTGGCCCGGATCGATTCCAACAAATGGGCGATCTCCGCCCGTGGATTCAACGACCGTTTCGCCAATAAACTGCTGGTGTTGATCGACGGACGTTCCGTCTACACACCGCTCTTCTCTGGCGTCTATTGGGATATGCAAGACACGTTGCTGGAAGACATCGAACGAATCGAAGTCATCCGGGGGCCTGGAGCGACTCTGTGGGGCGCGAACGCCGTCAACGGGGTGATCAATATTATCACCAAGAATGCAAAAGAGACCCAAGGCGGTCTGGTTACCGCCGGTTATGGTACGGAGGAAAATGGTTTCGGCGGTTTCCGGTATGGGGGAAAAATCGATGACGACACCTATTACCGCTTCTACACCAAATATTTCTATCGCGATGATTTTCAAACTCCCTCCGGTGACGACTCGGCGGACGAGTGGGATATGCTCCGGGGTGGTTTTCGAATCGATTCGGACTTATCGGACGAGGACCGGCTAACCGTTCAAGGAGACATTTTCACTGGTAAAGTTGGTTCAAGGTTTCAAATTCCAGTTCCTCTAGCGCCCTATTGGCAAGTCTTCAATACGGATGACGAACTCGCGGGAGTCAATCTTCTGAGCCGATGGGAACATGTGATCTCGGAGACGTCCGATATGACATTACAAGCCTATTACGACCGAATCCAACGCCATTCGTCCCTTGTCGACGAACTCCGAAACACGTTCGACATTGAATTCCACCACCGGTTCGCATTGGCTGAACATCAGGAAGTGATCTGGGGACTCGGTTACCGGTTTACGACGGATGACATTGAAAATGGCATCGGCTTTATCTACGATCCAAACAGCCGGGACGACCATCTATTCAGCGCATTCGTTCAGGATAAAATCACGCTCTTTGAGGATACTCTGAGCCTGACGCTGGGATCGAAGATCGAGCACAACGATTACACTGGATTTGAATACCAGCCGAACGCTCGACTCCTTTGGACTCCCCACGAACGGCATACGATCTGGACGGCTGTCTCGCGGGCGGTCAGGACACCCTCCCGGGGCGAGCACGACAGCAATATCAGTTTCAGCGTCATCCCTCCCGGTTTTCCACCTAATATATCACCCTTACCGATGTTTGTCGCTGGAAACGGTCAAGACAGTTTCGGTTCCGAAGAGATTCTCGCTTACGAACTCGGCCACCGTTTCCTATTTTCCGACCGGCTCTCCCTGGACACTTCATTGTTCTACAACGACTACAACCACCTCCTCACTGGAGAGGCGGACATAAATTCTCTTCAGGTTTTTCCGGCTTTGGGTTATTCTTATCTCCCTGCTTTTGCCGACAACAACATTGAAGGCGAGACGTATGGCGTCGAATTGGCCGTGGATTGGCGGCCACTGGACTGGTGGCGGCTGAAAACCGCTTACTCTTACTTGCAGATTCAACTCCACCTCGCTCCCGACAGCCTGGATACTTTTCTTGAAGAGATGGAACGGGAAAGCCCACATAACCAACTCTCCATCCTCTCATCGATGAATATTTCCAGAAATGTGGCGTTCGATCTTTGGGTGCGGTATGTCGACAACTTACCGAATTTCGACGTTTCGAATTATATCACTCTCGACGCCCGCCTGAGTTGGAAACCACACGATAATGTCGAATTATCTCTCATCGGACAAAACCTGCTGGACAACCAGCACCCCGAATTCGGGATGCCGCTGTATATTAAGTCCTTACCGACCGAAATCGAGCGAAGTGTTTATGCGAAAGTGACGTGGGAATTTTAATTGTTTATATTGACAAGATAATTCTATCATCCAGAGACTAGCGACATGAAATCTCAATCATTCTTTTCCCCGATTGGCCGGTGTTTGTTTGCCACCATCGCTGTGTTTGCGTGGATCGCAATCACCGATCAAACAACCGTATACGGGGAGACTGCTTTGGAACTCGAGTACCGGGTCAAAGCGGCCCAACTCTATTTCTTTGCGAAATTCACCCAATGGCCAGCCAAAGCCATCGGGGATGCCAGCCAGCCCATTTCATTCGTGATACTCGGTAAAGACCCCTTCGGCGATGCCCTCGAAAAGAATATCAAAGGCAAAACCATCAAAGGCCATCAAACAGTCATCCATCGAATTCAAAAATTAGACGATTTGAAAAAATGTCACATCCTCTTCG
Organism: uncultured bacterium; assembly: GCA_964606645.1. GTDB lineage: Bacteria > Hinthialibacterota > Hinthialibacteria > Hinthialibacterales > Hinthialibacteraceae > CAZSIZ01. Next base: position 5,813 of record CAZSIZ010000117.1, read on the forward strand.
TCTGCGCTTCGGAGAAAAAAAATGGGGCAAAGATCCTCGACACAATTAAGAATAGGAATATTCTGACCGTCGGTGATTTCGAGGGATTTGCCGAACAAGGAGGAATCATTAATTTTATTAAAATTAAAAACAACGTTCGTTTTGAAATCAACGTGGACGCATCGAACCGTGCCAAACTGAAAATCAACGCGCAAGTGCTGGGGCTGGCCAAGATCGTCAAAGACAGACGCCGGGATTAGGAAAGCCTATGGATTTTTTCAATCTCCGATCGCTCAAACGTAAAATCATCTTCGTCATCATGTTGTCGAGTTTGGCCGTGCTGCTGTTGGCTTCGGCCTTGTTTGCCATCAATGGACTGATCTCGTTCAAACGATCCTTGGTAAAAGACATCTCGACATTGGCGGATTTAATCGGGATCAATGCGATCGTCCCCTTAAGTTTTAACCGGCAGGATTCTGCAGAAGAACTGCTTGCCGCATTAAAAAAGAACACCAATATTATTTCCGCCCATATCATTTCAACTGATGGCAGCATCTTTGCTCATTATCTCAACAACCTCAACGAACACAAACCCGATATCATCCAACTGGATTCCAAACGTAAAAATCATATTTTGGAGCATATAAAAACAGGTACAGAAAATTATCATTTTTCCAGTTGGGATTATCTCGACATGAATAAGCTCATCGTATTTGAAGGTGAAATTATTGGAATGATCTGTATCCGGGCGGACATCAAACAATCACTCATCACCCGGATGAAACGTTACTTGACAATCTTTGGCTTCATTATTCTTACAGTGTTGTTCGCCGCCTTCATTCTTTCATCTCAGCTGCAGAAGGTCATTTCCCGGCCGATTTTGAAAATGGTAGGGATCATGCGAATCGTTTCCGAGGAGAAAGACTACTCGATTCGAGCGGAAAAACAGAGCGATGACGAAATCGGGTATCTGATCGACCGGTTTAACGAAATGCTGGAACAAATTCAGAAAAACGACGAATTACTCGAAGGGCGTGTCGAGGAACGCACCATGCAATTGGTCGCTTCCTTGAAAGAACTCGAAGCCTATTCGTATTCCGTCTCGCATGACTTACGCACCCCGCTCAGAGGGATCGACGGATTCAGCCAGATTTTGCTGGATGATTATAGCGACCGTCTGGACGATCAAGGACGGCACTATCTTCAGCGAATCCGCAAAGGCAGCCAGCGGATGGCTCGATTGATCGACGACATGCTCAACCTCTCTCGCTTAACCCGTTCCGAGATGTGCCACGAGCAAGTCAATCTAAGTGATATCGCACAAAAAATCGTCTCGGACCTTCAAGCGACCGATCCCTCACGCCAGGCCCAGTTCACGATTGCCCCGGAACTGATCGTCGAAGGAGACCCCAGATTGCTCCGACAAATGTTGGAGAACCTGTTAGGAAACGCGTGGAAATTCACCAGCAAACGCAGTCAGGCGGCTATTGAATTCGGGATCACGGAACAAGATGGCGAGCCGGCCTACTTCGTGCGAGATAACGGAGCCGGTTTCGATATGGAATACGTCGGCAAACTGTTTACGGCTTTCCAACGACTTCACGCGGTGGATGAATATGAAGGCACGGGCATCGGGCTGGCCACCGTCCAGCGCGTCATCCGCCGCCACGGAGGGCTGGTATGGGCTGAAGGGGAAGTCGATCGAGGCGCAACTTTTTATTTCACGATTAAATCCCATTGATCCGGTTCATTCCTTATAACGAATATTGAGTAACCTGTTATTTGGAATTTCGGAATCCTAATCTGGCAGAGCCGGATCCAAACAGGATTGTCAGTTATCAGTGGAACATTCAGGAAGCGATCGGAACGAGGGTTGGATCGTTGTTACGACCGGTTGAGGGAATGCATCCCTGAACCTCTTGTACGGTTTCGTTCCTGATTTCTCTCTTCAACACCGGAGACATTGGCCGTAAACATGCGGGAAACACTTTGACGTCTCTTTCGTTTTTCTTCAAGGTCATTTTCCTCTTCGTCCGTAACACTGCCTTCCCATTCATCCTCGATGGAGGAAGGTTTCAATTTATCCTTGAAGACTTTGAACACCGATTTGAGATATTCCATCGCTTTAATGGCAAATTCGGGATCGGCTAAGTTTTCGGATGTGAATAACTCTTTAGTAATATCGTCGATCTCAGGTGGAATGATGATACGTTTCAGAGCGTCCGCAGATAAATATCCTAAACTAAGGCACCAATTCACCGCTTCTTTCCTCAGCTGAATCTCACCCCAATCGAGCGAATTAATAATTTCGGAAAACTGAACGCTGGAATCATTGTGATGAATATAATGGTATATCCTCAAAAGCGCTTCGTAAAATTGAGATTCGCAAGTTCCCGAATTTAATTCTTCATTTCTGGGATGATATTTTGGGAACAGACTTAATTCTTCGTCATAGGTAGAACTAAATCCTTTTCCACAAACAACACAAACCAGATGAGTCTTTTGTATTTGCTTTCCTGAAGGCATTGTCACACTCTCTGCTGCGAAGTTACGATAAGAAATTTGTAACGGTTTCAATTCGATATAGAATGATAAAATACTCTCAAACGACACAGGAATAGAATCACACAAGGTGGATTAGCCCTATATCAAATGAGTCCCAGCAACCACGATAAAAGAAATTCTTAGATCTAAGCGATATAAGAACTAGACAGGATTGAACAAGAAACATTACATTATATTAAAACATGATTTCAAATATTTGCAAGTCCGAATCGTAAAAAATGATTGACAGAAGTGATTGGAATAAATAAGAGTCCTCATATTTTACGAAAGCAGACCAGAGACTGACAGAAACACACGATCGCGGAATATCGACCCTCAAAGCGACTCAAGTAAAAATCAGTTTGCTACGTTTCGTTACATAGAAAAGGGTAATAGGAATTCGACGAAGTGTCTCATGGGACCTACTGACGTGGAAGGAATAGTCGAACAGACAGCAACCGTTTACACTCAAGTTAAAGAGTGATCCTTGAACTTGAAAACGGCGGTTGACATTTTCACTGTGTAAAAACTCTCCAGTAATATAAGACTTGACTTAAATAACTTAATCCGATAAAATAGGCGCTAAATCATACGATACTAAAGCAGAAAATGTTGCAATCATCATTCAAATCAGTCTTTTTCCCTTTTATTGGAACAGATAAAAAGCTGTTCCAACTGGTGTTATTGTTATTCTGGATTGCCATAATTGCAATTCTCGCGCATTCTGTTCTACATGCGGACGAATTAGATAATCATACGGAATGCCCTCTCTGCAAGTTTTTCGGTGGTTTATCACCAATTCCTGAATGTGCCTCATTATTAGTTTCCATTACATATCTGTTACTCTACAAGCTTATTTTTCTCGATTCTTTGATTCCAATACTGACGGATTCAGGATTCAAATCCACTCGAAGTCCCCCCCTACCCGCATAGTTCCATACTCTTCTCAAGCATGAATTCCGGGATTCACACCGGGATTATTGCCTCTCAGTCGTTTTTCGTTGATCGGTCATTCAATGAAAAATTCCAATGAATAGAAGCTACAGAAGGGATAATTATAATTATGTTTAAAATCACTACTACAAAAATTGTAGTTTTAACTTGTCTTATTTTATCTGCCCCCTGTTATTCAGAAGAAAAAGTCGATACGGCAGAATTGCTTAAGCAATTGAAGGAAATGAAATTGCAAATGCAAAAAATGCAAGAGGATTATGAGAAACGAATTCAGGCTCTCGAAGAACAAATCGGCAACCTCGATGCAGAGAAGGAAGCAACGGATGAAGACCTGGAGGCCGATGCCGCCGAATTTGAAGACGCCATGTCGGATGATCTTGAAGAGGACGACACCTTATCCTCAAGTATTCCACCTCTTGGAACGTTTAATCTCTCCGGTTTAGGCCCACGGCCCGCTGGCGTCCAACGAATGAATCCGGATATCGGAGTTGTGATCGATACGATGGGCCGGTGGTCGGATCAGGATTTTCCCGGCGATGAAGACGCCAACCGGCTGCGGTTGCGTGAAGGCGAATTGATCTTCACTGGATACATCGATCCTTTTGCCCGTCTCAATGTTACCGTTGCCGGTTCGGGAGAAGAAGTTGAGATCGAAGAAGCGTTTGCAACAATTTTCGATTTACCCTTCAACACTCAATTACGGGTGGGAAGGTTTCTGCTTCCTTACGGGATTTTCAACCAATATCACACACACGATCTGCCTCAAGTCGACCGTCCGCTAGTGTTGCAGGAATTTTTCGGCGAACACATGGCGGATGAAGGGATCGAGGCCGCTTGGCTGATTCCCAATCCGTGGGATCTTTATTCAGAACTCAAAATATCTTATTCCAATGGCGATGAAGTGGGTGAGATTGAAGCGCCGCTGTTCAGCACGAATCCCGTCATTCAAAACCGTAATATCTATGATAACGACATCCTGCAAGCCAGAATTGACAACAACCAGTTTTTATCGAGGGATTGGTTTGATGAATCCTTGGTCGTCGCACGTTGGGCGAATTTTTTTGAACTATCGGATCACGCCAGTTTGTTGGTCGGTATAAACGGTGGTTCCGGTGTAAACCGCGGTAATCAGGACACCGGTGTAATGTTTGGTGGTTTCGATGCCAAGTTCAAATACACATGGCCCGATGAAAAGAAATTCACGCTGCAATTCGAACAAATCTGGTGGGATGAAGAAATGCGCTTTTTCACACAAAATCCCGCCGGTGTGATTTCAGCGATCGACACGGATATCAATCCATTGGGTGGCTATATTTACGGTGAATACGAATTTATCCCCAAACGGTGGGCGTTTGGAATCCGCTTTGATTGGGTCGGCCACCGCGCTAATTTCGATCCCCGGTTAACCGATGATGACGATATGACATTCGCTGAATCGGCTTATCTGACCTTCATGGTTTCCGATTTCCAGAGATGGCGGATGCAATACCGGCATACGGATTACGATTTCGGATCGTTTGACGAAGACAATCATGAAATCATGATTCAAGCCTCTTTCATCTTAGGGTTTCACCCGTCACACAAATTTTAAGGAGAATTAATCTAATGAAAAAGACCTTCATCTTATTCTTGATTTTCACATTCGCAGTCACAATTCCTACATGGTCCGCTACTCGAATCGTGACCGATCTTTCTGACTTCGCCTGGCTCGCTAAGGAAATTGGGGGGGAACGCGTTCAAGTGGACTACATGGTCATCCCCTACATGAATCCTCATTTTCAAGAACCGAAACCCAGTTATATCGTCAAATTAAGCAAAGCCGATCTCCTGATCGAGGCGGGGTTGGAATTGACCAAAGCGTGGCTCTATCCGCTTATCGAACAATCTCGCGAGACCGACCTGCTTCCTGGCGGGGAACGATATGTTTTTGCGGGCCAGGGCATCCAGGTTATCGACGTTCCCGACCGTAAACTAACTCGTCTCGAGGGCGATGTTCACCCCATGGGAAATCCCCATTACAACTACGATCCCTACAACGCTTTAGCCGTCGCAAAAAATATTCGTGACGGCTTAATCAGGGTGGATTCGGACGGGGCCGGTTTATACACCACCAACCACAAGAAATTTGAAGACCAGTGGAAAAAAGCATTGACGCAGTGGGACCGTCGAATGAAACCTTACGCCGGTGCCAAAGTCGTCTCTTATCACAATAGCCTGAAATACTTATTGGTTCGCTATCAGTTAGCCGAAGTCGGCTATCTCGAACCCAAACCTGGCGTTCCGCCGTCGGGAAAACATTTGGCAAAACTCTCCAAGAAAATGCAAAGCAGTCAATGCAAAGCGATTGTTTACGAACCTTGGAACCGGAAAAAACCAATTCAACTCCTTGCCCAAAAAACAGGTTCGTCCAGTGCGTTGATCTCATCCGGCGTTTACTCTACGAAAGAAATCAATTCATTGTTTGACATGTGGGAAACCAACGTGTCCACACTAATCAAACTGTTTGAGGATGCAGGCTATGAACCTAAATAATGTCTACATCGAAAGTAAGAATGCACGCTTCGGTTACGGGCACGAAATCGTTCTGGATAACGTGAATCTAAAAATTACTAAAGGCGTATTTTGGCCGATCGTCGGTCCAAACGGTGCGGGGAAAACGACGTTGATGCGGGGATTATGCGGTTTGCTGAAACCGCAAGCGGGAACGGTGATACGCCATCTGAATGGACGGCCATTAGGCTACGTTCCCCAAGGATGGAAACTCGATCCTATTTTTCCCTTAACCGTCGGCGAAGTCGTTCTTCAGGGCCGTTTTGCCGACCAACCGTGGCACAAACGGCCTTCCAATGAAGATTGCGATATTGCCAGGGAAGCGCTCAATGAAGTTCATCTCGATAATGCCTGGAATAAGAACTGGCGCGATCTTTCCGGGGGGATGAAGCAAAAAGTGCTCATCGCACGGGCGTTGACATACGCATCCGATTTGATTTGCCTGGACGAACCGACTTCGGAAGTCGATAAACCCTCGGAGATCGATATTTTGAAGCATCTTTACCGCTTGCACGAAGAAAAAGGCCTGTCGGTGTTAATTGTCTGTCATGCCATTGGAGCGATATTCGATTTTGCCAAATCGTGCCTGCTGGTCGATCGAAAAGAAATTCAATTCGTTCAAGAAAATGAAATTAATTCGGTGAAGGAACAATATGTCTGATCTATATACTCTATTCGACTTTTTTCTCTATGCCGTGGGTGTGGGTGTCGTTTTATCCATAGTATGCGCGTCGTTAGGTGTCTTTGTGATACTTAAGCGCGTCGTTTTTATTGGAATTACGTTATCCGAAGTAGCGGCGGCCGGTTTGGCTGGAGGCTTTCTCATCTTCCATGCCTTGCTTGGAATGGAGAGCGTCCACTTCGATCATTACGAAACGTTCGCGACAACAGGCACGGCGATTATTGCAACGACGGTTGCCGTAACCATTCTGGCTTACTGCGGGGGATTGGTACGTATCCCTCAAGAAGCCGTTTCCGGCATCCTGTTCGTTGTCGCAGGCGCAGGCAGTGTCCTATTGGTTTCGTACAGCAGTTTTGGACTTGAAGAAGTTAAAGATCTTCTTTGGGGAAATCTTCTAGTCGCTCAAGGGGGAGATTTACTAGTTGGATTTCTTGTTTTAGTCCCGTTGTTGATTGGAATCCTACTTTTTAAATCGTATTTTCTCCTGGCTTCGGTCGACCGGGATTTTACCAAACTGATGGGACACAAACCGCGTCTATGGGATATCCTTTTCTTTTATACGTTAGGGGTTGTCGTGGCGATCGGTTCGAAAATCGGGGGTTCGTTACTCGTTTTCGCCTATCTGGTTGCACCAAGCAGTGCCGCTCTGATTCTTTGTAATCGAATCAATTCAGCATTAATCATGGCAGGCGTATTGGCTGCGGTCAGTACCTTGGCAGGACTTTATTTTTCGATTGTGTGGGATGCTCCCGCCAGCCAACTCGTCATCATGTTCTTGGGTGTAGAATGTGTTTTAGCAGGGGCTATCAGACAAATTGTAGCCAGGTAGGGTGAATACACTCTTTATCAACCCACCATAGTCTATGCAGCTTCCGGGCGTTTATATCATCCCCATGCGGTTGAGTTCGTTGCGCAAGTGTCGGAGGGATTGAAAGCGGATTGCTGCAATACCCGCGTCACGCGCACCTTGGGGATACTTTCTTGACATATAACGATCCTCCCAAATACTCCTGATTCAATTCTTTCAATCGAATGTTGTCACAAATTTTGTGGTTTTGTTGAAAATCTCTACTCAAATTGTATTCCAAAACGAATAATTGAATGAAAAAAAGAATCTGTAATCGAATCAGAGACATTAATTCTAGTGTTTGCATCAGATTCCGTTACAATCAATTATCCTGAAATAGTGATACTTAAATATAGAGTTTGAGGATTCAGAAATAATGAATGAAAAAATAATTCAATGCCTGACGGTCTTCTCCCTATTCGTATTCCAAGTTTCTCATCCCGGCGCACAACCTCTGCCGGTCTTGCAGGCAATCGATCTCTCTCAAAACGCTTTTACGGGATTGATCGAAAACGGCGATCTGGAACAGACGCAGGGAAGCCGTTTCGTTGGTGTCAATTCGTATCAGAATGGATATGTAGCGAAAGCCGGGGAAGGCCGACTTAACTCGTATGCGGCGTATTGTGACAACACGAACGGCCAGCGGGGTTACGGCTTGAACTGGTCGATCACCCTGAATCAATCCCAGCCACAGCCGATCCGCCTATCCGCCTGGAGCCGGGCGGAAAACGTAAACGGTTCCCCCGACAGCGGCTACTCCCTCTACATCGATATCATCCACACCGACGGCACGCCGTCCTGGGGCCATCACGCTCCCTTCAGCACCGGGACACACGATTGGGAATCCCAAACATTGACGGTCTCGCCCGACAAGCCGATTCGCTCGATTTCGTGTTACGCCCTGTTCCGCCATCACACGGGCCGTGTCTGGTTCGACGATTTTTCCATCGGGGAGATGAAGCAACCCGACGACACGTTTCGCTTCGACAGCCTTCCCGCCCTTCTGGCGAATCCGGTCAGCGATGTGGAAGCGCCCCGACAATTTACGACAAACGACGGATTAGAGATTCGAATCGATCCGAAAAACGCAGCCATTTCATCAATCTCCATCAATGGGAATAACGTTGCCATTGGAAAAACACTCAACGGAATGATGGCGAGAGACGCCGGGAAGTCATCGGATTACTATGCGTTTCCCAACGGGCAATGCGAGCCGTTGAATCTGGCGATCGAGATGGACGTTCAAAGCACGGGGAACGCGATCCGCTTTCAAGGAAAACTCATCGACCTGAACCGCTCACCTCGCGCCGTCTCCCTGGTTTTCGCGATCCCCATCGAGGCGGAAGACTGGACGTGGGGCGATCACTTGCGTGGTTCCAGAATTATTTCCGGGCAGGATGAATACGCCACGCTCGTTGATATGGGCACGGGGAGCAACGGCAAACTTTCACGATATCCCTTCGCATCGATCCATTCTCCAAACACGGGTTTGGCGCTGGGCGTCGATCCGGGCGTTCCCTGTCAGTGGCGCTGCGGTTACAGCGGCGGGGCGAAGGCATTTTACCTGGCGATGGATTTCGGCCTGCATCCCCAGACGGAACGCTTCCCGTCGTCCGCACCGTTTGCGTTCGTTCTCTACCGCATCGATCCGAAGTGGGGCTTCCGTTCGACAGTGGATCGCTTCTACACAATCTTTCCAACCTATTTCACGTCACGCAGCCGCGAACAAGGAATCTGGATGCCGTTTACCGATATCAGCACCGTCCAGGGATGGCAGGATTTCGGTTTGAAATATAAAGAAGGCACGAACAATATCCCCTTCGACGATAGCGCGGGAATTCTCACCTTCCGCTATTCCGAGCCTTCGACCTGGTGGATGCGGATGCCGGAAGAGACGCCCAGAACTTACGATGCGGCGATGGAGATGGTTCGCGGCTACGCGAATGCTCAAGAGGATTCATCCTCGAAACGAAACGCTCAGGCGCTGCTTTCATCCGGCACATTCGACGAGAACGGGCGCTACCAGCTGCGTTTTCGTGACGAGCCGTGGTGCGACGGGGCGGTGTTCAGCCTCAATCCAAGTCCCCATCTTTCCGGCGATGTGACCGAAGCCAAATCGATGTGGACCGACGACATCGCGCGCCGACTGTACGGCCCGCAAGCCAACGGTATTCAGGATGGAGAATACCTGGACTCGCTAGAGGCATACGTCACCGCCGATCTCAATTTCCGCGAGGATCATTTCAAAGTCACCACCGTTCCGCTCACGTTCACGATGGAATCCCGCCGCCCCGTCATTCACAAAGCGTTTTTCCAATACGAATTCACCCGTTACCTGGGCGAACAAATACACGGAATGAACAAACTGCTCTTCGCGAACAGCGTTCCTCACCGTTTTTCATTTCTCTGCCCTTGGATCGATGTGATGGGAACCGAGACCAACTGGGTTCGCAACGGGCAGTTCGCGCCCGATTCGGATGAGATGATGAGTTACCGCCGAACCTTGTGCGGCTCCAAACCGTATCTCTTCCTAATGAACACGCGATTCGATGACATGACACCGGAGATCGTGGAGCTTTATTTTCAGCGATGTCTCTTTTACGGCATGTTCCCCAGTATGTTCAGCCACAACGCGGCGGAAGACCCTTATTGGAAAAACCCGGCGCTCTACAACCGCGACCGGCCATTGTTCAAGCGATACCAGCCGATCATCAAACAAGTAGCGGAAGCGGGATGGAATCCGGTGACGCTGGCGGTTTCGGATCGGGATCATGTCTGGGTGGAGCGTTTCGGGAAGGCGGAATCCGGTATAGTATATCTAACCGTGATAAACGACGGCTCGAATTCGACCGGTTTTTCATTGCGTGGAGAAGGCTTATTAGCGGGAACCGGCCTCTGGGAAGAACACCTATCCGGAAAACAAGGCGAATGGAACGGCGGACTTACATCGCAGATCGCCGCCGGGAGCATCCATGTTTACCGGCTGTCGCTGAACCGAACCAGTTCGGTTGAAAGTATCCATTAGATATTCGGTGGGCTACGCTGCGCTTTGAGCCTACCCTACGCGATGTTCTTTATTATGTATGTAGTGTTATCCAACCAATGCCTTCTACCAAAAGGCGAAGGGAACATAAGGATTTCGTTTCTTAAGGAAAATATGATGAGGAAACAACGAAGAGCCTTTACATTAATCGAACTGCTGATTGTCGTTGCGATCATTGGAATACTGGCCGCCATTGCAGTACCGAATTTTCTGAATGCACAAATCAGATCGAAAATTGCTCGTGCCCAATCGGATTTGAAAAGTTTGCACTCCGCCACCATGATGTACAGTCTCGACCATAATAATTACCCCCTGGATGCCACCGACAGTCGCGGACCCGGTCAAAGTCTTGGATATTCACCGCTTGCCCTAACCACCCCAATTTCTTATATCACCCGCATTCCTCCCGACGTTTTCCGCATAAGCCCAGAGGCGCATGATGCGGGCGGCAGCCGATACTTTGCCGGTCTGAAAAATGCACCCTATTGGTACGTTCAAAACACTCCGGAAAGCGGGTGGAGGAATCATTATTGGGCTTCATTCATCGAAGAGCGAAAGGCGTCGAACGCACTGCGCTTTCTCTTCGCATCGATCGGTCCCGATAAAATTTGGAGAGTTCAAACCGGTGAAGTGATCCGCTTTGTCCAATATTCAGCCACGAATGGCCTACTGAGTTTCGGTGATCTTATAATGACTGGCCCTTAATACTTGTGGAAACGATCGGGACCGGCTCGTCCAGATCGAAATGTCGTTATTGGCTGATTGTGTTTCGGATCATGCGATGCGCCTTCGACGCTTCGATCAGAAGCGTTTCCAGTTGAGCGTAATAGTCCTTCCCGTACATTCCGTTTTTCTGTTTTTTCTACTCACCGATGGTCTCTAAAACCGACAGATAGCGCTTGATGAGTTCGGGCGGGGTGTTTGGCGGAAAGGAATGTTCTTTCAGAAAGCAATTGGACGAAGCGGCTACGCCGCAGGAATCGTGAAGCCGAGGTGATCGAAACG
>CAZSIZ010000118.1:0-17311 GCA_964606645.1 uncultured bacterium
ATTCTCATCGGACTTGCCGTAGGGGGAACGGGTCAGGATCGTGGGGAAAGGCCCGTCTCCCTTGGGCAGAAAAATATTTGCGGCCAGTTTCACGCCGTCCCGCATGGGGATCATGACGTTTTCCTGAAACGTGTATTCCCCTTCCGCACCAAACGCGGCCAACGATACGGCAATAAAAACGAAAAGTACGGCGATTCGATAAATAGGTTTCAAACGGCTCATCAGAGGTCTCCTTAATCGTGGAATTTGCCTTCTTTATAACACAATTGATGGAGGGAAGAAAAGGCTTCGTGATATGAATCACTACTGAAAGAAGAGAGATTCGGTTGGTTCCGTTTGACAAACCCAGTAGTAAAACGATTCGTAACAGGTGAAGAGGCGCGTTCCCCGATTGACGATGCGGATGCGCAGCGAGGTGTCCGTCACCGCTTCCGCAGGAAGGGTAAAAACAGTCTCGTACCAATTCCAGGGCGTTCCCGACGCCGTCCAGGCGTCGATATAGATATCGTTCGAGAAGAGATCCATGCGGTAACTGAAACGCGGTGCGACGGCAGTCGTGTCGCACGTTCTCAGGATTAGGAAAGCGTTTTGGCCTGGGGTGAGATTGTGCAACGTGAAACGTTCTTCCCCGTCGATACGGCGTCCGGTGTCCACGATATCGTAATCGTAGATCGTCCCGTCGCGCTGCATAACGGGGATCAATTCATCGATTTCGTTCTCGATTCCCGGCCAGCGTTCGTCGATCTCTTCGTGGTAGCCGAAATTGCGCCGGAATGGAACGGGATTTTTAGGGAATTTCTTGTCGCGAACGGTGAATTCGTATCCGTGTTCCGCTTCGCTGACCAAATCGCCAACGTCCAGTGAATCGCGAATCATCCAACCGTCTTTCATCGTCTTTTCGCGAGGGTGATCTTCCTTGCCGGTGTAATTCCAGTTGATTTGGAAGACCGTCTTACCAAACGTCTCGTCGAACGGATCGGGAAAAGTAACGAGGGGCTGACGGAAAAAATCATAGACCTGTGAACTCTGTTCGAACCAGGTGGGAAAGATGGCGGCGTGCATGGGGCGTCGATCGGCAGGCAGCCGCTGAAGTGCTTCATACAACCCCCCTTCGCCCATCCGGTAGGCAATCGTGGTTTCGTTATCGACAAGTCCGATGAGATCGATAAAATCGTGTTGACTGTTGAACGGTAAAAGACCGGGATAGGTTTTCCCGTCGTTGTAGAAAACCAGAGCGCCCGCGTCGTTGATCGCAACTGGCCGGTCCGACGGCAGCAGCGTTCCGATCCACCACGCGGCTTTAATCTGTTTTTCATAGACCGTCGTCGAATTAGCTGCGAAACGCGCCGCCCAGACAGGCAGATGAATTCCGACAAACAGAAAAATCGTGATCGCGGCCGTGTTGAAGGCGGTACGGCCCTCCAGTCTCAAGTATTTGAGAATCGTCTCTAAACCCAACAGGCCGAGTAATGTCAGAACGGGAAAGAAAGGCGTCAAATAACGAAAATTGTGCAGTGGCCAGACCTCGATCGTCGATATCGACATCAGAACGATCCCAATCGGCGCTCCGAAGATCAGCGCCCGCCACCCGCCGTCTTTGCGATCGGACCGCCAGAGTCCCGCCAGACCCACGAGCGAAAACAGCAGCATACCGGGAATGACAAACTCGCCCGCCACCGGATGAATGTCGAAGCGGCCGAGTAGAAACGACACGATCGCGATAAAATTGGAAGCGATCGTTTCAATTTTTTCAAAAAAGGTTTGGGTTGGATGGTAGAGAATCCCTTTAGCCAATAGTCCATTGCCTGCGGTTTTGCCTGTCGTGAAAAATAAAAAGAGGGACGGTCCGGCGATTGAGGCAGCAAGAAAGGAGAGCGCGCTCCAGAACCGCTTCCCGGCATTCCGCAGCACTTGCAACGAATGTCTCTGCACAGAAACGAGGGCGAAAATAACGATCGAGACGATTGCCCCTTCGGGACGGCATAGCGCGAGAAATCCCATCGCAGTCAATAAACGGGCGTTAAGCGGTTCTGGTTCGAGCAGTAGATAGAAAACGAGCAGCAGAAGCGGCACGAACAGCGCGATTTCCATCCCGCTCCAGAACGTCCACGCCATAAGTCCGGAAAGCAGCGTCAGCACGGCGGCGCTCCATCCCGCGCGGGCCGAGCCGAGTCGTTCCCCGATCCGAACGAGCAAACCGAGCGTCGCCGCCAGACCGGCAAACGCGATCAGGTGCGCCCAAATCAAATACAACACGCCCCGGAAACCGATCAGATACCCCGCCGCGAGCAGGTGAACGTAGAGATAACTGGTCGCGCCGCCGGTGACGGGATCATGATCCTGGTAGTGGAAATAATGTCCCTGAGCGATCTGTTTGCCGTATTGCAGATGGATGTAACTGTCGTCGAGCGGAAACGAAAGCGCCCCGGTGACGTGGTATTGGACTCCCACGAAAATCGCTCCCTGAACGAGTGCCAACGCCAGGCAAAGACCAGCGAACTTCTGCCCGGCACTAAAAGATATCATCCGATCCGTTCGCATCTACTCCTGCCAGACGAGGCGGAAGCCGCCAGTATTACGCCGGTTTTCAGGAGTGAATTTGGCCCGGTCGGCGCAGCGTACCCACTCCGCGCGACCTAACCACGACGGACCGCGAAAAACTCGTTCCGCTCCGGTTTCGGGGCCTTTGGGATCGGTTTGGGGACCGGACGGATACGGTCCGTACCAGTCCTGGCACCATTCCCACACATTGCCGAGCATATCGTAAAGCCCCCAGGGATTGGGCTGTAATTGCCCCACTGGATGCAATTCCCCTTCGGAATTATTCCGAAACCAGGCGTGTTTTTCCATCTCTTCTTCGGAGGGATTGTCTCCAAAATACGTAACGGTTGTGGTCCCGGCGCGGCAGGCGTATTCGTGTTCCGCTTCGGTGGGAAGGCGGAAGCCGTTCTTTCTCTGATAGGCATTCAAGCGTTTGATGTATTCCTGGCAATCGTCCCAGCTCACTTTATTGATGGGCAGGTTGGGGCCTTGTTCCGTGGAGGGATTGGAGTCCATAAACGCCAACCATTGCGCCTGGGTCACTTCGTATATACCCATAAAGAAGTCCTGGGTGATTGTGACTTCATGAACGGGGCTTTCATTCTCTTCATGCCCCGGCTCGGTCTCCGGGCTTCCCATTTTGAACGTTCCCGCCGGGATGCGAACGACGGTGAGCGATTTGTCGTTTTCCGATAATCCCGGCAGTTTAAACTCAATTTCCGTTATAACCCCGTTCGCTTCAGTCGTTACTTTTCGCGGGCTGGTGGTCGAAGAGTTTGTACCGCAGGCTTGGAAGTATCCTGCCGCGAGAAAAATCAATAATGGAATACTCAGGTGAGTCCATATCTTCCGGTTCATCATAGCACCTCCGTAATCCGTTTTTTTTCATGCTTAAATAATAAAGTCGTAAGATGACTTGAAGAAGGCCAGTCATTGATTGTGCAATGTATCCCGAATCGTTTTCATTATTCAGACTTTGTGATAATCTTACCCTATATTCATACTATCACCCTATCGATTGAAGGAAAATCAATTGAACTATTTTACTCCATTTCGTTTCTTGACCGCGTTATTGATTGTCGCATGTTTGTGTCAGGGCTGGGTGTGGGCGGCGGATGATAAGCCGCTATCCCGTGTCGAGCGCTTGAATGTCGCCTGGGATCCAAGCGATTCGCCGCCATATTCCGAACTCCAAGCCTATCAAGGTGATTTCAAAGCCAAACTGCGCCAGGCCGGACTATTCGACGAAACCGTCATGGTCCCCATGCGGGACGGCACGCGCCTTTCGACGATGATCGTCAAACCGATTTTCAGTTTAGGCCGACTTCCAGCAATCCTGGTTCGCTTGCCTTACGGAAAAGAAGACTATTCCAATATGGCGCTTCTAATCTCGCTCTCTGGATACGTCGTCGTCATGCAGGACACGCGCGGGCGCTTCGATTCCGAGGGTGAAGACCGTGTCTTCCTGGACGACGGCTGGGGAGAGAACCAGGACGGTTACGACACGGTGGAGTGGATCGCCCAGCAATCCTGGTCCAACGGAAAAGTCGGCTCGTGGGGATATTCGGCCTTGGGTATCGCGGGAAGTCTGGCCGCCGGATCGGCCCCCCCGCACCTCGTCTGCCAGGTCTCCGGTTACGCTGCTTCCAAGGGATACGGCCACATCGTCTATCAGAACGGCGTGTTCCGAAAATCGCTGGTCGATGGCTGGCTGGTGAAGAACGGCAGCGCACATTTTCTGCCCGTCTTTCTGGAACATCCCACACTCGACGAATTCTGGTCGGTTTACGATATTACCTCGCGGCATCACGTCATCGATATCCCCTGCCTGTTCATCGGCGGGTATTACGATTGCTTCGAGCAGGGAACGCTCGACGACTTCGTGGGCCGCCAAGCCAACGGCGCGGAAGGCGCGCGGGGCAATCAACAACTGATTATCGGCCCCTGGACACACGTCAACGAGGGCAAAAGTCAACAAGGTCAGCTCATCTATCCCCCGAACTCGATCTTCGCTTCCGTCATCACCGACAGCCTGGATTGGTTCGATTACTGGATGAAAGGGGATGACAACGGAGTCGATCGGCAGCCTGCCGTGACCTATTACGTCATGGGCGATACTACCGACCTCGAAGCGCCGGGCAACGAATGGCGCACGGCGGATGCGTGGCCGCCCCAGTCGCAAAGCGTCCCGTTCTTTCTCCATCCAAACTATTCGTTATCACCATTTACGAATACGGATTCCAACACGCTCACCTTCATCCATCAACCCGGTTCGTCCATCCCAACCCTCGGCGGCATGAACCTGGAAATCGACGCCGGACCCTACGACCAGACACCCATTTTACAGAATAATGAAAATATTCTCGTATTCTCGACGGATACACTGGAGGAACCGATTGAGATCGTGGGGCGGGTCAAAGCAGTGATCTACGCCGAATCCAACCTGACAGACAACGATATCACCGTACGGTTGACGGATCTCTATCCAGACGGGCGTTCGATGCTGCTCTGCGACGGGATTGTCCGCGCCAGTTTTCGCGAGTCTCTGGAAAACCCAACGCCCATCGTTCCGGGAGAGGTTTACCGATACGACGTCGATCTTTGGAGCACAAGTATTCTCTTCAACCGGGGCCATCGAATCCAGATCATTCTTGCCAATACCAACGACCCTCGCTTTGAGATCAATCCGGTCTATGGTAGCCTTGGGTTGGAGGGAATGCCCGAAACGGCATCGACTCTCGTTCATCTTTCCCCGGAATATCCCTCGCATCTATTATTGCCGGTCACATCGGGCGTTCCGGACACGGGAATCGAAAACTGGCTGCTTTTCGACTAAGCGCTAAAAAAGAAATAAATATTTTTTAAGGCAGACTCGTATTTGTAATGGAAGGGTATGTTTAGACGTTACCTATACAATTAAAGTCTAAAAATCGAATTTCCCCCCTCACCCTTAACCCGGCGCGAAGTACATCTCCCAGAGGGAAAGGGGAAAAAATGAATAGGAGAAAGACTCATGATGAATCGAAAAACACATGTCCTTAGCAAAGCACTATTCATGACGCTGGTGATCTGTATGGCCGCGTCACTGTTTGTAGGTGCGGATACTCTGTACCTGAAGTCCGGACGCAAGATCGAAGGCACGATCCAGTCCGAAACCGCCACGGCGGTCATCATCAAGACCACGCTGGCCGGTTCGATGACCATTCCCAAGGATCGGATCGACCGCATCGAGCGGGCTGAAGTCACCCAACCGGCTGCCGTTGAAGATCCATCCGTCCCCGCAGCGGTTCAGCCTGTCCCCGCCCAGGATTTCGCGCTCGAACCGTTTCTGCCGCCAGACTCGTTCGCTTGGATAAAAATCAAGGAGAATCCTGCGAGCCAACAAACCGCCTTCTCCCAAGCCTGGAACGATCCGTCGATCCGGGCGTGGAGAAAACGTGCTTTCAAGGACATCGATAAAGTTCTTGTCGAGAATGTGGGTTTCACCGTTGATGAGGCACTTGAACTCCCTATAACGAATATCGCCTTAGGCGTTGCTACTCCGAAAGATTGGGATAAAGGTCCTGGTTTCGTCGCTTTGGTCAAAGGCGATCTGAAAACGATCTGGAAGAAGATATCTCCGTCCACGCAGAAAAGGATTTTAGAGGACGTGAAACTGCCTTTATCGGATCTCCTAACAACCGTTTCCGGGAACGGTGCGCTCGGTCTCTATCATGGAGATGACGTAAAAAAACCGGTGTTATTCTTAGCGTTTCCAAGCCCCTCATCGGAAAACGCGCGGAAAGCGTTCAAGAAAAAACTCCAACCCAAAACCTTCGCCCAAGCCACGGATTACGACGAACAAGCCGACGGGAATTCGTTCAAGTTGACGGAAATTTATATCCCCAACGGTCCGCAATACTACTATGCTTTTCTAAAAAGTTGTGTGGTTGTCACCGAAAAACGCGACACCATCTTCCCATTGGCGAAAAGGCTGCTGGCGAATCCTGGACCGCCTACCTCCGCTCATTCCGCCCAAGTCGAAGATTCAGAATTCAGCATGGTCTTCAATGCCGCCCGCTTTGTACCTTCTTTAATCGCTCAACTTAAAAAAGAGGGAGAGTTACCCCCCGAATTTGACAAGATAAGTGATATCTTCGGCCTAACCCGTTACATCGATCTCATGGTTGGAGTGAAATCAATCGGCAAAGGAGTTGAAAGTAATTCTTCCATTCACTGGACCGGCCAAACGCCCATTCCCATTAAATGGCTGGGGCAGCCCGGTGAATTCAATTCACTCCAAATGATTGATCCTGAAGCCAAAACGTTGGGAGCAGTTCGTTTGGCCAAACCGCTTGATATCTACAACGATATTATGAAACTGATTGAAGAGATTGGAGGCGAAGAAGTTTCCATGCAGGCGAAAGCCGGTCTCGAATTGATGAAAACCCAGACGGGAATCGATCTCGCTGACGATCTGCTTGCGCATCTCAAAGGCGAGTATGGAGTGATTTCGGAAGTCAATCCGCTCAATCCCATGATGCCCAACCTTCAAGTGTTCATCGAAACAAGCGATAAAACCGCTCTCCAAACCACGATCAATAAACTGATACAGGATGAAAAAATCAAGAACACCCTGGAAACGAAATCGTATAATGGGGTGACGTATCACTCTTTTTCGCCTCTGCCGATTATCCAATTAGCCTTTGGCTTTGTCGATAATTACTTCGTTTTCGTTTACGGGGATGACACATTGAACAAACCCATCGATACCTTCGCCAGTGGATCGAATTTCGCGTCGTCGCCCAAGTTGACCGAAGCGAAGAAACACGTGGATTGGCCGGCGGTCTCTTTCGGATTGTCGGATGTTTCATCCACTTTCGATGCCATTAGTAATATATCGAAATTCAATCCCGAAATACCCACGATCGACCTTCCCGATGCCAAGGTTCTATCCAAATACGCATTCCCCACCGTGCGAACCATGACCGTCACGGACAACTCGCTGAAAATGAAGGATTATTCATCCGGCCTGGAAATAATCGCCGTCATGGGCTTCATGTCGGGCATGTTTTCGGGAATTGCCGTGCCCAATTTCCTGGAAGCCCAGGAACGAGCCAAAGCGGCGAAAGAGGGAAGGAAACCTGATGCGAAACGTCAATCGTCTGCAAAAACCACGGAAGAAATGATCGGTCAATCCGCCCCGGCCTTCAAACTGGACCTTCTCGATGGAGGCACATTCGATCTGGCCGCCCAGAAAGGCAAAAACATCATCATCCTCGATTTCTGGGCAACGTGGTGCCCTCCCTGCCGCAAAGCCCTGCCTGCGTATGAAAGACTGGCCAAAATGTATCAAGACAAAGGCGTGATGCTGGTGGCCGTCGATCTTAAGGAAGATCCCGAAAAAGTCAAACAATTCTTGAACGACCAAGGACTCGATCTAATCGTCGCGATGGATAAAACCGGAAAAGTGGGAAGATTGTATAAAGCCAGCTCCATTCCAACCACCGTCATCGTGGATAAAGATGGAACGATTCAGGCCGTGCATATTGGATACATGCCCGGTGCTGAGATGACGATGAAGAAGGAACTCGACCAACTTCTGGCAGGAAAAAAATTAGCGGACGATTGAATCCCGTGAATTCATAACGAGAGAGAAACGGCAAGATATCAATATCTTGCCGTTTCGTTTGCCCAGTGATGCAGGCAGTTGAAAGAAGCAATAGAAATTAATTGGAAGGTTTCGGATAGCGAACAGAAAGGATCAGCTCGGCAATCGTTCGATTACCATTCTCCAGTCGTGAGGTATTCGTGCATGGCTTTGGCGGCCACTCGGTCCTGCCCCATCCCCAGGCAAGACGCACCAGGAATTCTTGAAAGGAATCAATACAATCATGAACGGTTTTACCCCTACAAATTGGAGAAGAACCTAATTTAATAATACGTTCATATTTATAACCCACTATTTATCAAGCCGGACTTTAAAATTGGCGAACTCGCCGCGCCAGGCGTAAACTCCCACTGTTCCCGATTGCTGGCCGTACTTGAGATCGCTAACGACCAAGGACGGCTCTTTGTTGTCGTTGACAAAAACCTTCGCCTCCTTTTCAGACACGATCACTTTTACATGAAACCACTCGTCTGCAAACGGGTTGGGATCATTCCACCAATGTTTGTCCGGCTTGTTGGCTGGTATCGGAACTACGCCGGTCTCGTATCGGCCAGGATGATTCTTCCGTATCCACTCCCAACTGTTGTAGTTCTTCATTCCCTGGGCAACATACTGGATTGTATTCTGCCACCCTTCTACCTTTGGTGGACGGAAATAAAACAGTTCGTATTTGCTTCCATCCCGGATACGGAACGCGATCCCAAGATAGGCCCCGCCTCGCAGATCACATTCGATCGCGCCATTCTTAAACTCGAAATCGCGGATATAGGAAAGCTGCTTCTGGGCCTTGCCTATACGAAGAATCCGGCGCTTCTTCCCCTCCTTATCCTCAGATTCGATAAACCGGGTGTTCTTCTCATTGATAACCCATTGCTCAGGATTGAAGTCAGAGAAATCGAACACGCTCTCTTTCTCAAGACTTGCTTTCTCTTGCTCTGTCTGTCCACTTGCAACCGCAGACGAAATCAAGGTCAGACAGATTACCAGGATGACCATTCTCGTTCCGTGCATTTCATTCTCCTTTCAACTTGCAGCTAACGTTGATTATTTGAAAAGGATTGGATATCTTTTTCAATTGCATGTCAAGGGAAATCCCCTCTCCCTCCGGGTGCATCGCGGCGCGGCGACAGGCGGACACGATGGATTTAAGGGTGAGGGTGAAAATTCAAAAGCGTATCGATTTCACAATAACTTTTTTAGACCAATAGACCTTAAACCCTCTTTGGTTCCGGCTGTACCGGGTTAAGGTATATATATTATTTCAGAAACGGACAGCATGAACAGAACGGGCGGCCAATAATGACCGCCCGTTTATTGCTTGTTAGATAAACTCAGCAATCGTTCGTCCGATTACCATTCTCCAGTCGTCAGATAGTCGTGCATGGCTTTAGCGGCCACTCGTCCCTGCCCCATCGCCAGAATGACGGTCGAACCGCCCGTAATCGCATCGCCACCGGCGAACACGGCTTTCTTGCTGGTCTTCCCGGTTTCCGGTTCGGCGATAATCACACCCCATTTATTCAAATCAAGCCCCTCGGTCGTATTGGGAACCAGTGGATTAACACCGAATCCTAGAGCCGTGATGATGGTTTCGGTGGGGATAATGTACTCGGAACCTTCGATCGGCACAGGACGGCGGCGTCCGGAATCATCCGGCTCGCCCAGTTCCATCTTGATACACTTCATCTCCTTGACCCAGCCGTCATCCGTGCCGATCAATTCGATGGGAGCGGTCAGGAATTGGAAGTTAATCCCCTCGTCCTTGGCATGATGGATTTCCTCGTCACGGGCAGGGGCTTCCTTGAGGGTACGCCGATA
The DNA here is from genome assembly GCA_964606645.1 of uncultured bacterium. Classification (GTDB taxonomy): domain Bacteria; phylum Hinthialibacterota; class Hinthialibacteria; order Hinthialibacterales; family Hinthialibacteraceae; genus CAZSIZ01. Next base: position 10,010 of record CAZSIZ010000118.1, read on the forward strand.
GATGATATCTGAATGTTCCGCGCCCATTCGGAAAGCGACCCGCGCGGCATCCATCGCCGTGTTACCCGCACCGATCACCGCGGAGTGCTTGCCGACAGTGACGGGGGTGCTGTATTCGGGAAAGCGGTCGGCGTGCATCAAGTTGATCCGGGTCAGGAACTCGTTAGCGGTGTAAACCCCTTTCAGGTTTTCGCCCGGAATATTCATCATCCGGGGAAGCCCCGCGCCAGTTCCCAGGAAGACGGCATCGAATCCTTCTTTCATCAGGAAATCATCGACGGTCTTCGCCTTGCCGACCAGGTAATTCGTATAGAAATGAACGCCTTTTTTACGCAATCCGTCGATCTCCAAATCGACGATTTCGTTGGGGAGTCGGAATTCGGGGATCCCGTAAATCAGAACGCCGCCCAATCGATGCAGGGCTTCGAACACATGAACTTCGTGGCCTCTATTGATTAAGTCACCAGCAACCGTCAGCGAAGAGGGTCCAGACCCGACGATCGCGACTTTCTTTCCAGTCGATGGGGGCGCAGTCCATTCGATTTCGCCGCTATGCTCGCGCTCGTAATCGGCGGCGAAACGCTCCAGCCGTCCGATGGCGACGGAATCGCCTTTCTTTTCCAGAATACACACAATCTCACATTGCGTTTCCTGGGGACAAACCCGGCCGCAAACCGCAGGCAGGACATTCGTCTCTTTGAGAACCTGGGCCGCTTCGAGATGCTTCCGTTCCTGGATCAACTTGATAAAACGCGGGATATCGACCGCAACCGGACAGCCAGGCACGCATTTGGGTTTCTTGCAGGCCAGACAGCGGTTGGCTTCGGCGACGGCCAATTCTTCCGTCAGGCCAAGGGCGACTTCAGTGAAGTTCTTATTGCGGATGTCCGGTTCCTGTTCGGGCATGGTCTGCCGGGGAATCGACATGCGCTGTTTGCCTTTGAGTTTACCGTTGGTCAAATCGATCCCATCCGGGATGACCGGTTCCCATTTCTTTTCAAGGTCTTTCAGATCGGTTTGATAGATACAAGAAGGGGAACACGCCTCTTCTTCGCCTTTATACACGGCAAAGGCGTGTTTTTCCTCGTCGTGATACCATTTCTGACGGTTCATCAGTTCGTCGAAATCGACCACGTGACCGTTGAAATCGGGACCGTCACAGCAGGCGAACTGGGATTTCCCATCGACGTGAACCCGGCAGCCGCCGCACATCCCCGTGCCGTCGATCATCAAGGCGTTCAGGGAGACCGTGCAGCCGATGCTTAGCGGTTTAGTCATGTTACTCACTGCTGCCATCATAGGGACCGGGCCGATGGCGAAGGTGTGGTTCACTTCGATCCCTTCGTCCAGGATTTCCTGAAGCGCGTCCGTCACGAATCCTTTCGTGCCGTAGGAACCGTCGTTGGTGGAAATTCGGACTTCGTCGCAGGAACTACCCATCAGGTCTTCGAGAAGAATCAGGCTTTTCTCGCGGGCACCGATGACGCCGATAACCCGATTGCCCGCCTTGCGTAGTTCGGCTGCGATCGGAGACAACGCTGCAACACCGTATCCACCGCCCAGACAGACCACCGTGCCGTATTTCTCGATGGGGCTGGGTTCGCCGAGAGGGCCGGTGATGCTGTAAAACGAATCGCCGACATTCATCGAACAGATTTCGTGTGTCGTTTGACCGATCGCCTGAATGACGAACAACAGGCTGTCGTTCTCCAGATTGGACCCGGCGAGCGAGATTGGAATCCGCTCGGATTTATCGTGGGGGCATACAATCATGAACTGCCCCGCTTTTCGCGCATGGCTGACCAATGGCGCCTTGGCTTCAAACCAGAATGTGTTGGGCGCCAGTTCTTTCTTTTCCAGAATTTCAAACATCGATGCCTGCTCCTTATTCGTTTCGCACGATTCACAACAGTACGACGGTATATGTCGTCACTCTAGGAATGAATGGTTTCATATATTAAAAGAGATTGACCGAAAGGTTTTGCGAGATAAAGCGGGAGGAGTTTCCTGCGAGTCAATCCTTCTCATATTTTCTCGCAAATGCCATTTTCCTTATCTTTAATGATAGTTGGTTTATCGAATAATTACAGCCTTTGAAACCAAGTTCAAAAAAAACACCCGGTCCATCATCCTAAAAACGGCAGAAGCAGTACCATACAGGATAATCAATGTAGGGGCAGGTCCCTGTGCCTGCCCATGTTCGGAAAGATTCCGTGTTCGCGAAGGAAATCGGGCGGCAGACCCCTGTGCCTGCCCATGTCCCCGGCCCATTCATGGGAGAAGCAAGGGTGAGGGAGATAATGCAATCGCTTTTCGATTTTTTCAACAATTTTGTTAGACCAACAAACCCTAAACCCTAGACCCTAAACCCTGCTTGGTTCCGGCCCTGCCGGGTTAGAATCACGGTTTTTTGTCAAACCGTTCGTACTCGCGGATAGCGTCTTCATTGGACAAACCCCGTTTGACGATGCAGCGCAATTGAACTGACTCGGTTTCGCCCGGCACGATCTCCCGCCCGAACAACGAGAAATAGACCGAGTTGCGCTTCGATACGCCATCGTGCCCGCCGGGTACTTCGTAACAACTCTGCACGGCATAGCATTGATCGCGCCGAGCCATCACGACGACGGTGACATCCGAACTTTCGTTACGCTGAATCCCTATAGCCGCGTCCAGATTCGGGTGGATGATAAAATCGATCCCCCAGCGTCCGTCCGCGAAGAATCGAGTGTCTGCCAAACTTTTCAGAAAAGCGAAATAGTGTCCCTGACAGAACGATTCGAGCTGTGGATGGAAGAAAAACCGCTTGCCCGCGTTCTCGACGTGTTTACCCTGTTTCAGGGGGATCCATAACTTGAACGAGTCCGTAAAATACGATGCGACAAAGATTTCGTAATCGGCGATGGGTTTGTTCGGGATCGCCCGAAACTCGGCGTCGAGCGTGTCCGGCGCGGTCCAGGCAAACACCGCCGAGACATCGACGGGGTGCTTCTCGCTGGACGGCCATTTCACTTCAAGCGATCCGTTGTCCAGAATCCGGGCGGTTTTCGGTGAATGACGTGTGTAGTATTGAAAATCCGCTGACGCTGAACGGTAGAGCGCCAGCAGACCGGGAAATTCGAGCCGGGCGCATTGCGTTTTCGTTGCCGATTCGCGAAGATCGACCAGGCCGCCTTCCTTCTCGTCCACCCGGAATTTCCCTTGAAGCGCCCCGGTGTCGAACGCATAGAAACCGTCATCCCCTTTCGTGAATCGTGGATCGAAGTCCTCCGCGATGGCCTGGATACCGCTCAGCAGGAAAAGCGCGAGACTATAGAACATCGCTTTCTTCATCGTTCAGTTTCCATCCTTTCGTATACGTATGCTATGGCTGTAAAGCCGGTGGGTCGAAAAACGTGATCCACGCTACGCAATATCACCCTCACCCTGGCCCTCTCCCAGAAGGAGAGGGAAACTTGTCTACTCATCCACTTCGGGCGGGGCCGCTTCGAGCCATGCCAGGTTGAAGGCGTAATGCTGGCGGCTGCCGATCAAGTGAATCACGCCGTTTTGAGCCTGACAGACCGAGAAATATCCGCGTGGTTCGCCTTGGCTGGCGCTCATCACAAACGTTTTGCCATCGGTCGTTTCCACTGGATGCTCTGATCTATCGTCGCTGACGGGGCGGCGGATCGTCCAGGTCTCGCCGTCGTCGTACGACAGGGCAGCGAACAGGCCTTTGATCGAACGGCGCTTCCCCGATGCGTCGACGATCGTTTCCGGTTTTTTGGCGAATGAGGTCAGTAAAATCGGCCCTTCCTTCAGCCGGATCAGCGTCAGGCGCTGGCCGCCGCCGATGGGCTGGAAGGGGCTGGCTGTTCGGGTCCAGGATTCTCCCCGATTGTTCGAAATACTCATCGGCATCTTTCCATCGATATTGTCGCCCCGTCCCAGCGCCAGCAACCGGCCGTCGCTCAGTTCAACAACCCCAGCGTGAATCCCGGCGATCAGACCGTTGGCCTGCTTCCAGGTCTTCCCGTTGTCGCGGCTGAGGTGAATCACCGTACCACCGTTCCCGGTGCTCACCGCATCACAGGGCAGCAGTATCGTCCCGTCTTTCATGCGGAAAACCGACTCGATCGGCATGTGTTGAATTCCGTGTTCGGCAACGATCAACCTTGGACGCGACCAAGTGGCCCCGCTGTCAGTCGAGGTTCGCATCACCGTGGCCAAGTTCCCCCAGGTCGCCGCCGCCGAGAGACCGACGAATTGATAGATCGTTCGCTGGCCGTCAAACCACATCGCCGGGGCGTGATCGTTGCGGTCGGGAACGTCCCAGAAAGGCGAGGCCGGTTCCCACTCATCCTGGCCGTATCGCAAGCGGCTCGCTAGCAGACAGAGTTCGCGCCCTGGCTCTTCGACGCAGCTGTACCAGATCGCCAGCAGGTCTCCGTTAGGGCAATCGGTCAGCGCTGGATCGTGGTTGTGTTGCGAGTACATCGGTCCAACGGAACCGGCAGGGATTTTCACGTACTGTCGCGGCCCTTTGAAATAGGGTGTTTTGGGGTCGGGACTTTTCATCAAGTCGGAAGGGGCATCCTGGCGCACGACACGCTGATGAATAGGTGGCGTGGGAACGGGCAGAGGTTTCGATTCCGACATCGCTCCAAGCGCGACCCGAAATCCGATCAGCCAATGCCTATCTTCGGGCAGATTGGCCGAGCGGTTGGCCGAGCGCAGGTAATGAAGTTCCGTCGAGTGGCTCCCGCCGCGCGTAACGCGGAAAAGCCCGTCCGCCCGCCCAACGGGATCGGCTGTCTGAGCCGCTTCGTAGGGGCCGTACCAGTCGCGGCACCATTCCTCGACGTTGCCATGCATGTCGTACAAACCCCAGAGGTTGGCCGAATACCGGCCAACGTGAAGCGGGACAATTTCAATACCAGGCGCTTTAATACGATCGGGATCGGGATACCAGCTGACACGGGCGTGTGGGTAAACAGCGGGATCGGTCAGCGTACAGCCGTCGTGAAATGGGCCAGTCGATCCGGCGCGGCAGGCGTATTCCCACTCCGCCTCGGTGGGCAAGCGGTAAGACCGTCCCTCCTTCTTTGAAAGCCATTCGCAGAAGCGCCGGGCGTCGGTCCAACTGACGAACACAGCCGCTTCGTTATCCTCTTTGCTGAAACCCAGTTTGCCCCGTAACGCTTTGTGGGCTGGATCGAAGGCTTCGTACTGCTTGTTGGTGACTTCATAGACGCCCAAGTAAAACGGCTGGCTGATCGTGACTTGATGCACGGGGCGTTCGTCGTGGTTGGCGACTTTAAGGTGCCGTTTTTTGGCGATCGAATCGGGGAAAGCCGCCTCGTCCGAACCCATTCGGAACGTCCCGGTTTCGATGCGCGCGAACTTCATGCCGATGGAGTTAGAATATATTTTCCCTTCCGGGAACTCCGCCGCAAATGGGACACACCCGACACCGCATAGTATCAGTCCGATAAAAAGTACCGTTATTCTCATTTTCATAGTACACACCCTCCCACTGGATCGATGACAGTTCATTGGATCATATCAAAAGGGGATAGATTGAAGAAGGATGAGGTATCAATAATAATGAATTCAGCCATCCGTTTTTAAACCATCGGAAGAAACCATAAATTGGCACGAATTTGTTTTCCCGGTGGGAGATGCGTAATAATTTGTCATATCTCAACGCGAAGTATAGATTCCCTCTCGAATCCTTGGTAGAATAGAGTGGAGATCAAATCGATTATTATCTCATTTTATGGAGATATTAAAATGAAAAAAGGATTCACACTGATCGAGCTCCTTATTGTTGTGGCCATTATCGGGATTCTGGCCGCCATTGCGGTTCCGAATTTCCTGAACGCGCAACTTCGCGCGAAGATCGCGCGCACGGAGGCGGATATGCGCAACGTCTCCCAGGCCATCCTGATGTTCCAGATGGATTCCAACACCATGCTGCTCGATTTCTGGGACGACAACTCTGGATGGGCCAGAGGCCGTTGGGAAAACGAATTCAATAGCGTCGGTCCTCCGCCGCCGTACAACCGGTTCGAGGAATCCTTCTATCCCTTGACCAGCCCGATTTCATACATGAGTGCTCCCCCTCTGGATCCGTTCGCCAAACTCATACATTCCGTCGGATTCGGTGCGGATGAAAAAGGTAATTCATACATTTACTGCGATCTCGATATCGAAGGAACCGGCTACGGCATCCCGATTTATCCTCCGTTGAAGCCGAAAGAACATTTCCTGGTCAGCATCGGTCCGGACGGCTGGATCGGGGTCAATTCAGGCGGGCAGATGAGAGGAACCCCCTTCGACGCCACGAATGGTGTCTCCAGCACGGGAGATTTGGTTAAACGGGGAAACGGTGGCCCCGTTTTAGACCCGCACATGCAATAATCGAATCTTTTGTAAGTGTTTTTAACTTTGAAACATTAATAAATACTATTCTAGGAGGATATCATGAAGAAAGGTTTTACGTTAATCGAATTGCTCATTGTTGTTGCGATTATTGGAATCTTGGCAGCCATCGCGGTTCCGAACTTTCTGAATGCGCAAATCCGCGCCAAGCTGGCTCGCTCGATGGCGGATATGAAAGCGTGCCTGATGGGAGTGGCCCAGCTCCAGCTCGACACCAACCATCTCCCCATCGACGGCTGGGACGACGACACCACGGAAGGCCGTGACATCCTGGCCAATGTCTTCAACGGCGTCGGGAATTTCCCCGAATCCGAACGGACCACCACTCATTATCTGGCTGTTTTGACCAGCCCGATTTCCTACATGTCTTCGATTCCTGTCGATCCGTTTATGGCGAAACACGCCGATCCCAGCAGTATGGGTTTCGGCAGCCCCTTCACGACCTATATCTACGCCGATTACGATCCGCACATCCCCGGAACGGGATCCAACAGCAACAATATGAATATCGCCGCGCTGGAACTGCCCGTCTGCGAATATCACGGGATCACGCCCATGAAACGGGGGGACTACGCGCTCGTCGGTGTCGGGCCGGACGGCCGGGCAGGCAGCGCTTCCGGTATTACTGCCGAGCGGGGGATTCCCTTCGATTCCACCAATGGCCTGATCAGCATTGGCGATATCTTCATGCGCAGCGGTGGCGGGGTAAACAAATAGATTCTTCCCGGCTATAATCTCCCCTTATCCATACCCATTTTCAATTCCACAGGGGAGGTTTCCATGAAGAAAGGTTTTACACTCATCGAGTTGTTGATCGTCGTCGCCATCATCGGCATCCTCGCGGCGATTGCGGTTCCGAACTTTCTGAACGCGCAG
>CAZSIZ010000119.1:0-6855 GCA_964606645.1 uncultured bacterium
TCTGCTACTGGGCGTTGTGTTTACGATATCGCTGATGGTCGTTCTCCCTGGCGGCGGGGGCGGAGTCGAGGTGTTGATGGCGATTGTCCTTCAGCGAATCATCCCCGGTTCATTGGTCGGAGTCGTGATCCTTTTGTGGCGCTTCTTCACCTATCACCTGTATCTGTTCGGCGGAGGAAGCATGTTTTTCTGGACCTGTGCGAGGCTTCACCGATTGTTCCCCCAGGGAGAGACCGGCGAGGATAAGGGGATCGCATTCAATGGAACAAACTAAGCAAATCGTTTTCTGATATAATGGGGTTACCAATGACAAATCGAAGAAAAGAATATGTCGAATACCGGTAATGAAAAACGGACTGTCTCGTCACGGGCCAAGTTCCTGCGCATTATGCCGCTGGTGGCGGTGGCGTTGATCGATGTGTTATTTCTGGCGATGCTGGATTCGATTTTTTACTCGGAAAAACGGGAGTTGATTCCCGAATCGAAGAAAGTAGGGGAGAATATGGGGGAACTCCTTGAGCCGATCGATTCGATTCTTAAAGATATCCAAAATTTCCGGGGCACCTCCGAACAAATCCCTTCCAATTATTTCGCTCGTTCAAAAAAGTATCTTGAGAAAAATGTTCCCGAAATTCTAGCGCAGGATACGATTTGGTTCCGAGTAACACTAACCGGTGAAAACGAGGAAGCCGTTTACGACTACTCAATACAGGAAAAAGTGAAGCTGTTCAACGACTGGACCAATTGCCTGTTTTCACGGTCGTTTCACGCACCGGTTGGACATAGCAAACTTCATCTGACGGTGTACTACGCGACGCCGAAAGGGTGGCCGTCGATCGAGCGCATGGTGATTCGCTATTGGATTTACGCCGTGTTATTCGTAACGGCCACGTGGGCGATTTACGGCTGGCTTCTCTTTTATGTATTCCGCCCATTGCACCGGGTGGGCCGCGCGATCGAGGGAATGACTCAATCGGAAAACGCCGTACTTATCCTCCATCCGCGCCACGCCATCGAACGGGCATTCAACCGGCTGGCGAAGAATCAACGCGAAGTGCTTTTCGGGCTGGAAATCGAGCGGATCGTCGACGAACTGCATTCGCAGGCCGACGATTCCGCCGTCGTCGAGATTTTTTTACGAAACGTCTGCGGGGCCGTTCAAAAAATCTATTCCTTCGAGCGGGTTGAAACCTATCGATATTATCCGGACGGCGAACGGTTCGAACCGCTTTCTTCGGGAGCCTCGGAGACCCGAAACATTCCTTTCCCCGCGATTAAAAACGATTCGATTGAAATCACGGATTCGCAAGCTGTTGCGGTCGTGCTTCGGATGGGAGACGAAACGCTTGGCGGATTATACTGCGAACCGGGACACCGATTTTCTCCTGGGAACGGGGAGCTGCGCCTGATGGCCCAGGAAATCGAAAAACAATCGAAAAACGGACTCGCCCGCGCGTTCGCCCGAAGCCGAACATTGACCGAAGAACGCAACCGTTTCGGGATCAACCTCGCAACGAATATGGGACACGATCTAACCAATATCATCGCGTCGGGAAAATGGGATCTGGACACGATCCAGCGAGCACAGCAAAAGGGAATCGTCACACTGGACGAGCGGAAAGGATCGTTTTTCGAGGACGCGGTGAACGGGCTGAAAAACAACCTCAGTTTTCTTCAGGAAATGGTGAACATCTATCGCTCGTTCGGTTATACCCGGCGGCCCCAGTACGAACGCATCCGTTTCGCCGTCATTTTCAGGGAAACTATCGATCTTTTCCGGCGCTCGTCGTCTGAAGGGATCACGATTGAACTCGATTTCGATGAGCCAGCCGAAACAGACGCCGAACCCCGCCTGCTGCGAATGGCGTTGTTTAATCTGCTCGCCAACGCATCGCAGGCGATCCGCAGAAACACCCAACAGGAGCAGCAAGGTGAGATTCTCGTCACGCTGCGCGATTGCGAAGATCAGACCGTAAGCCTCTCCGTCAGCGACAACGGGCCGGGGATCCGGGACGTGGACGGGAATCCGCTCAACGAACAGGAAATCAACCGTATCTTTCAATCCGGATACTCAACCAAGGACAGTCACAGCGGGGGAGGATTGGGCCTTGCCTGGGTGAAATCCATCATCGAAGATTTTCATGGAGGAACGATCCACGCCGAAAATCTGCCGGAACGCGGGGCACGAATCGTTCTCCGGTTCCCGAAGAATTACGTCTCTCCAATTCATAACGTGTAGGGGCACAGGCCCCTGTGCCTACCCACGTTCAACCCACCCAGTCAGAAACGTGTAGGGGCAGGTCTTGTGCCTGCCCATATTCAATCCAACCAATCATTTCAAAAGAGAGACCAGTTGAAAACATCCACCTCCGGATCGAGGACGGCTAAATTCCAGCAGGCGTTTCGACTGCCGAAACTGGCGCGGTCGGGAAACGCAAAGTTATGGCCGGGATTTTTGGTCTGGATGCCGATATGGCCATACGATTTGTATTCGATTATCATCCGCTCGATATCGGTGATGGCGACCGAGAACTCCGCCGCCCAGGTATTCGCATCGACGATGTGACGATGTAGGCGTTCGTCTGAAAAGAGGGGGCATCCCAATCGGTCCCGCCTTCCGCATCGGGGGAAATGTCATCCCAGAAGCCTGCCGAGTCGCCCGCGAATTTGATGTAATCCGCCCCGTCCACCGTACCGGGATTGGCTGCAAAAACGATTTCCCAGGAATCCACCATCCATTTTTGCAGATTGTCGTTTTCGCTGTCTGTCGTTAATGTACCGGTGTCTGGATCGGCGATCAGCATACCGCAATAGATTTTCTCTCCATCGGTCAGCATGTAAGCGCGGGTATCGCTATAGGGCGCTTCGACCGGAATAAACCCATCATCTTCCCACGTGGCCATCGCTTCAGCCGCCGTTTCGTAGATGGCATCGAAGGTCTCGTCCATGATGTTTGGCGCCTGGGACGAATCGATAAGATTGACTGCGTATTCGACGAATTCCGGAGGGGGCGTGGAACTGTCCTGGATTTGCAGGTTGTCGATGTAAAGAGTGGCTTCGTAAGGATCGATCGGCTCGCCACCAACGCCTTGAATGGAAAATTCCCAACTCACTAAATTGCCCCGGTCGGCGGGTGTGTCCGGGTTGGAATCCCAGGGGCCTTCCCCGAAGGCGTCGAATGGAATTTCGATCGTGGTCCAATCCGACGACTTGGGCCCGGCCGCGTCCAGGAAACGGATAACCTCCCCGGCGATGTCGCGGAATTGGAAAACGATCAGAACGTCGTCACCGGCCAGTTTTTCGGGATCGCCTTTGACATCGTAACTGACTGTTTGACCTGCCTCGAAAGAAAATGGCACCTGCACGGAGGAAGTCACGCCGCCGCTTCCCCAAGCCCCGCCGTCGAAAGTCAGGGCCAGCTCCATCGATTGAGTTCCGTCCAGGCTGTCGTCCGAGAGTTTCGCTTCACCAGTTCCCTGCCAGCTGCTATCGGTATACACGCTGGCAATTTCCGAATTGGCCGCGTATTCGAAATCGTCGAGCATCCGGCTTCCGGTTGTCGTGGGTGCCTGTGTCGTGATGACCAAGTTGTCGATAAAAACCGTCGCTTCGAAATAATCGACCGGGGTGCCTCCCACACCTTGGACGTAGAATTCCCAACTAACCAGATTATCCCGGTCGGCGGCCACTTCGGGATTGGGATCCCAGGGGCCTTCTTCGAACATGGCGTAAGGGATGTTGACCGTGAACCAATCCGCAGTTTTCGGGCCAAGGTAATCCAGAAAACGGATCACCTCGCCGTCGGCGTCGCGGAATTGGAAAACCATGATGGCGCTTCCGCTCGACAGGTTTTCAGGGTCGCCTTTGATCGTGTAACTGACAACCTGATCCGGACCGAACGAGAACGGTTCCTGCTCGGTAACGATGACGGCCGCACCGCCCCATTCGCCGCCATCGAACATCATGTACAGCTCCATCGAATGAGTTCCGTCGTGTCCGTCGTCCGAGATATAGGCCTCGCCAGTTCCCTTCCATCCGCTATTCGAATAGAGATCGAAGATTTCGGCGGGATCGTCGTACTCGAAGTCATCGAGCACAGTCACTTCCTGAGCAAAACCGACAGCAGGCATTATAATCGACGCAAACAGGACCAATAAAAAAATGGCTTGATACTTTTTCATTATAACTAAATCCTCTCTTTTTCCTTTTGATTTTCTAGTAAAAACAACTCATTGTATCCCAGACGATAGAAAACTATTCTAAAAAAGATGCCGTATCATTAGAACAAAACTTGTTCTTCATTATGCTACCAGATTTTCGCGATTCAAGTATGATAATGATTGGAATTCAACTGCTTACCGGGTGGAATGATGAAGAGTGGATTTTTGAAGCGGCTGCTGGACCGGGCGGAAAAGATCGACAAAGAACGTATTGTCGATTACATGATGGAGATCGTCCAGGAACGGGACCTGCTCATTCTCATATTCGACAGCATGATCGAAGGAATGATCGTCCTCGGCAAAGACGAAATGGTGGAGTACATCAACCGATCCGCCCGGACGATTCTCGGCCTGGGAGACGGATCGGCCACTCCCGATCTGCCGTTCGGAGAAGTGCTCGACCACCCCGGATTGCTTCGTTTCTGCCAGGAGTGTATCGAAAGTTCCGAGCCGATTCTTGGACGCGAGTACGCCCTCACCCAATCCGAAGGAAAACGTTTTATCCAAGTGAATATGGTTCCTCTGGCAAACCACGAAGAACGGGTCGGCAGCCTGTTCCTGTTCGTCGATGAAACCGACCATAAAAACCGGGAGCAGCAACTGCGCGATGCGGAAAAACTGGCGGCGCTGACCACCCTGACCGCCGGGATGTCGCACGAAATCCGCAATCCCCTCAACTCGCTCTCCATTCACCTCCAACTGCTCAAACGGCAGATCGAACAGAAAGATGTCAGCGATGATGAGACCGATGAAACGCTGAACGTGCTTTCCACCGAAATCCAACGGCTGAACGACGTGATCGAATCGTTCCTTTCTTCCGTCCGTCCGTCGAAACCGAAAAAACGTCTCGTCAATCTGTATACTCTCATCACGGATACGCTGACTTTGATGGAGCCGGAATTCCGGGAGAACGGGATCGAGGTTGCATTACACGAAGAAGGGAAGTGGCCGTATATCGATACCGATGAAGCCCAGATGAAACAGGCGGTCATCAACATTTTGCGCAACGCCATCGAAGGCATCATGTCTCAATCCAGCGAACAACGGGCGGACAAACCGAGCGAAGTGCTGATCCAAATGACCCGTGAAGACGATCGAGTCACGCTTATCTTCTCCGACACCGGCGAAGGGATCGATTCCGATGACCTTCCACATATTTTCGAAGCGTATTTCACCACCAAACCGAATGGAACCGGGCTGGGATTGATGACGGTCGACCGGATCGTGCGCGAACAGGAAGGAACCCTGAGCGCCCAGAGCGAACCGGGGGAAGGTACCCAAATTATCATGACGTTGCCGGTGGCAGCGGAAAGCCCCCGAATGATCGAACACGAAAAGCACGCAGCCCATGAATGATGAACCGAAAACCTTTTCCGACTGTTTCGAGAAAACACTGAAACACCGCCAACCGATCGTTACGCTGCTGACGGATTTCGGACAAGCGGACGGTTTCGTGGGCGTGATGAAAGGGGTGATGCTGCAAGTCGCTCCCGATGCGCGTGTCATCGATATCTCTCACGATCTGCCGCCCTTTTCTCTTGAGGCGGCTGCTTTTTTGAATGAGTGGTCGTTTGGGTACTTCCCTGTGGGAACGGTTCATTTGTGTGTGACCGATCCGGGCGTCGGGACGGACCGGCGGGCGCTCGCCGTCGAGAGTGCCGGGCATTTTTTCGTTGCGCCGGACAACGGGCTTCTCACGCCGATTTTCGACGGGGAAGGAAAAACGACAATCGTCCATGCAACGAATCGGCGTTATTGGATGGACAAAGTCAGCCATACGTTTCACGGGCGGGATATATTCGCGCCCGTCAGCGCGTATCTGGCGAGCGGCGTTCCGCTTTCGGAAATGGGCGAATCGATCGACGATCCGGTGCGGCTTACGCTTCCCGCGCTTCAGGTTTCACCGAACGAAATCGTCTGCCGAATTCAGTACATCGACCGATTCGGCAATCTTGTAACGAACCTCGACCTCAAGACGTTTGGGGAGTGGATGACAGCCAATGGCGGTGCTGAAAACCGGGTATCCGTGTCCTGGAACGAGGAACGTATCGAGGGATTGTCACGGGCCTACGGGGAGAAGGAACCGGGTGAACTGCTGGCCGTGTTCGATGGCTATGATCGGTTGGAGATCGCCGTCCGGGAAGGCAGCGCGGCCCGGCATACGAGGCTCGGAATCGGAGCCCAGGTGACAGTTTATGTTTCCAAGGAATAAGTTCTTTTCGGATTATTCCGGTGCATCGATGTATTCGTAATACCTCCCCATCCAATAGGGCAGCAGCCAAAACACGCCGCAACTTTCCAGGCGGCCGCTTGAATCGTGAAAGTCGCCGGAGATAGTGTTCCATGGATTTTTGTCCCATCGCATGACGCCGCGTTCGCTGGGTGGCAGCATCCGGCTCGTCTGAAGCGGCTCAAGCATCGGGAAACGAACCAGGCTCAAATCCTCCCGCTTCGAGCTATCGACGGTCCATTGAACCAGGTCCAACGGCTGATCCCGAAGGAACTCGATGCTCTGATCCAATTGAAAATTCTTGCCGCCGATTAAACCGAATGTAAAATTAAAATAGGGGTTCCAGTCGTTCTCGACCGTGCGGAAAGCCCAGGTCAAACCTTCCATGTAGATCGTCCGCAGCAC
>CAZSIZ010000119.1:6865-17212 GCA_964606645.1 uncultured bacterium
TGTCTTCGTATAGCAATAAGCCGGGAGCCGCCAGCGCCAGCAGTTCGTCGTCGATATACGTGCGTTCCGAGCGTCCGTAGTTTTTCGGTCTGCGGCAATTTTCGGCGTAACCGTGCTTTTCGATTAACGTCATGTACTCCCGCTGGTATTTCTCATCGCCGGTAATGTGATACGTTGCTTTGAGGAAGGAGAGTATCTCGAACGAATTGATCGGCTTTTCCGAGCGCCAGTCGGGGTCGTGATTCAGCTTTTCCGGCGACCAGACGCCCCAGCGCGTCGCCCGGCCGTCCGTATCGCGCAGGACGTACCCGCCATCGATGATGTAATCCATGATCCTTCGCACCAGTTGTCGAACACGTTCTTTCCGTTCCGCGTCCGCCGCCAAGTCGTAATAAAAGAGATAACCGAAAAAGTGTCCAGTGATTTCGTCTGAACTGGTATCCCCTTTCCAGCGCCATTTCTTGTCCGCCGACAAGCGCCATCGCTTTTCCACCTGCTTGTATCTTGGATCACGCACGCGCCGTTCGGCGGCTGTTTGTGGTGGGATATCTTCATTGGAATCGGCCATCGCTTTCCAATCGCTGGGGATCACCGTTCGCGCTATGAAGCCATCGGTTTCCGTGACTGTCTGCAAGAACTCCAGGGTATCGTACGCTTTATCAGCGAGTTCCTTGGCGGCCGGGTCTTTCGTTACCGCGTACCTCATGCTTTCCATGACGAGGTACATGCTGGTGTACTGACCGTCGTTGTCGTCGTCCTGTGGCTTGAATACTTGATGGTTGGCTGGATCGGGGAACAGACATTTCTCCACGATCCAGGGTGAACGGACGTGGCGCTTAAGCAGAATTTCATGATAGTAAGCCGCTTTCTGGGCCAAGGTCATCGAGCGGCGTTTGATGGCGCTGACACCACGGCTTGTCGCAATCCAGGCCGTACCTTCCCGGTCGATGGTGATATCGCGCACGTCGTCGCTCAGCAGCCAGCGTCGGCTGTGGTGCAGCGACCATTGCTCGCCATCGAAAATTGCAACGCCCAACGCCGTTCCCACCCAGAGCGTACCATCCGGCGCGAACGTTAGCGAACGCACGTTGTAATTCGGCAGACCGTCTTCCCCGGAAATGTGGCGAATCAACGCCCCGTTTTCAAAGACATCGATCCCACCCAAGGCACCGATCCATAAACGCCCATCGGGTGCAAAGGCCAATGCGTTTAAATCGGATGAGAATAAAAGATCGTCGAGATAGAAATGACGAACACCACCTGAACTCATGCGGTACAATCCCAATCCAGTAGCGATCCACACATTTCCCGCCGGACCGAGTTTGATGTCCCGTGCATTGCGCGGCCATTCGCTTTTAATACGTTTCCACGAGCGGTTTCGCCCTTGCCAGGAAGCATCCGGGCCGATCGCGATGAATCCGTTCTCTGTTGGACCGATCACGGCAATCGGGCCGTCCACCCCTGGGATTTTCTCCGCGCGGTCTCCCCGAACGCAGTACAAACCATCCCACGCCGCCACCCAAACCGCGTCCTCCCCATCGAGAAATAAATCGTAGAGCGGTCCATCCGTCACGCCGGATACGAAGGTCCATTTTTTGTTTTTTAATACATATAAGCCGGACTTTGTCGCTGCCCAGACACGACCGGTTCGATCGGCCACAACCGAACGAACATCCTGTGCTTGCGGGATGGGATACGGTTCGTGATATTCCTGCATGAATGGAATGTCTTTCACACCGGAGATCGCGTTTACGACAAAAATCATAACAAAGAGAGCGGGAATAACGGGGAGGATCCATAGACGTTTTTTCATTGATATTCACCTTTGGGGATAATTTTCATAAAAATGGCTGTCGGATTCCAGTTGGCTTAATTGAATTTTACGTTGAGAACTTTCTTGTCATTCGCAGACAGACTTTTCACTCCTCTGTACGTTTTCATCATATCGGTAGATTGTTCCCCGATTTGAATCGTATACGTTCCCTTCTTAAAAACTTTGGGGCGAAACACCGTGCCTTTGATGCGCAGGGTGTAAACGATTTCACCGTTAGTTTCATCAATCACCTGGACAACGGGATCGGTCATCCCGGAGACCTTGATTTCCGGAAGCCACGCGGCGGCTTTACGTCCGTAGTTATCCATCATGGAGATCGTCTTCGGCCATCCAGGAAACTGACCGCTTGCAGTGGCGATAGCCGCGTCGACGATCAATCGCCACGCTTCCATCGTAATCTCGCGTGACGGTTTGTCGAAGCGGACAATCCCGTATCCAGACGATTTGTCGTGGAGCATATTGACTCGGCTATCTCTTCGCAGTTTTTCCTTCGGGTTGCCGATCGCGTAAACCGAAACGAAATTTCCCAGACAGTCGTTGTAATCGCCGGTGTTGGGCAGGTTGTGAGCCGGGCGGTTTACGGGTGGAATCCTCAATTTGTCGGGCCACCAACTGCGCGGATACCCCACCGACACCGCCGGAACGCAGAACGACCAGCAGGCGTCTTGAAACTCATCGACACCGTAGCATACGAGCGAAGGCAGATGTTGATCGCCCGCCAGATGCAATGCAAATCCCCGCCGGATCGCGTCGACGGCTTGGTTCCGGCCGCTTTGGGGCCATCCGTTGGAATCGAGATCGGCGTATAGCCGCATGGATAAGTTTCCCCCGTGATGGGTGGCGAGGTTGCAGAAAATTGTCTGGCTTAAGACGCATTTCATGATTGCGCCTTTCCAGTCCGCCGCCCATTCGTGGAGGAATTTTAATTGGCGTTCGCCCAGCAGCGTCAAGCCGGATTTATCGAGCGATGCGATATCGATTGCGGGATCTTTCACGTGATCGGGGCGACCCGGCCAGGTGGCAACCGTTCCTTTTGGCCCCGACTTGAACATCCGGTCGGCAATCATGGCGAAACTGATTCCGCCGTAGATCATATCGCCGTAAAAAACGCTGATGTCCTGCTGGATGGGCGTTGGATCGTAGACGTCGGGATGATGGGACGTTTGCGTGCGGTGGACGGCGTTCACCATCTGCGCGGGCTGAGCGTATCCCCCGGCATCATGATCTTTCATCGGCACGGGATTTCCCCCGTTGCCCCAAATATTGCCTTGATAGACATCGTGATCGTCGGGAAGGCATATCGTAATTCGGTCGCGCATCAAATCCCCGAACGCCCAGCCGAACATGTAGAACTTGCGGAGGTA
The DNA here is from genome assembly GCA_964606645.1 of uncultured bacterium. Classification (GTDB taxonomy): domain Bacteria; phylum Hinthialibacterota; class Hinthialibacteria; order Hinthialibacterales; family Hinthialibacteraceae; genus CAZSIZ01. The sequence goes on from CAZSIZ010000119.1 coordinate 10,064, forward strand.
ATTGAGGATCGAGCGGTCAGCGGGTGTGCGGATGATGCCGTACCCGCCAACGCTTTCATAAATTTGGTCCCCGGAAAAAAACAGCATATCGGGATTTTGAATGGACAGGTTTCGGAGCATGGTCAAATGAGGAAATCCGTAATCCGTCTGGCCCGTAAAACCGGCAACAACAAGTTCGTCTCGATCGAGAGGGTCTTTACGAACTGTTCCCGTCCAGTCGTAATCACGAATTTTTCCACTGCCATCTTTGAGGGAATAAACAAGCCTGTAGGGCGTGTCTTTCGTATCGTCCCAGTTCTCAATACGAAACGTAGCGGTACGGGCATCGGGATCGATGGCGGCTTTCCCGATTGCGAACCACTTTTCATTTCGTTTAATCTGCAACGTAACGGTTTGAGAATCGTTCTTCCCGACAGGGGGCATCTGCGCCGTCATTTTCATCACGCCCCGGCTGAACGTGTGCATCGACCAGAGAATTGGGCCGAAGGCGTGATCCTCATGCGCTACGATTTTGCCGCCTTCAATCGTCCAGTCGGTGAACCAAAAACGCGGTCCCTGTTTCAGTTTCGGGGCGTGGTTGTTTACGATGGAAATGTTGCCGACCAGCCGTTCCGGTTTGATGCGATCGTTGACGATGGAATCGATTCGCTTACCCGTGGTTCGGTCGGTGGCCGTAAGCGTCAGGCGGTAGCTGCTTCCCGATTGCTTCCCGGTCAATTCGAGTTGAACGTCTTTCAGGGAAGGTTGATTTTTTATATTCTGGGACTGATTCTGGATAAACAGTTTGCCATCGGTCGTGATCCCGGCTTCGATTCCGGTTCCACGGAAACAACGGGCGCGGTAATCATCGATCTGGTCTTGAATCCCGACTCGGAAACCCACCGAACCCGGATTCTTCCCACTGTCGAGCAATCCCAGCCGAACACCGATGCGGAAATCACCCGGGCCGTCCGAAAGTTCGCGCGTCAAAATGTGAACGTTGCGGTTGCCTCCGCCGGAAATACATTCCAACCGTCCCTGGGTTATCCGCCAGTCTTCCATCGGGTTGGCCCAATACTCCGGCCCCGCCCACACCCGTTCGGTGTCATCAGGAAAATCGCTCGTAAAACGGGATGCCGTATCTGCAGGTATAACATTGGCAGCCAATAACAGCATAAAACAACCTATGAATAGAAAATGTTTCATCGAATGCCTCCGAATTCTTCCTCGATCTCGATTCATCCCGCTCCATTATTTTCCTTCGGCGGCCCACTTTTTCATCAAGGCGATGTTGTCTTCGATCAGTTTGGCATGTGCGCTCCATACATTGCCGCCGCGCTTTCGGATGCCGTCAACGTAGACTTTCATGTCACTGTCGTACATGGCCGCCGGTTCGGGGTTCTGGCCTTGATCGCCCGTTCGCTCGATCCAATGGTCGAGGGTGCGGCGTAATCGTTTCAATCGCCGCTGATGACTGGAATCGTCGGCGAGATTGTGAAATTCCCAGGGATCGTTTTGCAGGTCGTACAACTCTTCCGGTGGACGTGTTTCTGCCATAATCAGCGATTGAACCCGGTTCAGTTTTCCTCCCTCGTGAAGCCGCCGCATCGTTTTCAAAATCACTTTCTTGTCTTTATAGGCGCAGGGCTGCAAGTAGGGACGTTCGGGATAAAAATTACGAATGTACTTATAACGCTCGGTGCGCACGCAGCGGATACGATCGACGGTTTCATCGCAGCGGTCGCGGGCGGAGACGATAAAATCACGCGGTTTGTAGTTTTTCCCAAAGAAATCACGCCCCTGCATGGTTTTCGGGATATCGATCCCCGCGAGGGCGAGCGATGTGGCGGCGAGATCGATATGCTCGACTAAGTCCTTGCGAATCGTTCCGGCTTTGAGTCCGGGACCGCGCACGATCAGCGGCACGTGGATGCCCTCTTCGTAGAGAAACTGTTTGCCACGCGCGTGGCTGATCCCGTGATCGGTGATGAAAAAGATGTAGGTGTTATCATCGATCCCTTCGTCTTTAAGACGCTGAACGATCTGCCCGACTTCGATGTCGGTGTTCATCGCGGCGTTCAGGTACTGCGCCCAATCGTCGCGAATGACGGGATCGTCGGGATAATGCGGCGGCAGTTCGACCTTGGCGGGATCGATCGGATTCGGCGTCTTTTTCGTTCGTCCCTTTCCGCCTTTGAGCTGGATCTGCGCGAAGAACGGCTGACCGGGTTTTCGTCCAGACCAGTTACCACCATCGTAGTTCGTTCGATCGAACTCGAAGTTGTAATCGGTCTTCCCTCGGCGGTTTTTCGCACCGGGCCAAAATCCGTTACAGGTGTAGTAACCGGCCTTTTGAAACATCGCCGGAACGAGCGACACGTTCGCGGGGAGATGAATCTTCTCCATCCCGCGGCCGGAGCGGTGCTGGTGCGCGCCGATGCTGGTCTGGTACATCCCGGTAATCAGCGCCGAGCGGCACGGCGAACAGACCGGCGCAGTGACGAAGGCACTCTCAAATTTCGTTCCCTCAGCCGCCAGCCGGTCGACGTTCGGCGTTTGGATCGTGGTCTCGCCGTAACAGCCGAAATGAGGCGACATATCCTCGACGACGATCCATACGATGTTTGGACGTTTTCCGTTACCGGCGCTTTTGGCGCTCGCGTCTAGCGTTGCAGCGCCAGTCAATACGACCGGTGCGGCGACACAATGGCTCACGGTTTGCAGAAATTGGCGGCGTTTCATCGGTGATTGTTTGTCAGTCATTATCTCGATCCTTGGAATTAATTTTTCAGGCGTTTTTCCCACGGTTTGGGATTTTTCGTATTATTGTGGTCTTTCATACACAACGCTTCATCGAGAATTTTCCCTTTGATGTGCGGTTTGTGTGACTCCTCAGCGAACTGTTTCATTTTGGTTAATACATCCGGTGCTTCTCCGGCAACGTTCTGTTTTTCTTCAATATCCCGACCCAGATCGTACAGTTCCCAATCCCCTTTTCGAGGTTTGACCGCTTTCCAGTTTTTCCAGCGAACGGCGGTCTGGCCGCGAAATTCCCAGTAGAGGAATTCGTGCTGCTGTTGTTTTCGAGAGACCTTTTTTTCGCCGAAAAGGGTTGGAACGATCGAGAGACCGTCGATATCGTCCGGACAGGAGAGACCGGCGAGTTCCGTCAGCGTCGGCATGATATCCGGGAAATAGCCGAGATGATGGTTGACCGTCCCAGCCTCGATCTTCCCCGGCCAGTGAGCGATGAAGGGAATTCGCAGCCCGCCTTCGTAGAGCGTTCCTTTTTGCCCGCGAAACACTTTCCCCGTTTTGGGATCGAGGTTGGGGCCGAAGAATCCGTGGGGATGGGTTTCATTCTTGAAATACAAATTTCCTCCATTATCCCCGCAGACGAAGACGATCGTGTTATCGTCGATCTTCAAATCTTTCAGCAAATCCATCAATTGACCGATCTGCCGGTCGACCATATTGACCATCGCGGCGTACCGGTTCGCATCGTCTTTTTTCATGCTGGAACCGGCGTCCCATTGCTTCCCTTTGTACTTGAGGTACGAAGGCTCGTCGTCCGGCAATCCCCAGAGACCGTGCGGAGGGGTCCAGGGACAGTAGCAAAAGAACGGGCGATCCTTGTTCTCACGAATGAACTTGACCGACTCGTCGAAAATCACGTGCTGGGAAAAGGTTTTCCCTTCGTAGAGCGCGCCGTCGTTTCCTTCCAATGGAACCTCTTCACTGTTGCGGATCAAGTATTCGGGGAAGAACGTATGCGCGTGGACCTGATCGTAATAACCGAAGAAGGTGTCGAATCCGTGTGTTTCGGGAACGCCTTCGGTTCCGCGTCCGCCCAATCCCCATTTGCCGAAGCCGCCGGTCGCGTATCCGGCCTTTTTCAGAACGCTGGCAACGGTCGTTTCGTTGGCCAGGATCGAGTTGTGTCCGGCGTTTTCCCGCACTGTCGCGTGGCCCAGATGTTTCCCGGTCATCAGACAGCAGCGCGTCGGCGCGCAAACTGGCCCACCCGCGAGTAATTGGGTAAACCGCATTCCTTCCTTCGCCAGCTGATCGATATTGGGCGTTTCCATTATCGAATGGCCCATACAGGACAGCTCGTAATAACCGAGCTCGTCCAGCATGATGAAAAGAATATTCGGCGGACGCTTCTCTTTGCTCCAGGAGACCGGCGATCCTGCCAGACTCAACGCACCCAGGCTTGAAACTTGCATAAATTCCCGTCGATTCACGTTCATGGTTTTCTCCCAGTGATCCTGCGTGAAAGGTATTTTCAGATAGAATCCTATCATATTTCCGTTCCGTTCTTCACGGCTTCCGAAGCATTTTTGTTAGAAAGTAACAGATCGGTTTTTTGAAGTGGTGAAGGGAGGGTATGGGAATTATTTACTGGTTTATTTTTTCCCCGATTTGGGATGCGCGTTTCGATAGGATTCCTGAATGTGGCTCATCGTGACGTGGGTGTATTGCTGAGTCGTGGCGAGGCTGCTGTGTCCCAGAATTTCTTGTACGAAACGCAGATCGGCCCCGTTTTCCAACAGATGAGTCGCGCAGGAATGGCGCAACGTATGAGGGGTGGTCTTTCCCAGCCCTAAAGAGGCTGAATAACGCTTGAACCGCAGTTGAATACCACGGGGTGTCAACCGCCCACCGTGTTGGTTCAGAAAAATGGCGTTCGGATCTTTGGGATGGCGGGAACGTGTCGGGCGGCTCAGAAGGCCGCCGCGAATCGTGAGATACTCATTCAGTGCATCGATGGCGGATTTATTCAACGGCAAGGTCTGCTCTTTACCTCCTTTTGTCCTGATGCGAACGATTCCGCTTTGTGTGTCGATATCCGGCAGGTTGAGCCGCGCCAGCGAACCGACTCTCATGCCCGTTGAATATAAGGTTTCCAGGATGGCGCGGTCGCGAATCTCCAGTGCCTTATCAACGGCGGATCGTTCATCCGGGCATTCGACCAATTCCTGAGCCTGTTGTTGATCGAGAAAAACAGGGAGTCGTTTTTTCTCTTTCAATAATTGAATCGACGCGCTGGGATCGGTATCGATTGCCCCCCGGCGAAGTAAATAACCGAAAAACGAACGCAAACTGGAAAGGCGGCGGTTGATGGTTCGCGGGCTGTTACCCCGATCGTACAAATACGTGATGAAACCACGCAGCGCCAATGTGTCAAGCGTATCGACGGTATAGTCATCCTTTCCTTCAACTGCAGGATATCCCGAATCGGCTAAATAATTCTGGAGAAAGGTGAGGTCCCGGCCGTAGTTGGAGACGGTGTGAGTCGAACGGCGTTCGGTGGTTTCCAAGGTGCGAAGAAACTGGTGTTTGGCTTCGGATAATAATAATGTCATAACCTCTTCATTATAACACGGTTTGGTGAGGTTAAGTTATACTTGATGAAAAAGGAAATATTTTAGAAGGGATTAGGGGGGAGCTTTTTGCCGTTTCGTCGATTATTCATGGTTCATTTCCCAAATCAAATCCGCTAACGCCTTGTCCATGCGGAAATGTCCTTGGGGGGTGTAATGGCATTCGTCGATCTCTATCGTTGTCGTTGGCAAGTTTCAACCTCGAAGTGAATTCCAAGATCATACGTTGTACGGATCATTCCGTGTTGAAACCAATGCGCTTGGTTTTTGGGGGTGGTTTTGGATTCATCAGTTGTTTGATTGCCTCAACCAAAGCCACGATCTGCTCATCATGATCGCCGATCTTTCTTTCCAATTGGGTAATCTTATGCGTTAATTCTTTATTCTGAGCTATCGTTTTTCGAAGTTGAACAAAAGCACGGACAACGAAGACGCTGACCTCAATCGCCCTAGGAGAGTTCAACACGCTGGCCGCCATAATGACTCCATGTTCGGTGAATGCGCGAGGGTTAACCGGCGAGAACTTGCGATTTTGAAGGTGGTCACAATTTGTGACCACCTCATGTTTCTCCTCCTTGGTAAGTTGGAACATGAAATCGGATGGAAACCGGTCTTTGTTACGGCTCACCGCCTGATTCAGGGCTTTGGTCGAAACGCCATAAGCCTCGGCCAAGTCAGCATCTATGATAACTTTCTCCCCGCGAATCAGCAGAATACGCTCCTGGATTTTCCCAACTTTGACAACCGATTTGGATTTCGCCATTTTGTTTCTCTGATGATCCGGTAAAAGCAAGGTAGGGTGGGTCACGATTTTTGACCCACCATTTGTTTCATCCCCTCACACATCCCAACGACCATGAGCGGGTAGGTCAACAAGTCAACTCGATGGATCGAAAAGCGTAACCCATCCTGCAAAACTTCTAGTCGTTTCGTCGATTATTCTTGGTTCATTTCCCAAATCAAATTAGCTAACGCCTTGCCCATTCGGAAATGGCCTTGGGGCGTGTAATGACATTCGTCGATGAACTCGCGGCGAAAAGCCTCATCCGCTTCATAAGCACCTTCGATATCCCCCACAATCGCCTCGCGCCCGTCCACAATCGGAATATTGTGTTCCTTTGCCACTTCGTCGAAAATGGAAAAGTAGGAATGCTGGCTTCGCAGGACGCTCTCGCCGAAAATCGATCCCAATGGCCGATGATTGGCAAACGCCTCTTTCGCTTTGGCTTCATCACCCAATTTCCTGTAGCACAGCCCCAGATAGTAGCGGCTCATGGAGTAAGACCGGTCTGGGATCGTGTTCAAGGCCTCTTCGATCGTCTCCACCGCCTCGCGCAGATCACCGAGTTCGTACAGCCGCGCGGCCTTCTCCACCAAGCCGAACGCGCCGGGTTCCTGATACACTTTCAGGAAGATGAGTTTAATTCCGTTTTCTTTGCAGATCGACGAGGCCCGTTTCAACTCGACCTTGAACGAATCTTCGGGAACACGCACCGTCACTTCGTTCAGTCCGGGAGGATTCTCTTCCAAGGCTTTCAGTTTTTTTGTCCCTACCTCGGTCATCAAACCGAAAAAGACGTTGCTCCATTGTAAGACATCGACCACGCGGCGGCCCCGCGCGATCCATCGAAACGACTGGTCCGAATCCGCCGGCCGGATGACTAAATACCGCCGGTCGTTATACCCCGGCGCGAAGACCACGACGTCCGGCTTATAACGCAGCAGCTCTTCAAGATGAGCGCGGCATTGAACGGCGGCAAAGCCGTGTATCCCGGCGTTGATC
>CAZSIZ010000120.1:0-17184 GCA_964606645.1 uncultured bacterium
ATCGGGGATATAGCAAGTATCGATGAAGGTTTGAAGCTTTTTCATCTTTGATTGATACGCAGCGATCTGATTCGCCGTCACCTTTTCCGTCACACCGCCCGGAACCAGGGCAGTGGCGTGTGGAACTTTTCCACAAAAGAACGCGGCGGCCTCCTGAGCGAGCGCGCGCATATCCAGTGCGTCTAAATAATGTTTGATCGCACCGATATTGATGTCGGTGTCTTCGATATAATTCCCTTCATAACGGGGAAGAAACGGCGCGGCGGGATATAGAACGTTCGAGGAGACCTGCGAAACCACCCAATCCTTCAGCCCGCTCAATGCCGGATCGTTTCCGGTGTATTTTGTAATGGCGGCGATATCGACGAAATCGAGCGCCGACAAGTGATAGAAATGGATAATGTGAGATTGGATGTAATTGGCACCGAGGATCAGATTTCTCGCCAACCGTCCGTTTCGTGGAGGGGTGATCCCGTAAGCGTCGTCCTGCGCCAGGATCGACGCCGTGCCGTGTGAGATGGGGCAGACGCCGCATATACGCTGGGTGATCTGCTGAGCGTCCAGAGGATCGCGCCCCCGCAGGATCACCTCGAAGCCACGGAACATCTCACCGGAACTGTACGCTTTCGTGACCCGGTTGGCTTCGGTTTCCACGCGGATAGCCAGATGGCCTTCTATCCTGGTTATCGGATCGATCATAATTTCAGCCATAATGTTTTATCCTTCTCTTCTGGGACCTCACGGGTTTTTATCGCGTGAGTCATTCCTCTAACACTCACTGTATTCTATCATATTTCCTCTTCATAAAGGGAAGGGGAAGGGAAAAAAAGTTAAAGTGAATGTATTCAGGATAAAATGGAAAGGCTAAAAATCGAAGTGTTTCGCAGAGTGAGGTGTAGAACAGATTAATCGATCAAGGCATCCAGTGCTTCGAACTCGGTTTTATAGATGGAGAAGAGTTTCCTCATTTGGACGATTTCCAACAATTCGGTGACTTGCTTGTTCGGCGAGCATAACGCCAGTTCACCCCCCTCGGAGAGAATGAGTTTGTGCGCGTCGAGGATGGCTCCCAGACTGGCACTGCTCATATAGTCGGTGAGTGAGAGATCGACAAGCATTTTACGCGCGCCCTTCTCGCGAATCTCCCGGGTCATGCAAGCGGAGAATTCCTGTATAAGTGCGGCGTCGATATGACCTTCCGGTTGGATGATGGTGACAGCAGATTCGGTTTTAATGTGAATCGGCATTGGACTGTTCTCCTGTTCGAGTATTGTTTATTTGATATCCACAACAACCAGTGTCATATCGTCGTCCGGATCGCCGGAATGGTAGCGGGTGACGGCATCGAACGTATTGGAAAGAAAGTCGTCCGGACGCAGGCAGGCATGTTCTTCGACGATGGCTTGAAGTCCTTTGGTGCTCAGGAGTGTGCCTTCGGTATTCCGAGCTTCGATAAATCCGTCGGTATAGAAGACGATCCGGTCGCCGGAAGAAAGATCCGTCGTGGTTTCGTTTTTGTCGCCTAAAATTTTCGAACTGAATCCAACGGGTGGAACGTGGGAACCGATCGTATCCATTCGTTTGTCTTGATTGCGCCAGAGAAACAGATCGGGATGCCCGGCGTTCGTCACCGTCATCACGCCTTCATCCATGTCGATGGCGGCGATGACAATCGTGAGAAACATGCTGGTTTTTCCGATCTGATCCGTGATAAACCGATTGAGAAGATGGATGACGTTCGAGGGGGGGCGGTGTTCGGCCAGCCGTTGTTGGAGTTGATTGTGAACCAGGTTGGCGGTCAGCGCTGCCGAAACGCCGTGTCCGCTGACGTCATACACAGCAACGGCCAATTCCCGTTCGCTGTATCGATGCACCGTCAGGTAGTCCCCCCCGATCGCGATGAAGGGTTGATAGCAGTATTGGATGGAGAGGTGAGGTGTGTCGACCGGTTTGGGCAGAAGACATTCCTGGATCACGGCGGCGTGGCGCAAGTCGTCGTCCAGTTGCCGCTGCTGCTCCTTGACCTTTTGTTCCATCGCGTTTCGTGCCAGAACCCGTGAGATGACGGTGGTCATGTAATTGAGGTCGATGGGTTTGGTCAGGAAATCCGCCGCGCCGTTTTTCATCGCGTCGATGGCATATTCCATCGTTCCAAACGCGGTCATGATGACGACGGGAATGTCGATGTTCTTCTTGGGCAGTTCCTGGAGAAATTCCAGGCCTCCCATTTCCGGCATCATCAGATCGCTGACGATCAGGTCGGGTTTTTCGGATCCGAGCAGTGTGAGCGCCTTAAGTCCGTTACCCGCTTCGAGGACATGGTATCCTTTGAATTCGATGAAATCGTGAAGGTTTTCACGAATGTCGTCTTCATCATCGACGATGAGAATGGTTTGTTTTTTGTCCATCGTGATTCGCATCGGGCTGGACTAAGCCAGCAATTGTTCTATGGCGTTGAGCATTTCCTGGGACGAATACGGCTTGACAATGGTTAAGTTCGCACCGTATTCCTCCGCCTGGGCCAGGACGCCCCGGACCGACGAGGCGCTCACCATCGCGACCGGCAGATCGGGGCGTTTCTTCCTGATCCGCTGGAGCAGTTCCAAACCGTCGATACCGGGCAGCTGGATATCCAGGAGGGCGGCGTCGGGTTGGAGGGAATCGAACTCGGCCAAAGCATCTTCGGCGTTCGGATAGGCGAGGACATTGAAACCTTTGAATTCCAGAAGGTCTTGCAGGTTTTCCCGCAGTTCCACCTCGTCATCGACGATGAGTATCGTTTTCCCTGCCATCATTCGCTCCTTGCTTGTGCGATTCAAGAAATCGTGTCGTTGGGACCGGTGCTGGAAAAAAAACAGATCAATCGAGAACCGGTTTCCATGCGTTTTCATTCCCGCCGGGGCCGGATGTCCTAATCCATTTTTCAAGAACGATTTCATCGTCGTCACAACGATCTATTTCGATGCGGTTTCCGGCTTCGTCGTAAGAGAACTGCCATTGTTCATCGAATTCCCCGGTTGCGTTCAACACGACGATCGACGTCAACAAGTCATGTCCGGTGTATGAAAACTGGAACGTTTTCCAAATCGATCCATCTCGATTCTTGACGGTCGATGCCTGTTTCCTGTCATTGGTATCGTAGGTATTCGTCCAGGATTTATCCGCCAAAAGGCTGAATGAAAACATTCGAGAAAAATCGAGCCGGTCTTCCGAGAGTGACATTGTCGAGGAAGGTTCGTTCGCTGGACCAGTATCGGCGTAAACTTCGTTCCCAGCGCGCTGGCGAAGCGCTGTCGATCCCTCGTCGGTCATGGCGAAACGTAATGGAGGTTCACCGTTTTCTCCGTCGATTGAGAGAATTGGATGGCCACTGTCATCGAACTCGATCCGGGCAATCGAATTTCCCTTACCGTTCTGGACGATCAGGGAGGTCGCTGAGTGTGAGTTTGAATTTGAGATAAAGAATCCAGAGGAATACACACCGATCGAAATCACGATCATAGCGGCAATCACTATTTTTAAATAATAGTTATCTTTCTCGATTTTATCGATGCGTTTGGCGATGACGGTAAACGCCCGAATCAACGTTTGAGTGTTTGGAACTGCTTTTTTCATTATTGAACCTTTAATTCTTATCCAGCGCAGCCGGTACCAAACAGGGTTTAGGGTCTAGGGTTTAGGGTCTTTTGTTCTGACAATTGAAAGAGTTTTATAATCATCGATACGCTTTTGCAATGCCACCCTCACCCTAGCCCTCTCCCAGAGGGAGAGGGGATTGGGCCTCTGATATTTGATTTTATGACAGTTTCGCGATCGATTTAACTAATAAGGGATTAAACCCTATACCCTAACCCCTAAACCCTGCTTTCACTGATAGATTTTTGCGCTGGTACCGACGATATCGCCGTTGGATGCCAGGCCGTTGCTGGTGTTGTAGAAGCAGCCGCCATCCGCATTTCCTCCGGCGGTACTTGGATTATTCAATGCTTGCAGTCCGACGCCCCAATTCGTCCAGGGCCAATCGGTGTCGGAATCCGGTCCCGACGAAATGACAACGAAAGAGACACCCGCCGCCTTGTACTGGGCCACACGAGCCTGACCGTTAGAAGTGTGCGGCTCAGCGCCTCTCCGCAGCGACGCGCCGTATTCGTAGAAACTGCGGTCCGAGGTGTATTTGGGTGGGAAAATATCGGTCACGACCCCGTAACCGCTAATGTATGCGACGGGGGTGGTCAATGGCCTGTAACTTTCCCCATAGGCAGTTTCGCCCCCCATATCCATCGGCGGCCAGTTCCAGTCCACCTGGTAGGTCCCGATCGCGGTCCGCAGCGACGCCATGTTTCCATAACACTGAGCCAGTTTTGCCCGTACTTGCGCGTTCAGAAAATTGGGAACGGCGATCGCCGCGAGAATCCCGATAATGGCGACCACGATGAGTAGTTCGATTAACGTAAAACCTGATTGAGTCTTTCTCATTCCAATTTCTCCCGATTGATTTCATTGCTAGGGGTATTGTGACGGTTAATGGATGAAAATGTCAAGACGAATTTGCCTGTTCGTCTCACGATAGCCAGAGTGGGGTTTATCGATCGGACACGATTTAGTACAATGCAGGTGATTTCAATCGAACCATCCAATTCTTATTCTCTCATGCAAAGGAGTTCGTTATGCGAAAATTCTCATTTCCTGTGTGGCTGCTGCTTCTCCCGTTGATGGTGGGCTGCGCGTCCACCGGATCGAAAGCCCAACTGGGCCAGCACTCCTACGAGTTCAACAAAGAGATCGTCAAAGTCGTCTCGGCGGATTACCAGCTCTTTCTCCCGGCTGATTACGAAAGCGGTGAGAAGGAATGGCCACTGATCTTTTTCCTGCACGGAGCCGGTGAACGGGGAGATGATATCGAAAAAGTCACTGTGCATGGTCCTCCAAAGATCGTTAAAGACAACCCGGACTGCGAGTTCATCATCCTTTCGCCGCAATGCCCTGAGAAGCAGTGGTGGGATACCGAAACGCTGATTAACTTGCTGGATGAAATCGTTTCCAACTATTCCATCGACGAAAACCGCATCTACTTGACCGGCCTCAGCATGGGTGGCTATGGAACCTGGAAACTGGCGAGCGACTATCCCGACCGCTTCGCCGCCATCGCCCCGATTTGCGGCGGGGGAAGCGCTCCGGTCATTTCCCTAAGAATCGCTCATCTTCCCATTTGGGTTTTCCACGGCGCAAAAGACAGTGTCGTTCCGATCCGCGAATCCGAGCAGATCGTCGAAGCGTTGAAGAAGCGGGGCGCGAACGTGCGGTTCACCGTCTATCCCGAAGCGGGTCACGACTCCTGGACCGAAACCTACGAGAATCCCGAACTCTACGACTGGCTCCTTGCCCACCAGCGGATAGGACAGTAATAAACAAATGTTAATACCGTCGATGGATCGAAAAGCAAGATCCATCGATTGGCAATTCGCGGCGGCTTATTTCAGGGTGTGAATGTGGGATATTCCTGAATCAAATCCATTGCCGATTTCACATCGACGTTTTCAAGTTGGGATCGAATCGGTTCTCCGATGATTTTTTCCAATGATTCGATACACGATTCGAAATCCCGCTTCGATTTCTTTTGGATGGATTGGATGAATTTCTTGGGCAGGTCTCGTCCGTGTTCCCGGCATAATCGTTCCCAAAAAACAAAACTTAAGGGATATCCGGGCAGCCATGAATGCTTAATAATTTGCTTGCGAATTGGACCGTCCGTTGGAGTCATCGAGAAATGAAGGCTTTTAAAAGATTCAATCAGATTGACTTGAATTTCGTTTTTCTCGAGAAGTGGTTCGAGCATACCCATATAATCCTTACGAACCTTTTTGGTATATCGAATCTTCAAGTAATCGGCCAATCCGTCCAGAATGAAACGGTTTCTTCCCTCGGAATCAGCATGATGTAATCCCAAACGCCGGTCTAACGTTGCTTCCGTCCATTCATGAATATTGGTCTGAACGAACTTGATTTTATTCATTTCATTCAGTGAATAGGACCAAGTGATCCACCTCGGAAATTCCTGTATTGTGATATCATTGACTTTGGGATCCTTGGTTTCGATCAAATTGATCCCCCAGGGCATCGGTTCCAAGCCAAGTTGTTTTTGAATGAAATCGCGTTGTTTCTCTAATTTAGGCATCAGTTTTTTGGCTTTCTGGTGATGATCCGCTGGATACCATATCCGTATGTTTTCCGATTCGATGGAAGGTTTATTCTTATATGAAAGTTCGACGTTTTTCGAAGAATCGCTTTTAAAAGAACCTGTTAACCATACTTCAAAACTCAATACTTCTTTGTATCGTTTTCGTACGGTTGGATTTTCTTCGACCAGTTCAAGGCTATAAGGTAGACGAATGATACCCTCCCGGTCGCTTTCGATAACGATCGTTCCTTTTGAAAACAAGATTTCCAATTTCGGTCCGGCGGGTGGCGTTTTTCCATCCTCGGTGCTGAGTTGGTAAGCAACTTCCTTTGTCCCCGGCCCGATGATTCCGGCTTGAAGAAAAGGACCGACAAACATCAAGTATGGTTTTTCGGAATCTTTACTCTTTTCCGCTTGGACAGAGCAAATAATACTGAACAAACTCAATCCAACGATTAGCCTGCAGAGGGTAAGAGATAGATTCGTTTTCATGGTTGATTCCCTAATTCAACGAGCGTCCACAAGCCGACGTTTTCGATTTGGAACGATAGTTCCGTGTCGCTTTCTCGAACTGCTGTTTCCGAAACCTTGTTTCCAGGGGCGAAAATGCGCGCCGTTCGGGCCAGCCTACTCAAGTTTGCTTTCTTCAATAAACGTTTTGACAGGGTGATCGTTACGGTGCAGGGAGTGAGACGGTCTCGATCCGCGTTGTAGTTCTGATTGAGTATGTGACATACGACCGGGGCGTTTGGATCGTCGGGTTTGTTGCGTAACGAGACGCGGATGCTTTCCGCGCCTTCTATTTGAATCTGATTGGTGAGACCGGGTGGAAGACCGTCCGAATCGTTCCAGACCGAAATCCTCGCATCACTGTTTTTCACTTTTTCGATAGTCCGGGACTCAGCCCGTTCGTTTCCAAGAATAAAATAATCGAATGGCGCGGCACGTTCGGCGGATAATTCCAGCGGCAGTTCGTCATTGCCCAGAACGATGAAGGCGAAAGGTACGTTCGCTTTCGTCAGTTGAAAAGCGGCTTTTCGGATTTTGCCGTAACCGGACGTGGAGTAGACCAGCGCGACCGGTGCCAACGACCGATAGCCGTCGAACAAGGAACGATTATCCCGAATAAATTGATAGAGGAAAGCGAAATCCTCCTGTTTGCCGTGCCACCAATGCGTCCCCAGTTCCTTGGTGTAGCACCACTGGTTATGCGGAACCATGAACACGCTGCCGAACGCATAGGCTTGCGCGATCCAGAGCCGCACCAGCCCCGGTTTTTCGTTGGCTTTGATCCAGGCCCAGTCCTGGCCGGATGCCGTTGCGGTCTGCCTCCGATCGAGCGCCTCAACCACTTTGTATACGAAGACGGATTCGACCGGCGCTTCTTTCGAGGCGGCGTGCTGGTGAACCTCGCCGCAGAAGTAATCGATAATCGGCGCGGGAACGAGGGTACGCGGGGATGAGGCGCTGGAGTTGATGCTTCTCACCAGCGGTATCCCGCGCAGTTTTTCGGCGTACTCGAATATATCCGAAATGCGTTCCTTCATGCGCTGGTTTTGGAACGTTTGAAACGGTTCGATCAAGGGGCATTTCGAGTGCTGCGACTTATACGTTTTCGCCGTGAATCCTTTCGATTGAAGAAACTCTCCGTAATGAAAATTTTTTATATCGGGGATACCCAAATCTTTTAATTGTTCCGAATCGTAACTCTTTCGGAGGTATTCGTGGAACCCTTCCATGCAGTATTGGCAGAAGCAGCCTCCATTGTAGGCTGAGCAGGCGGAACTGCCGCTGTAGTCGTCGATGTGAAGCCCTTCGATGGGGGCGAGACAGGCCCGCTTGGTTTGATCGCGAAGGTAGGCCTGATAGTCGGGATTGTTGGTGCAGAACCAGTAGGCGGGATGCCCTTTATGCTTATGATCCCACAGCCAGGGTACACGAAGCGGTTTCCCTTCCAGATCGCGGCTGGCAGCTTCCATGAACGTATCGGGCCGGAAATCGATGAATCCCCCGAAATCGACGAGAAAGTCGACGCTCCCGCAATACCGCATCTTCCGTTGGGTGGCCTCATCGACCTTCTGGCGGTAACCGGCCGCCTGCTCGACGTTCCGCACGCGGCCTCCCCATCCCACGACCGTTCCACGATATGCGTCATACTGTGACGGATCCCCCGCCGAGTACATAAACACGACGTCGCTCGCCTGGATCACAGGTCGCCCGGATTCCGCCGCGCCGGTCGATTGCGTGATAAATAGACAGACGGCGAGTGCGCCAATTTTCATCGTCTGATTGAAGTAAGAAGCAAGCATTCTCATGATTCTCCCCATCCATTTCGTCCTGCTTTCACTTACTGCCGATCCGTCAGTTAATCGAAAACGACATCCGGTTTGTACGGATGCGTTCCTTCGATGACCTCGATCCCGGCTTTGGATTTAATCGTCTCCATCAGCGTCTCCTTGTGGGGACACCCATTGAGAATACAGGGGGCGATATGAATTTTCGTCGGCTGCTCGTTCAAAGGGGCGTTCCAAAGTTTCAACTGCACCAGGCGGGAAACCACCGCTCCACCGGGGCAGTCCCCGCAATTGAGAATGCCGATCATTTCGGCGTCCGTTCCCTCGTAACGGGAAAACTCACCGGCTTTCCGATTGAATCCAACCGAACATCGGGAACACGCAACACAAATATCGTTCATCGATCGCTTGCATCCCAGAATCAATATCTTCTCCATGATGATCTCCTTTTCATTCGTTCTACGCTTTGGCCTTGAGCGGATAGGCGTTGATACCCTATGCTATAGTGAATTCGCTTCAATGGGAATATAAGGTCTAAAACGAAACGGCAATAAGTCGAAAACACTTTTAAGTAAGCTTAATTGAAAGTATATCGAATTGCTGACGAAACACGATATCTTGCCGTTTCGTCTGCAAGGTCTGACTTATTACCGAATCGTAATTGAATAGGAGAAAAAATTATGGATCGCCGTCGATTTCTTCAAACCAGCGCTGCGGGCTTAATTCTGCCATCCATGAGTGGTAACACGATGGATTTTTCGAAATTCAAATCGAAACGGGTTGGACTCATCGGTTCCGGATGGTACGGTAAGAGCGCTTTACTCCGCCTGCTTCAGGTCGCGCCGGTCGAGGTCGTGGCGCTTTGCGATGTAGATAGCAAGATGCTGTCCGAGGCCATCGATCTCGTGGCTTCGCGCCAAGCCTCGAAGAAAAAGCCCCGTGGCTACGGCGATTTCCGAAAGATGCTCGAACGGGAAGACCTCGACATCGTTCAAGTCTCCACACCCGACCACTGGCACGCCCTGCTGGCGATCGAAGCGATGAAGGCCGGGGCCGATGTCTACGTCGAGAAGCCGATCAGTGTCGACGTCATCGAGGGACAAGCCATGGTTGCCGCCGCCAAGAAATACAAACGGGTCGTTCAGGTGGGGATGCAGCGTCGAAGCACCCCCCATCTCGTCGAAGCCCGCGACACGATCCTCCGGGAAGGCAAACTCGGACGTATCGGAGAAGTCGAAATATACTGTTACTATCACATGCGCGCTCGCGGGAATCCCCCCGCCTCCCAGCCGCCTGAGCATTTCGATTACGATCTATGGACAGGTCCGGCTCCGATGCGGCCGTACAACTCATTGAGGCATCCAAGGCGCTGGCGGGCGTTCATGGAGTACAGCAACGGGATCGTCGGCGATATGTGCGTTCACATGTTCGATATGGTGCGCTGGATCATGGAACTGGGCTGGCCGAAACGGATTGGCTCGTCGGGCGGTATCCTCGTGGACAAGAAGAGCATATCGAATATATCCGACACGCAGACCTCGACGTTCGAGTACGACGATCTGAACGTCGTGTGGCAGCACCGCACGTGGGGAAGTACGCCCGATCCCAAGTATCCCTGGGGCGCGACGATCTACGGAGAGAAAGGCACGCTCAAGTTAAGCGTGATGAGTTACGATTTCATCCCCCAAGGCAAAGGAACACCGATTCACAAGGATGTCACTTATGAATACGAGCAATATCCCGAAGACAAGACGGAAAAAGGCCTCGAACGTCACGTCGCTCCCGCGCTTCGCCAACACATGAAGGACTTTCTTCAGGCAATCGAGACTCGCGGTAAACCGGTCTCCAATATCGAAGAAGGCTACATTTCGAGCACCAGTTGTATTCTGGCAAACATGGCGCTGCAAACCGGCCGGAAACTGGCCTGGGATCCCGATAAGGGAAGGATCATCGGTGACGACGAAGCGAACCGCCTGCTGCGCCGTCCATACCGCCAACCGTGGATCCATCCCACTCCCGATAATATTTAAATCGGCCCGGCATTGACTGAGGAGTGAGTTTCGCCCTGCTTTCACTTTTTAACGCCGTATCATGATAGTGCAGAAAAGATTATTGAAAGTGTGGGATCGTAAGATGAGATTTATCCACATCGCTGAGTGATGAAAACTGATATCCGGAACCGATTGAAATCCATTGAGCGCATCCTTCTGGTCCGTTTGTCGGCGATGGGTGACTGCATCGCCGCCGTCCCCGTTTTTCACGCTCTGAGAAAACGCTTCCCCAACGCTCACATCGCCTGGGCGATCCAGGATCATTTCGCGCCCCTGATCCGAACGCTGCCTGGACTGGATGAGATCGTCATTTTTCCACGGGGCCGATTGCGTGAGCTGTCATCCTGGCGAAGAAAAGCGGGCGTGGTTTACGAATTAAGCCGTCATCTTCGGATACGCCGCTTCGACCTAACCGTCGACGTCCAAAGCAATACGAAAAGCGCTGCGATCGCCTGGCTGACACGCGCCCCCCTTCGTATCGGTCATGGAACCGGGGAAGCGAAAGAACTGAGCCGATGGCTGAATAATGATTGTATCCCGCACCTTCCCGAACACACGCATATCGTTCAACGGAATCTGCACCTGCTTTCGCCCTTCGGTATTCCGATCCAAGAGCCGAATTTTCATCTCCCGCCCGACCCGGCAGCGTCCAGAATAATCACTCAGTGGCTGGAGAGCGAATCGATCGAACGGAAGCGTTACGTACTGGCGATTCCGTTTACCAGCCATCCGAAAAAGGACTGGCCGGTTGAGAATTTTGTCACTTTAGCAAAGCGATTGACCGAACAGGGACGCAGCATCGTCTTTTTACCGCCACCGAAGAGACGGGAGGAATGCGAACGCATCGTGAAGGACTGTGTAAGCGAGAAAGCCGTTCTTGGGCCTTCTACCGATCTGCTGCAGATGGTTGAAATGATCCGGTCGGCGGCGTTGGTTGCCGGGGGTGATACGGGACCGGCGCAAATCGCGGGCGCTTTAGGTATCCCCAATGTCACGCTTTTCGGCCCGACGTCATCGGAACGGCTTCGGCCCTGGAACCGGTGTGTCGTGGGCCGGTTGAGCGATACACCTGAAGTGATTCTTCAGTACTGCGATAAGCAAATTGTTTTGTAGTGCAGGCTTCCAGGCTGCAACGTAAAAGAATGCAGGCTGGAAGCCTGCACCACAAAGTTTCAAGATTCGTTTTGCTGAAACCTTGCTTGTCGCTTACGGTCGTGCCGTTCGATTTGCTTGGTCTTTTTATAGACTTTGGCGGCGAATCGTTTTTCACGCTTGCCGAGTTTGGACAAGCCCAAATAGCGTTTTAGCCATCGTATCCGGTCTTTCAGCGACATCACACTGACCGGCGTGGAGTAGTTGAGCGCGGCCAGATCTTTGATGATGGCGCGCTGTTTGAACCATCGGGGCTGAACGACCCGCTGCAAGTCGATGATATGAATGGCGTTTTCGAGCGGGGAACCGGGATCGAAGAAAATATGTGAGAGATACAGATCGCGGTGAACGAAACCGTTTCGGTGGATCGCGCGAACCGTATCCGCGATGAGATCGGCCAGGGGGCGTAACGACGGCTTATCCTGAGGCGTCCATTGAGTCACCCAATACTCCAGTGATTTTCCCGGAACCGCTTTCGAGACAATAGCGCTTCGAATCTCTCTGCCGTCGATCAACTCGTGACCGAACACAACGGGCAGTGGCGCAGGGATGCCTTCCTGCTGGAACCGCCGCATCCAGCGACATTCGACTTCGGCGACGCTCAAGGCTCCGGCAATCGACCCGACTTCACGGCGGCAGCGGGCTGGAGGATTCAGGAAGCGTTTCAAGTAGAATGTCTGCTCATGATTCTTCTCGTCCAAAAGTGTCAGACGCACTCGCTCGCGCCACGGGCTGAGTCCCGGCTTGGAGAGAAGGGTTCCGATGTCTGGACGAAAGAGGGCATCGAGGGAATCCAGACCATACCGCTGGAAAAGCGTTCGATACGATTCATGAATTTCGATATCGTTTACCCTTATGGTATTCTCATTCCAGCCGCACAAACCACTCACCACCATTTAAGAAGAAGCCAACGGGTTGACTTTGCAAGGATTCTATTATTGTATGGCGGACCGGTGAAAAGTCAGGCCATGCAACCGAAACGTTCTCTCTTATTGGCCGTTACGTTCTCAATCGGCTGTCGTTTCATCGTGTATGATTTGGTATTAATCCGGCCAACTTTCAGGTGTTTATAGCATGAGTGAACCGTCCGAAAACGCTCATAATTCCCATTCTTCCAACACACATTGGTTTTACTATCTATTGATCGGGGAATTGGCCGCGATTTTCTTTCTGATCCCGGCGGGGCGATTTTATGGATCGCTGGCCGGGATGGAATTTTCCGTCGGCGGCGACGTGTATAAGAATTTTCCTTTCCTGGCTGTCACGTGGCTGTTTTGGAAATATTCGACTCGGTCCTATCGCTTACCTGAAACCCCGCTACTGCTGCCCTTCTCTTTTTTCTTACTGATATCGCTGCTGTCGAGTCTCGGTTCGTCCGATCCGTATCAAGCGTTCAGTGAAACGCTCGAACTGCTGGCGTATTGCGTTTTCTACCTGATATTGATCGATATCCCCTGGACGAAACGAACGCTCTCGATCGTTGCCGGGGCGTTTTTGCTCGGGCACATCTGGATGGGAATCACCGCGCTGAATCAGATCTTGACCTACGATTCGGAGACCGGTTTTTCCGGTATCAACGCGACCTTCAATTATCCCAACTCCCTGGGACTTTTTTCACTGCTGTCGTTAAGCATCCTGACCGTGATCTTCCGACAAACCCAGTCAATTTTCAACCGCTCGTGCACCGTATTCAGCGTTGGGATCGTCCTGGTCAGTGCTATCGCCACGATGACACGCGCGACGTATCTGGGGCTAATCGCCTGGGGCGGTCTCTTTGTCTGGAGGTGGAGAGCCAACCGGAAATCCATTGCGTCGTTCGTGCTGGCCGGTGTGATCGTCAGCGCGATCGTCTTGCCGTTCGCCGGGAATAAATTGAAAAGCACCGTGTTGGAACTGCGAGGATACGATCAGTCATCCCGGATCAAAGTTTGGCCTTTCGTGCTGGATTTCAGTATCCAGGACACGCCGTTTTTCGGTCACGGGAAAGGGCCGGTGTTACGAGACAGAATGGACAGCGCACTGGCCTCCGGCTTCAAACCTTATGTCTTAAACCGGTATTGGAAACCTCATAATTTGGTGATGTTTCTGTTCCTGTCGATGGGGGTGTTCGGAATTTTCGTTTTCGGCTGGATACTGCTGACGTTCTGGATTCAAACCTCCCGCTGCCGGGAGGATATCCGATTGATTCTCCGGGCGGGGATGCTCGCCTATCTCGTTCATCAATTATTCGAACTTCACTTTCTGGATGGAAACATCCCGGCAGTCTGGTTTACCTTTTTCGCCTTGAGCACCTACTTTTCCGAACAGACCGCCGATTCGGAAACCGAGATTCAACTATGACGAACAAACAGAACCATCTCGGATCGTTCTTTTTAGTCGCCGCCGTTTATCCCTTCTTGCTCGATTGGCAATGGGGCCGGGGAATGCTTCTTTTGTGGGGATTACTGGGGTGGATGGAATGGAAGAATCGCGGAGCAGCGTATCCCAGTTGCTCGGTCCTGCTTCGTTTTGTGACTTACGCATCATCCTTCTGGGCGGTAATGACGTACGGGCTGGGCCATCCACCGTCTTGGCTGGTGGTGGGCGTTTGGATTTTTCTCTTTATCCTGACTATCTATAATTTCGCGCGCCCGACACCTCCGTTTTTTACGATTGTAAAAACTTTTGGGGTTCACACCGTCTATCCCTCGAAAGCGCTTTCGCTCTCCGCATTGATTGCAACGATTGGGGGTTGGATGATCGTTCATGGCGTGTTGAATACGCTTTTCGGGAAACCGTTCGATCTGGGCGGGTGGGCACCGATGACGTGGGGCGTGCTGGGATTTTCGATCTTTTATCCCGAAGCGATCGCTGCCGCTCCGCCACGCCCGGCCAATCGTTATTTGAAAGTGTTGTATCCATTGCTGATCGCCATTTTGCTTCTCGGCCATTCGATCCGCTATATCACGTTTACGTGGAATGCACAAACGGATCGTGTTTCATCCAGTACGGTTGAACGGATTTTCTCATCGGGTTATACGGGATTGGGTATTCGAGCGGCGATCTCGTTAACAGAACGAATTGACAGGGAACAAGGCTGGAGCGAAGGCGTCCGCTATCTTCGAAGCCAATGGCGCTATGCCTATAGCCGCCATTTTGCGAAGGAGTGGCTGAAGCGCCATGACGAACAGCCGAATCTCTTTCTGTTCGCCTGCAGTTTTGGATGCACGCTTGAACTGAAGCCGGATGAAAAGGCCGTTGACTTCACCGTTGCTCCTTTGGGGGAATCGATGCACATCGTGACATCCCACCAGCGACTGATTCGCCTGGATCGAAACGGCTTGACCGTACTGCCTTCCATCCCCGACGTTCCAGATGCCATTGTATCGAATGCAACGGGGAAACGGATATTGATATTGACCGCCAGTCATCGAGTTCTATCGTTCGAGGATGGAACGTATCGAACGATTCTTCAGCTACCCGATTCCAGAACGTGGGAAAACCAGCGGTGGGACGATCTGGATTGGATCGATATCGCACTTTCCGACAACGGGCAAATCGTTTGGGCCCTGGACGACCGGGGAACGATTGAAACCTATTCACTCCAAGAGGATATGTATCTGCCATTACCGGATGAGGATGGTTTTTATCCTCCGCTGTGGTCTCAATCCCATATGGCGCAATCGCTCATTACGACACAGGCTGGAACTTGTATCATGCTGGACCGGTTTGGCGGTGTTCATTGGCGGGATGCCGATCAACCACCACCGAACCATTTCACACCGGATAATCTCAGTAAGTATTACCACCCGGAAAAATCAGTGATGCGGGACATCGCGTTTTGGCGGAATGAAAACGAACTGGTTTTGATGAATGCGTTCGGACGACTGGATTTTGTAACGTCCAAAAATATCCCCCCACCCACAGACGATGGCTCCACACCGTTACACGATTGGGACGCCGATCCGATTTCGTCGGTTCGCCCTCAATTCGAATTCGACCGAAAACGGGCCGTACGTCGTTCCCCGGCCAAGGCGGTAGCCGTCGCTTCCCTTCCCCAAATCGATACCATTCTCGAACTGTTCGAGAATGGAGTGGTGAATACGATCGTGATGCCGCATGGAGCGCGGATCGAGTTCAAAGAAGACGAAGCCTTGATTTCAACTTATTAAGTCCTACCATGACCTCGTTCAATCGAACGGAATGAATCGACGGCAGGAAACCGGCATTGAAGATTGCATTAATCATCAAACAGTTTTCCCCTTCGCGCGGCGGGGCCGAAAGGTATGCCGGCAACCTTGCTCGTGCTCTCATCCAGCAAGGGGTAGACGTTCATCTGTTCGCACACCAATTCGACACGGAGACGTTTCCAGCAGCGAACGGCCAGCCATCGGTTCATTTTCATCACGTGCCGATGACGCGAAAACCATCGTGGATGAAGATCCTCTCTTTCGCCCGTCACGTGCGGGATCAGGTCAGCGGACAAGGTTTCGACCTCGTCTACAGTTTGACGCCCTGCTTTCCCCACGATCTCTACCGCATGAGCGATGGGATATACCGGTACTGGCTGACGGCGCGTTATCCATCAACGCTCAGCCGGTTCTTTCATTCTCTCATACGCCCCGCTCATCTTGCGAACCTGTATCTGGAGAAAAAGACTTTCGGCCTGAATAGCGGTACGGTCATCGTCTCCAATTCCAAACTGTGCAAGCAGCACGCGAAACGGTTTTACAACCTACCGGACGAGCGTGTTCATGTGGTCTATAATGGTGTGGATCACGAGGTGTTCAATCCAACGAGGATCGCGCCATTTCGGGGAGAAATCCGAAAGCAATTCGGAATCGATCCAGAGGAACAAGTGCTGCTGTTCGTATCCAATAATTGGAAAAGAAAAGGATTGAAAACGATTCTTGGGGCGATAAAATTACTGGGTGAGAAGAATATTCACCCACACCTTCTTGTGATCGGACGTGGAAAACCGAAGGCTTTCAAGAACGATCTGTCACGCTTAGTTACTAAAGACCGCGTTCATTTTATCCAACCGGTTCCAGCAATCGATCAATACTATAGCGCCGGGGACGTGCTGGTTCTGCCGACGCTTTACGATCCCTTCGCGAATGTCTGCCTGGAAGCGATGGCGTGCGGGAAACCGGTTGTCACCACAGCCTCAAACGGTGCGTCGGAGCTGATCGCCGAGGGCCTAAACGGTTTCGTACTCGACAACCCGAACGATGCCCAAACACTCGCCGAATATTTGGAACGCAGCCTGGAACCGAGTGCGCTTAAGACCCTGAGTGATTCGGCGTTCGAGACGGCACAAGGGTTTTCGATTGAGCGAAACGTCAAAGAAACCCTTGCGTTGTTTCTTCATTTTATGGTATAATTATTTATATTTATTATTTATTTTATCTCGTGTCAAAGTTGAATAAAAAATGAAAAGTATTCTAAAAGAAAATTATTTTCTCTTCTACTTAGGTTGAAGTGTACCCCATTGTCAAGACAAATTTTCACCTATTTTAAGGTAGGTTAC
>CAZSIZ010000121.1:0-16810 GCA_964606645.1 uncultured bacterium
GGTCACACCGGGTGACTCCGGGTGGGTCAGACTAGCCCGGCGGCTGACATATGGTGGACTAAAAGCGCAGCGAACCTACCATTCCTTCTAAAATGTCGAGCTCCAGCCGTGGTGATAGAACTCCTCGAAATACTGCGTGCCGCTGCCTTTGCGGAATTCCCAGATATACCAGATATCCCCGTTGCTGGCAAGACCGTTGGTAGGGTGATAACTTGCCGGTCCCTGGCTTCGGTGCCAGTCGCCGCTGTCCCGGTCTGGACCGGTGGCGCACAACAGCCCCCATCCGCCATCCGCGTTCGCGCAGCCGTAATCCTCGTAGGAGTAGAACAAGCCGTTGGCGAAGGGATCGGTCGGGATTGAGGTCAGGTAAGAGACGGGTGTCGTCAAGGGACGGTAAATCAAACCATTGAATCGCATCGTGCCTTGTCCAGCGACCAGTTGGATATTGCTCTTCGCGGCTGTTTTTCCAAAATAATCCCCTTCTGGACAGCATTCAGGCGTCCCGTTGCAGTCATTGCCGTCGACGAGCCAGATATTCTGGTCCAAGTGCATCATTTCGGTGGCGTTGAGAAGGGTGCGAAGATCGGCTTGCGTGCGGGCGATCTTCGCTCGAATCTGAGCGTTCAGGAAATTGGGCACGGCGATTGCCGCCAGGATTCCGATGATGGCTACGACGATTAGGAGTTCGATCAGTGTAAAACTATTTTTCTTATCCACGATCACACCTTCAGTTTCGTTAGTTTTTGTATTATATCACATAATTTCATCGTGATTTCTTCTTGTGTCCAATGTTGAGGGTCACACGTCGCTATTTAACGCCGCCTGCATCCGGCTTGTTGTGTGTCGCTTCATCCTTTGCTGTGGCCCTTTGGGCTACGTAAGCGCCTATCGGACGACCCGAAGCCGCTTCCCAGGTACTTGCCCAGAGAACGCGGTTCCCATCAGGTGACGGGACTGCGTGGGCTTCGGTCAAATAATCGGTTTTCTTCGTATGCAGGTGAGCGATGCGCTCAACCGTCATGCTTCCGTCCAATTTCACGGCAACGACTTCATCCCAGTAAGGCGGCCATGTCGGACCTCGATGTTGGTAGGTCACATAAGCCCAGCCTGGCCGGTTGACGTTTCTTGTCGACGTGTGGCTTGCATAACCGCCGGTCGTCAATACCGTCACCTTGCCGTCAAACAAGCGTCGCTTGATTACCCTCCCGTCATCCGGTTTTGACTTAGAAACACCCACTGCGATATCGTCACCGTTCGGGTCGATCGTCATGTCATAATGACTTGGACGTCCGTATTCAGACCATGGTTCTCCAATCTTGTTTCCATTGAGATCGTAAACCTGGGTCTGATCGCCTTTCTTGTTGTTGATTCCGCCTAGAAGTACGATGTACTTTCCTGAAGGGGAAACGGAGATCCAATCAACCCTGACGTCATTGAGAACGAGGTCGGGATATTTCCGCTTTTTCGTCAAATCGTAAGCGAACGCGATGCGGTCTTTGCCTTTCTTGCCATCGACAACAATGAACTTTCCATCGAGTGAGAGGTTCCCTTCCCAAGGCCCAATTCGGAATTCGGAGTATCCTGGGAATGTGGCGGCGACCTGCGTACTGTCAGCGTGCACGTCCCAATAGCCGATGAGATTATCCTTCACATACACCATGATACCGGGTTTCCCCGGATGCCAGCGCGTCTCGCTGCCGGGCGACTTGTTGCGTCCGAAAAGGGGTTTGTAGGTGGTCCCGTCGAGAAACAGCATGCGTGGGTCTCCGTGATGCCGATTAAGGCAGAGGATGGCTTGATTGCAGTTCCAGGCCGCATCCTTGGAGTAGTGGTGGCGTGCGATCTCGTTCCATTTACCGCTGATGTTTGGGATATCGGTTCCGGGTTCTCCTGTGATCCGGGTGACTTTCGCGCCAAAAACTGGATCGATATATGATTCTAAATAGCCCGGCTGGGGAACAGCTGGAATACCATCGGTTTGAGTACGGGCGACCTTCGCGCGAATCTGAGCGTTTAGAGAATTAGGCGCGTCAATCGCGGCCAGAGTTCCGATAATGGCCACGATGATCAGATGTTTGATCGGCGTAAATCTGCTTTTCTTATCCACGATCGTTCCTAATCTTTTCGTGAATCTCTAGTATTATAGATATATATAATAGTTGAGATGGCTGGATTAGTCAAGAAAAAAATCACTCCTTCTCTTCACCCAGTGAAAATAGGCTTTTTGCCTTCAAAAGCGGTTTGTGTTAGAATCGGTAGAGTGGTCATGGTGACTTTTTTTTTGACCTTCGGCGATTGGGATCGTTCAAGTGATAACTGAAAATGGATGGAAGGTTGATGAGACGGTTCGGATCTGTTTTTCTAGTGATTCTAATTCTAAATGGTACGGGATTGAGCCGGGCGGACGATCGGTTCGATATTCTCCAGTGGCTTGAATCTCCCATCGATCTGACCGGCGACGGAACGGTGGACGCACACGATGTCTATTACTTGGTCGCTCATTACCGGCAGCCTGTCTCCGCGATCCCGACGGCCACCCCGACTCCCGATCCCCTTCAGGAAAACTTGCCCGATATCGGTGAAATCAACGAAATTGATGTGCAGGGTGAAACGACGGAGTTGACGCTCGATTTCCCCACTGGGCGCGAGGCCTATTTGGTGATTGTGCGCAACGATTCGCAGGACGGGCAAGCCTCCGAAGTGGCGATCGAGGATCCCGAACGTTCGATGAGCAACGCCGGGCTTCGTATTGCGAAAGAAACGTCCGATGAGCGACTGCAGCCAGCCATTCCCGATGTTCTGACTCGCACCATCGAATCGGATGTATCGCCATCTCGTTCCATGCCTCTTGCAGTGGGCGAGCAGCGAACTTTCGACATTTACGGCGGAGGGAACGTGGCGGCGACACTTCGCTATCTTGGAACTCATGCCGCGATCTACGTCGATGACACGGTCTGGATGCAGAGCGAATCGCCCGTCGATCAGGAATTGGTGAATCGAGAGGGGGCGTTCTTCGATACGGTGACTTATCCAGTCATCACGTCTGCCTTCGGGATGCCAGGCGATGTGAACGGCGACGGGCACATCGGCGTGTTGCTCACTCCAGCGATCACCAGCCAGGGCGGCACGGGATATTTTTACGCGGGCGATCTTTTTCCACGCAATGAACTCGATCCGAGATATCCCACGAATACGATCGACATGGTCTATATCGCGCCTCCCAACACACCGGGAACCCACGTCGACGACGAGGATATTTCGACCAACATCGCACACGAGTTTCAGCATTTAATCAATTTCTACTATCACTCGCTTGTTTACGGAGGACGCGACGGGCGGCACGATGAGGAACGGTGGCTGGATGAAGGGCTGGCGCATTTGGCGGAAGATTATGTTGGGGGGACGCTGGGCGGGATCAATCCATCCAATGTGAAACAATTTCTGGACGAGGTTGGAAAGGTTGGAATCTTCATCGATCAATACGTGCCTAATACGACCCAGCGGGGAGGGGCGTACCTGCTATGCCGATATCTGGTCGATCGATTCGGGGAAGGGATTATTCCCAAACTCGTTCAGACGGGAACGCTAGGGATTGCCAATATCGAAGCGGCGTCGGGGCAATCCTTTCCGGTGATTCTGAAGGATTGGTCGAGAGCGGTTTTTCTCTCCGGCCTGGGCGTCACGGACGATCCGGTTTTGAACTATCAGGCGTTCGAGACCTTATCTGCGGATGGGGAGCGGAACTGGGGTGCGCCGTCTTTCATCGATCTCGATCTGACGACGTTGAATTTTTACGGTTCATTCTACTACGAGTATCTGCCGCAATGGGCATTCGGTTACACTGTTCTCCGTGGATCGAAAGGCGGGACAATGACGCTCAGCCTGCTCCACCTGTCCGGGGCGAAACCGTCGGCGGATTTGATCCGTTTACCGGACCGTTTTGTTTTTCCCAACTTCATCGAAGTGGATTATTGGAAGACGGTGATCCTGGACGAGCCGCTCAATGATGTTTTCGTCGTCGGTGTGCCGCGAGTCATTACCGGCCGTTCGGCGGACGGACAGCCGTTCGATTCGCTGAGAATCTTCTACCGGCGGTATGGCGGTTATTTATCGATGGACCGTTTCGTCACTGCCGAGATCGACGGCGACCGCTTCAGCCTGACTCTCCAGTTCGACGATCCGTCCGATGCCGGACAATGGAAGTTGGGTTTCCTTTCCAACGGGGCTACCTCAAGCATCATGGGCTTTCTTCAAGTCGTTGAACCTTAATCCATCCCCGACTGGATAATCCTCCTGGTTTTTTTTCTGTGGATCAAGTAAGATTTCCTGACTGATAAAGGGGAGGTAACCGATGAATGACAGGCGGAGCCAATGCGGATTCACGTTGATTGAATTGTTGATTGTGGTGGCGATTATCGGTATTCTGGCGGCGATTGCGGTTCCGAACTTTCTGAACGCGCAGATGAAAGCCAAGATCGCCCGCGTCGATGCGGAACTGCGCTCGATCCGAACCGCGATGGAAATGTACCGTATGGATAACAACCAGTACTTGCGGCGGGACGTGATCAACCGTAACGACGAACTGGCGTTGCTGACGACGCCGATTGCCTATCTCTCCTTCATTCCCGACGATCCTTTTTCCGATCCGATCAATCATCCTTCCGATAACTCCATCGTGCTGCACGCCGGGTATTACGTCTTCGAGAATTTCGATCAGGAGCCGGGTTTCGTCAGCCGGGTTCCGTTGTATAACGATGCCTGGAAGCGCGGGGCGAAATACTCGATGCTGAGCGTCGCGCCGGACGGTTCGGAAGGTTACAATAATGGGGGGAGTTATAACATTTTTCAATACGACGGTACGAACGGCCTGCGAAGCGCGGGCGATATCGTCATCACCGGCCCGGTGATGGCTGACCGGGATTATTAGATTTGTCGAAAGGGGCACTCCCAGTCCCCTCTCCCTCTGGGCTACTCTCCGTACACAAATCAGGAGAGGAGAATGGAGCGGGGAGCATCGGCTTCTAGCCGGTGTGTCAAATAGGATAGAATGAACCCCATTACGTATTTGGCAGCGGGAATATTTCGACCGAATAATCCGTTCGGAATGGATTGGTTGAAGTCGTGGAGGAGTATCCGTTTTTTTAGATGAAGGGAACCGAATGGATTGACGCACCGGCTGGAAGCCGATGCTCCCCTGATTGATGCTCCCCGTTCGTATTATACGGACGATCTGTTTTTTCGGGATTACGCTTTGGCCAGAGCTCCGGCGTTTTTATGGATTTTGCGGATGGCGGCGGCGATGTGGTCCATGCCGCTGCGCGGTGCGAGCAGCATCGTCTGGAAGAACCAGACGGCGTCATCGCATAATTGGTCATTGGCGGGACACTCGTTTTCTTTAATATACTGGTTGAGCCGTTCCTTGGAATAGACCGCGCGGAACGATCGGCTGTCGAGCGTTTCCTTGATGAGCGGTTCTTTGTTGAGAGGTGAATATCCCCCGGCGCAGGGGATTCCTTCCGCGCTCAGTGCTTTGAGGAACTGGCTTCGCGGGACGTCTGCGAATTGCTTCGGATCGTACCGCATCATGTAGAGATGGTAGGCGTTGCGGGTGCAGCCCTCGTACATTTCGGCGGGGAGGATGCCGGGTATCTCACTCAGTTGTTTGGTCAGATAGTCGGCGTTTTGTTCGCGGATCTGCGATTGTTTTTCCAGACGGGTCATTCCCTGATTCAGGACTGCGCCCTGGAACTCGGTCATGCGCAGGTTCGCGCCGTTGTTGATGTAGTTGAAGCCGTACTGCTTCACTCGTTCGCGGCCGTTGGACTGGAAGGAATAGCACCGGTCGATCAGTTTGGTGTTGTTACTGATGACCGCGCCTCCCTCGCCACCGCTCAAGTTTTTGGAGACCTGGAAGCTGAAGCAGCCGGTGTCACCCATCGAACCGACTTTTTTACCCCGCCATTCCGCCAGATGAGACTGGCAGGCGTCTTCGATGACGGCGAGGTTGTGTTTCTTTGCGATCTTTAGGATAGCGTCCATGTCGGCGACGTTTCCGCCGAGGTGGACGGGGATAATGGCACGGGTTTTACTCGTGATCTTTTCCTCGATCTTGGCCGGGTCCATCTGGAACGTGTTGGGATCGGTGTCGACGAAGACGGGGAGCGCGTGCTGGAGAAAAACGACGTTGATCGTTGCGACGAATGTGTATGGTGGCACGAGCACTTCATCGCCCGGTCCGATATCGATTGCGTTCAGCGAGGCGAACAGGGCGCTGGTTCCATTCATGGTCGCCAGGCAGTCTTTCGTTCCCATGAGTTTGGCGTATTTCTTCTCGAATTCCTTAACCATATTACCGTCCAGGCGGCACCACCCTTTATTATGAAGGACTTCATTCCAGACCGGTTCGTCTTCCGGTTTAACCACGGGCCAGGACGGGAATGCTTTTGTCCGCACTTTCTTGCCGCCCAGAAGCGCTAATTTACCGTCTTCGGCGGCGTGGGTGGAGATGATGGCGGGTCCGGCGAGCGAGAGTCCAGCGGCGCAGACGGTTGTCTTCTGCATGAACGAGCGGCGTTTCAACGGTTTCTGTTTCATAACGTTTTCTTGATTCATGATTCATTCTCCCTATTCAAGCGGCGCGATTCGGCCGTTTGGTGTATCTGTATGTCTTATTTTACCAGCAACATAAATTCAATAACCCATTCTGGCTGAGATGACCCGATTAGTAAATGGCCCAGTCAGCGACATCGACGGCAAGCGGATTCTTGAAAATCCGAACGACGGCTTCGTCGATGATTAAACCGAAGGCGCTCGACATTTCTTTGAGCGTATCGGGGAAATCGGGAACGATATTCGTCGCGCAGACTACTGCGGCGACTTGATCGTTAATCGCACAACGGGGCTGCTGGTTATCTCCCATCGGCACTTCGCCGATCGATCCGCCGTAATCCATCGCGACCGGTTCCTCTTTCCAATTCTGATAGACCGGGAAACTTGGACCGAAGGGAACGCCGTCTTTGTCGAAGAATCGGCCGAAAATTTGATTGTAGCCTCCGCCTTCTTCACTTCCACCGAAACGTCCGTCCTGCCAGACGACGAAGACGTTTCCGTTCACGTCCATGTCGCAGTGAGTACGGTCGACTGCGGCCATTTCGACGGCAAGGTCCACATCGTCGAAGCGCACCGTGTTTTTCACGGTTCCATCGTCGGCGTTGTAATAAATCAGCACGCCCACGGTATCGACTCCATCGGAAATCGTCGTGCTTTTGACCACTGTATTTTTCCCGTCGCTGGCCAGTGCCATACCGTCGCCCCGGCCTCCGGAGTTGGTGCTCAGGAAGAAGGCCAAATCGTCGCTGAGCAGTTCGCCGTCCAGTTCCGCATGATCGGGCTGAACCGGGGAGCGGGGTGTACCGTCGTTGTTATACCAGCGCATCCCTGCGTTGTAATCGATCATGAAACCCCCGTCGAAGGCGACAAGGTTTTGATAAACCGCCGATGTGCTGCCGCCGAGATAGAGTCCGTCTTCTCCCGTATGGACGACGAAAGGCGGAACTTTGGTCGAACCGTCCGGGCTGAGGATCACTGCGATTACGACTTCGCCGACATTCGCTTCCACGGAATCCAGAAGTTCATCGAACGATTGGCGGTTTTCACCGATCGAGACGATATCCCCATTGCTGAGAATCGACGCGCCGATATCCCGGTATTCTCCCGGTTCGGCGGTTAAGGTTCCAAAAGCGTTGATGTTCGTGCCGATGGGATTGCCGTCGTTGTCGAACAATTGGACCATCGTAAACGCTTCATCACCCACTTCGTCCCCATGTTCCGTTCCGGCGGAGGCGGCCAATTGTCCCTCGTTGTGGACGACAAAGCCGGTTCCGTTCGCTCGGTCGGGACTCGCGCCGAGCGTGAAAGCACCCCAGGTCAAACCTTGTGTATAATCGACCAGTGGGTAGGGCGTGCCGTCGGCGTTGTAAGTTCCTGGTACGGGCTGCGGCGTGACTAAACTTCCATCCGGCGCAAAGAGGAGAAACTCGGTCCCGCCAATGGTTCCGGGGGCTTGAGTATCATGTCCCCGCTTAAAAGCGGCGATGTTTCCGTTGTTGAGTGCGATGATCCAGACCTGATCGTAATTCATCACTCCCAAACCATACGCTCGCCAGGGACTCATATCATCGGTGACCGGTGTGATTCCTGCCTCTTCGGGGGAGGCGGCCGGTTGAGCCATTGCCGTCAGTGAATAAGAAGAGAAACTCCAACAAGCGATGAATAAAATCAATGTGCGTTTCATTCCGTTCACAGCCTTTCTGAATCTTTTTCTTGATGTATTGGTACGATTGAGCGATTCCCCTTATTATCTACTGAAAGAATGATGGATGTCAATCATCAATTTGATCTTGAAGGGATTTTAATTGAGGTCAATGAAATTGAATGAAAATCTACTCTGTGATTACAGACGGGGAAGGGGAAGGACTTATTGTCGATTCGTTAGTTAAAGATAAAGCCACGTCATCCAAACTATAAGAATATTCGGTAATCACAATGGAGGGCTTGCGCTAACTTTTTGGCGTTCTTTTTGCCGATCGGACGCTTTCCGTTTTCCATTTCGGAGAGATGGCGTCTGGGAATACCGGTTGCTTTCGATAATTGCACCTGGGTTAATTCTTCTTTACCTCGCGCGCCACGCAACGTGACGCCGCACTCACCGTATTGCTTCACTTGTTCTTGAATCGCTTCCATTTCGCGCCAGGGAATTCGTTCTTCCTCTTTTTTCTTCAATGGTTTCGATTCAGTCATATCAAGCGCACCCTGGCGTTTCAAGTAGCTTGAAATTTGTTCGGATTTGTTAACCGGGAAGCGATAAATTTTTTCGATATATTCAGTATGGGGCTTTTTCGTGAGTGCCGACATAGATCACCTCGATTAATTGTATTTCTCCACTTTTTTCTTCCCAAACGGCAATATAGGTTGGGCGACCTTTTTTCAAATGGCAGTGATGACGATTATTCGATAGCCTTGAGTAATTGGGCCAATTTCCACGTACCGGGCCGTCTTTTTCAATTTCTTCCAATAAAGTCTTTAGACGTTGGACAATTTTCCCCGGTAATCTATTGACCGCCTTATTTACTTTTCTTGAAACCCATATTTCCCATGCCATGATAATTGTATTGTACCATAAATTAGTGCATCAGCAAGAGGTTTTGTATTTTTCTATACGGAGGATTTAAATGTTTTTATAAAAAAAGAAATGGGGATGATGGGTCGATACGGTGCGACCCATCCTGCTTACTACCTATGTAGCACTCCATCGTGGATCAGGCGGGGTAGATTTCTTCGCGTTCGTGGTCGTAGTGGTAGCGGTGGCCGTGTTCCCAGGATTTGAAGCAGAGGATGCTCATGACCGAATGGGCGTAACCGGCTTCGATGGGGGCGTTGGGGTCTTTGCGGGTGCGGATGCACTGGAGCCAGTTCTGCACGTGGTCTTCGCCCTTTTGCGGCTTGACTTTGACGCTTTCCTTCAGCGCGTCTTTACCGCCGCCTTTGCCGCTCGCCGTCCAGGATGAGGTGTCGAAGGTTCCTTTCGTTCCGTAGAAGATGGCTTCCGGCACGGGATACTTATTTCCTAAACGCGTCGAATAATTGATAATGAATCCTTTGGGGTACTCGATGATGCAGTCGAGGGTGTCGGCGTGTTCTCGGCCATCTTTCCAGGCGTAAACGCCCCCGTGAGCGACGGCGCTTTTTGGCAGGGGATCGTCCATGAACCAGGTGGCGACGTCGACGAGATGGCTGCCCAGCAGACCGGGCGTGCCGACGGTGAATTCCTTCCATAAATGCCAGCAGCGGAAACGTTTGGGATCGAACGGGCGCTTGGGAAGGCCCAGACGGAATTCGTCCCAATCGACCTCCTCTTCGCGGATGGATTGGTAGTCCGGTTTCAGCCATCGGGGGCTGGCGTCGTGCCAGGCGGTTTCCACTTCACTGATCGTGCCCAGGATTCCCGACTGGATCAATTCGGCCCCGGCTCGATGGATACCGCTGCTGCGGCGCTGCGTTCCGACTTGACATACGATGTGATTCGCCCGCACGGAATGCCAGGCGTCGCGGGCGTCGAAGAGGTTGTTCGCCATCGGTTTTTCGCAATAGACATCTTTCCCGGCTTTGGCGGCGTTGGCGAGGATGCGGGAATGGGTGTGATCGGGCGTGGCGATTCCGACGGCGTCGATGTCGTCCATCGCCAGGATTTCGGCGTGCTTGGAGGTGATTCGCGGCGTTTTTCCGAACCAGTCAGTGATTCGTTTTTTCGCCGAATCCAGATTGCGCTTCCAGGGATCGCTTAGTGCGATGACTTCGACGTTTTCGGTCTCTTTGAATTTGTTGATCTGCCCTACGATCCAGCCGATGCCCCGGCCCCCGCAGCCGATCTGCGCGATGCGGATACGGTCGTTCGCGCCCAGTACCCGTTTCGCCGGAGCGCCGAACGCTCCCAGCACGACTCCCGCCGCGCCCGTCGTCGTATGTCTGAAAAAATCACGTCTCGTCGTCATGATCGATTCTCCATTTGGTTTTAATAAGTCGTGAATTCATATCCGAGGGTAACAGAAAACGGCTTTCAGGAGTAGGTATGCCCGATAAATTTCGGAGAGGCTAACAATGATAACTGACAATGACAACTGAAAATTGAAAACTTAATAAATCATCCAGTACTCGACGGCGGTTCGGTCGAGAGAGCGCGTATCGATGCTTTACAATCGCTGCTGCACATTGTCCAAAACCGTCAATTGAAGCATAATGGGGGTGGTAGCGTTCTTTGATGGGCGCTATCTTGAGAAACGGACTTGAGAATCAACATCGAGTGATCAGGTTTATCTGACGTGAATTCAGCAAGTTATTTAATAATTGAAAATCGATTCAGATACCAACTGGTTTGAATGAAAGAGGATCGGACCGTGCAGAACACAGCATCCAATAAACATTCAGGAAAACAACACTACACCAATACCATCCACACGCATGACTACGCGATCGAATACATGCTGCAGCCCTTGGCGACGGAATGGTCGATCCCCAACCTGATGCAGTACGGGTTTCGGATCGCGGTGGATGTGTCGGATTTCAACGATGTCGAACTGACGCTCTCCATTCCCGTGCGCATTCCCACGCTGAAGATTATGTCCGCCTTGTTTGAAAACGACCTGCAAACCGTCTCGTTTTCGATCTTTCGTGGAGAAGATCGCTTTAAGAGCGAGTCACCGATTGTTCTGAGCGAGAGTGAGCCGGAAATCAACGGGCATATCTATCTCGAAGCGGTGATTTTAAATAAGAGTTATTTATACAAATACGTTTTCAGTGCTGCGTTGAAAAAAAAGGAGCGTACCCGTCCAAGAAGTAAACCGGCCCCTCCACCGCGAAAACCCACACCGCCCCCTGAACCCCCTGCTCCCAAACCGGAACTGACTAAAGTTTCCGAGTCGGCCCAGGAGACCGTTCAGAGGCTGAAAAACCTCGAACAGACGACCGGTCAACTGCTGTCGGCCATCGAGGGATTGAAAAGCGGGGCGCTTCCACCCACCGTTCAACCGGAAACGGTTCAAGCGGAACCGGTGGAGAAATCCTCCCTTCCGTCTCAGGCCGAGTTCGACGAGTTTCGGGAGATGCTTCGGAATCGATTCGCCGATTACGCCCGGCATGAACTGGAACAGTCGAAAGCGGTCGTACCCCCGGAACTGGAAGAGAATCCCGTCTTCAAAACATTCCAGGACCTGCGACAGGCGCTCGCTCCCAATAATCCCGCCGTCCAGATGCTGAAGAAAACCGACACCGGTTTTCGTTTGCCGATCCTGAAATTCAGCGCGGACGTCGACGAGACCCTGAAAAAACTGCTCGCCCCCAGTCAGGCTCCCGAATTCTACGACGTGACGATTAAAACCTTCAAAGAGTTCCTTCTAGGCGACTATTTCGATTACCTCGGTCAATGGATGGATTCGGAAACGGAACCACCGATCGAAGCGTTCAATCAGGAATCGGCCTACCGGCGCTATATCTTCAACCGATACCGTAAACGTCTGCTTGGGATCAAATCGGAAGCGGCGGCGAAAGCGTTTTCCGAAGATTTTCTCGTCAACGAATTGAAGCGAATCAAAGAATCACTGTTGCTCGAACATATCGATGAGGTCGAGGCGTTGGAAAAGGGACTGCGCGGTGAGATCGTTGATCTGGATTCGGTCGTCGATAGTTATTTCATCGCCATATTGCAGCCTTTGGGGATGATGGTGAGTCATCAGAAAACGGGGGATGTCTCCCAGTCGTTCGTCCCGCGTACCATTCAGACTTTTGACGGACAATCCGTTCGTACTTCCTAAGTGTAGAGTTGACGCAACATCTTAATTCAGCGTAGCTTAGATAAAATGTCTTAAGGGAAAATAAGAACCAAGCCCAATCTTTCGAGGTTGGGTTTTTTCATTCAGCAGCGATGTACCCCTGCGGAATCGTGCTTGATATGGTAGGATGCGGGAACGAATTTTCTCTTCAGGATCAATTTACAAACATGGGAGAACGAGTGGTGAAGCGACTAATCGGTGTATTGGCCTTATATTTAATAATCGTTGGACTGAGTGTTTCTTTCGCAGCCGAGGGCGGGGGGCATCCCTTGCTTCGCCTTCCATACCACAACGATCTGACCGTCGATCTGGGAGTGGGGCTTTGGGCGGTTCCACTGCCGATGGATTGGGACGGGGACGGTGACAGCGATCTGCTGGTGTCCACCGCCGACGTGCCGTATCGCGGGTTGTATTTCTTTGAAAACGATGGTTCCGATGCGTTCAAACCCGGTGTATGGCTGACGACGGGGAAGCATAACGTGACCGTTTCCTACCTGAAGGACGGTCCGCTTATCTGCTGGCCGGGAACGGCGTTTCCGAATTTCTCTAAAACATTCTACCAGGAACCGAAAAAGATTCCGTACAAACAGAAATTCTATGCGGGCCGGGCCAATCAGTGGAAATACGCGGACTACGACGGCGACGGCACAGTCGATCTGCTGGTTGGAGTGAGCGACTGGCGGGAATACGGCTGGGACGACGCGTTCGATTCCGAAGGGAACTGGAAACAGGGGCCGCTGCACGGTTACATCTACTGGATTAAAAACAGAGGTAGTGATGCTAAGCCGAAATACGGTAAAGCCGTCCAAATTCAGACAGACGGCAAACCGCTGGATGTCTACGGTTGCCCGTCACCGAACCTGGTCGATTGGGATGGAGACGGCGATTTGGATCTGATCTGCGGCGAGTTTCTCGACCGGATTACATTTTTTGAAAATACAGGAACCCGAACCACCCCGGTCTACGCGGCGGGACGTTTTCTTCAGGCCAACAGCGAGACGATCCGAATGGAATTGGAGATGCTTCAAGTCGTCGTCTTCGACTGGGATCGAGACGGGGACCTGGATTTAATCGTTGGTCAGGAAGACGGGCGGGTGGCTTTGATCGAAAACAGTGGGCCTGGAAACAACGAAGAGCCGATTCTAAAACCGCCGGTGTTTTTCAAACAGCAGGCTCAGGATGTGAAATGCGGTGCGTTGGTGACGCCTTGCAGTATCGATTGGGACGCGGATGGAGACGAAGACCTGATCTGCGGCAACACGGCGGGATTTATCGAATGGATCGAAAACCTGGGCGGCTCACCACTGCCGAGTTGGGCGGCTCCCAAGCGACTGACTGCCGATGGAGAAGCGATTCGTGTCATGGCGGGTCAGAACGGCTCGATCCAAGGCCCCGCCGAAGCGAAATGGGGATACACGGTCCCTTACGCCGCCGATTGGGATATGGACGGCCTTCCCGATATCGTCATGAACTCGATTACCGGCAAAATCGAATGGTGCAGGAACATCGGAACGAAAGAGGCTCCCCAGCTTTCTGCTTTGAAACCGATCGAGGTTGAATGGAAGGGCGCGGCCCCTAAACCGGC
The DNA here is from genome assembly GCA_964606645.1 of uncultured bacterium. Classification (GTDB taxonomy): domain Bacteria; phylum Hinthialibacterota; class Hinthialibacteria; order Hinthialibacterales; family Hinthialibacteraceae; genus CAZSIZ01. The sequence continues at coordinate 13,969 of CAZSIZ010000121.1, forward strand.
GTGGAACTGGTGGACGCCGGGAGCAAAAGAACTGGCTGTTCAATGGCGCACGCGGCCGATCGTGAAAGACCTGGATGGAGACGGCCTGAATGATTTGATCGTCATTGATCATGAAGGGTATCTCAGTTTCTTCCGGCGGGAACGCAAAGACGGATCGTTGATCCTCCATCCCGGCGAGAGAATTTTCAAAAACGAAAAAGGCACCCCCTTGCGTCTGAACGAAAAGGACGCCGGGGGTAGTGGACGGCGAAAAATCGACTTCATGGATTGGGACGGTGACAGCGATCTGGATTTGTTGATCAACAGTCCCCGCCAATCACGGAAAGAAACGCGGAATATCGCTTTGTATGAAAATACCGGCAAGCAAGGGCAATTCGTTTTCCATTACAACGGGGATATCACGCTCCATCAACTCGAAGGGCATACAACCAGTCCGACCACCGTTGATTGGGACGGTGATGGCATTCGCGATCTCTTAGTGGGTGGGGAAGATGGCTTTTTCTACTATTTTCACCGCTCGTCTTCCAGCGAACTGTTTGGACGCAGACCGCGATAGGGAAGAACTGCCGGTTCACTTATATGTCGGTTATGGCAATTCTTTTGAACCGAGACAAAAAAACACTGTAATTCCGGTCCATTCCTCTTGGTTTAAGCGGCGGGATTTGTTACTTTATTACATCGGCTTTAACTAATGTTGCCGGTGAATGTTAACCCATCCCCTTATTCCGGGCGGTATTTTCCTTAACTAGCCAGTGAATGAGACGGGGATCAATCATAACTTGCAGGGAGAATAATTATGCTGCACCGAAAGATTACGCTAAGTGAAGATCAGATGCCGACCCAATGGTTGAACCTGATTCCGTACCTGAAGAATCCGCCCGCGCCGTACCTCGATCCGGCGACGCTCCAACCCGCGCCACCGGAAATGCTGGCTACGATTTTCCCGATGGCCCTCTTGCAGCAGGAAATGAGTGCCGAACCGTGGATCGATATCCCCGAACCTATTCTCGATTTGTTGTCGCTCTGGCGTCCATCACCGCTCTACCGGGCGTACAATCTGGAAAAAGCGCTGGGCACTCCGGCTAAGATCTATTACAAAAACGAAAGCATCAGCCCCGCCGGAAGCCACAAACCCAACACCGCCATCGCGCAGGCCTATTACAACAAACAGGAAGGCGTCAAACGCCTGACGACTGAAACCGGCGCGGGGCAGTGGGGAAGCGCGCTCTCTCTCGCCTGCAATTATTTCGACCTGGATTGCACGGTCTACATGGTCAAGGTGAGTTACCAGCAGAAACCTTACCGCAAGTCGATGATCAACACGTGGGGAGCGGAAGTCTTCCCCAGTCCCTCTGATAAGACGAACGCCGGACGGGGGATTCTGGAAAAAGACCCGGACTGTCCCGGAAGCCTCGGAATCGCGATCAGCGAAGCGGTCGAAGACGCGGCCACTCACGACGACGCCAAATACGCGCTGGGAAGCGTTTTGAATCATGTCTTGCTGCATCAGACCGTTATCGGTCTCGAAGCCAAGAAACAGTTCGATCTGATCGAGACCTATCCCGATGTGGTTGTCGGCTGTGTCGGCGGTGGAAGCAACTTCGCGGGCGCGGCGTTCCCGTTCGTCGTGGATAAGGCCAACGGACGTGACATCGAGATTATCGCTGTCGAACCTTCCGCCTGCCCGTCCATGACCAAGGGAAAACTCGCGTATGATTTTGGTGATACCGCGAAATCGACACCGTTGATTCGGATGCACACCCTCGGTCACGACTTCATCCCGCCATCCATCCACGCCGGTGGATTGCGTTATCATGGAACCGCCCCGCTGCTTTCCTGCGCGATCGAGGAAGGCTATGTCGAAGCGCGTTCCATTCCGCAAACGACGATGTTCGAAGCGGCGATGACCTTCGCCAAATCCGAGGGCGTGATCCCCGCACCCGAAGCCGCTCACGCCATCAGCGGTGCGATCAATGAAGCGATCAAAGCCAAAGAGGAAGGCAAGGAAAAAACGATCTTCTTCAACTTCTGCGGACACGGTCACTTCGATATGGCCGCCTACGATCGATATTTCGCAGGTGAACTGGTCGATTTCGAGTATCCCGAAGAGAAAGTGAAGGAAGCCCTGGCCAATCTGCCGAAAGTCGATTAACGCTTCTTCTCTTTCATTCATGTTCCAATAAACCAAACGCCCCCTGCGTTTTTTCACCGCAGGGGGCGTTGTTTTAATTGTACGAATTCTGGATTAAGTGTTTGGTTAGTTTTTATCCGCCTGGTTCTGGAGGGCGTAGAGATTTTTCATTGTAGTTACGTAGAGAACCCCGTTGGCGGCGGTCGCGGTGCTGGCGATGGGGCTGTCCATACGGAGTTCAGTGATAACCTTTTTCTCTTTATCCGCTGCGAACACCCAGAAATCCTTTCGTCTCGTTCCGACATAAACCTTCCCGTCGGCCACGAGTGGAGACGCCCATATCTCCCCTTTGGTCTCGTGCGTCCAATGGACTTTTCCCGTTTCAGCGTCTAAGCAGTGTACCCGTCCATCACAATCCGTTATGAATACCAATCCACCGCAGATCGCCGGAGTCGAGCAGCAGTGCCCGATCATCTCGTGCGACCAGATCGATCCGGAGGAGGTCGTGTCACCTTGTTTTGTGGCATCGATGCACTTCAGCCAGGCCTTATTTTTTCCCCACCAGATATCACCGCCGGCCGCGACGTATACGCGATTCTGATGAAACACCGGCATTCCCTTGATATTGGTTGGCCCCTCTTTTCGGTTTCGGCTGTACTTGTCAGCCGCCGGGCTAGTCTGACCCACCCGGAGTCACCCGGTGTGACCCGT
>CAZSIZ010000122.1:0-16539 GCA_964606645.1 uncultured bacterium
ATTTCACAAAATTGTGGTGCAGGCTTCCAGCCTGCATCGTTAAAGCAATAATGCAGGCTGGAAGCCCGCACCACAAAACTGCTTTAACTGCCAGCCCTAAAAATCTAAGACCCTTCGTAACTGAACCGTAGACCTGTGTCTGCCGGTTGTTGTATGATTGAGCCGATTTCTGCCGACAGCGAATGGTGTTTCGATTGAACGATACAGCCCAGAGACGGAGGGAATAACAATGAGATATAAGCCTTTATTTATAGGATTCGTGTTTCTTTTCATCGCTGGAAACGTTGATGGAATCGCGGCGGAGAATGATTTACCCGCACTGATCGAACAAGTGAAATCCGCTGTCGTGACGATAATCGTTTATAACGAAGACGACGAAGTGGTTTCCCAGGGGAGTGGATTCTTCATAGGTAAAAACAGGCTGGTCACGAATCGGCACGTGATGGCAGGAGGCGATTACGCCGAATATAAATTAATCTCAGGAGGCACCTTCTCTATTAAAGGATTTTTGGATTCAGACAACGAAAATGATCTGGTCTTACTATATGCAGATACTCCCCCAAAATTAGTAAAAGTATTAGGAATGGCTATGACTCTTCCTAAAGTCGGGCAGGAGATTGTTGTTGTCGGGTCTCCTCTTGGACTCGATCAAACCATATCCAATGGCATTGTCTCTTCGATTCGTGAGTTGCCAGGATTCGGGGATTTAATCCAAATCACTGCTCCGATTTCCTCTGGATCGAGTGGCGGTCCAGTAATAGATAAAGATGGCAAAGTTGTTGGGATAGTTGTTTCTCAAGTCAGTGCAGGGCAGAACCTGAATTTTGCTGTACCTTCCAAACACATTTCCAATCTAAGGATAGGGAAACTACAACTGCTTTCCGTATTGAAAAAGTCTAATGATTCCATTATATATTCTAGTGATTACTCGTTACATGCTCTGGAACTCCTCATAGAAGAGCAATCAGAATATCGTTCGAAATGGCATACAAAGGCTCAAGGATTAGATATTAGTCTGAAATATCCTGCTTCTTGGCTTGCAAAAGAAGGGGATCACCCACATATTGTTCAAAAGTTTACGGAGAGTGTCTCCTCTGAAATTACTCTTTCTTGCATGATCGCAGTTAATGAGATTCCCGCATGGGCATCGTATTTTCTTCAAGGTGAGATTGTGGAAGAGATTTTTTCTGAAGGTCTTCAGGAAATGATACCACCGGGAGCTGTTTTTATTGATGGCGGTCAAACAAAGTTAGATGGTGAGCCGTGCGTATGGCAACAATACTATTATGAACAAGAGCGATTGGGAATGCACATCAGCTCGTATATTCTTCAATACACCATTTTCTACGGTGGAAAGGGGCTTTCCGTCTCGTGTGGGATTTCCGGCGTTGAGCACGATAGGGCATTGCTTAAAGATGCTTTTTCGTCTTATCAGCCCGTGTTCCAAACCATATTAAACAGCATCGTTATTCACGATAAGTGGAATCAACCCGTGTCAGGCAGTTTCTCATCGGTTATGGAGGATGCGTTCGGCGAATTCTGGTGGATCACTATATTCGTGTCAGCACTTATGACTTGGGGGATCGGGCTTACGCCTCCATTACTCATTCGCTTTTTGTTCTTTCGCCGACCCATATCGAAAATCGCATCAATCGGTATTGTGGTTCCCTTCTGGTTTATAAACATCATCATTTTTATCGCTTTGGGAAGTGAGAGCAAGACACATACGGCACTTTTACTCGTAGCCTTTGCATCCTACGCTATTCTGCATCGCGGCTATACAAAGAGTGTTTTATGTCTTGATGCAGAATCGCCAGGCTCTGATTCCAACCAGCCCAATCCTATCAGTGAAAAAGACATTAAAGATCAATGTTCGGAGAGTAATCAATCCCTCGCAACGGGAAGAGACACAATGCGCATACAGGTGAAGCCAAAATATCAACCTCCGCAAAACATGAGTCTTGAAGAAGCCAACGCGATGTTGGAACGTGGAGAACTCAATGGAGATGAACAGGCATGTCATCTTGATCTTTCCGATTGGACTGTGTTGAGGGAGATAGAAGGGATTGATATCCCGGCCCCGTCGCCCTTACCTACCGACTTGTCGAGCGACCTATCTGGTGGCGAATTTGCTCCACCTCCGCATCGGGAATTTTCGCCTTCTTCGGCAAGACCTCCGGTCCCTGCAGTAGAACCGAAAGAAGTGGATCACAGTAAAACTAAGGGAGCCAATTATCATCCTTGGCGTCGTTTATTTGCTCGAACAGTCGATGTAACGGTCTTTGGCCTTGTGTTTCTTTTCTTTGCATTCTTCTCCATCGGTGCTCTTTTCCCTGAAAACGCCTCTAACTTCGAAGATGCTATTGAAAATCCAATAGTGGGAGCTGTTTTTATTTACATGTTTTGGATTCCTCTTGAGGCAATGTTTTTAGCGGTTCACGGTACGACACCTGCAAAATGGTTATTCGGAATCCGTGTTTTGGATCCTTTAGGAAATCCTTTATCGTTTTGGGCATCGCTACAGCGTACGTTTCTTGTCTCGATTGTGGGCGATGGTTTGTGTATACCTTTCGTAACTCCACCTACTAGACTTTTTTCCTATTTCCACCTCAAAAGCACCGGGACTACGTTTTGGGACAATTCTGTAAATTCGGTTGTGAGCCATTGTCGATGGGATATTTTTAGGGCATTCTGCTGCGTTATCATTGTGCTCGCCGTCTTCATGTTTCTTGGCTACCTGGAGAATCAATACTGATCAATCCAGACTTTGATAAGGTGTATTATGCGCTGGGGAAATTATCTTTGATGTAAGGACGAAAAGAAGACGCTTTGGGCCAATACCGCATCCTTAAGGAATTCAACAAAGAACTGGTATATAAACTATTCAACCAAATTTATAAATGACCATCCAACCTTCCGGCTGGAGAAAACGAATAGTGATGTGTAGCCTACGCGACTTAACTCTTTCGATTGTCAGAACAAAAAAACCCTAAACCCTACACCCTGCTTTCAATGCGCGCACGGTGGCGAATCGGGGTGGAACAATTCCCACCCCGATTCGGTTGTGCGATAGAGAAAAAGTAAATAATAGAGAAAGCGTGATTACTTGATTTCGGCGGTTGCGCCGACTTCTTCCAGTTTGGCTTTCAGTTCTTCGGCTTCGTCTTTGCTGACGGCTTCCTTGACCGGTTTGGGAGAGTTGTCGACCAGTTCTTTGGCTTCTTTCAATCCGAGGCTGGTGATCTCGCGCACGACTTTGATGCACTTGATCTTCTGGGAACCGGCGCTGACCAGAACGACGTCGAATTCGGTCTGCTCTTCAGCCGCGGCGGCTTCACCTGCACCGGGCATCGCCATCGCCATCGGGGCGGCGGCGGTTACACCAAAACGCTCTTCAAACTCGTCGGCGAGTTCTTTCGCTTCGAGCAGAGTCAAACTTCCGATATCTTCCAGTATTTTTTCGATTTTTTCGCTAGCCACGATATGTATCTCCTTTATTTTTGTGTTCGTTCATTTTTTTTTCGGCGAAGGGTTTTGTTTCGATACCCATTAGACTATTTTTCAATAATACGTTCTGATAGGCGTTTCTAAAAAACCTTGAAAAGCTAAGGTTTTTTAGAATTCCAGCGTTTTCAATACGAACATACTTTTGAAAACCGCTCTAAGCCGCTTCATCCAGTTTCTCGGCATAGGCTTTCATCAAGCCATGCAGTTTGTTGTGAAGGCCTTTCACGCAGCCCAGGATATTGCTGGCCGGGGCCTTGATACCGCCCAGAATGTTGGCGTACAGCTGATCCTTAGACGGAATTTTGGAAAGCGTGACGACTTCCTTGGCGTCCATATAGATATTGTCTACGACGCCTGCCCGAATCTCGACCTTGTCGTGTTCCTTGGCGAATTCGACCAAAGCTTTGGCAGGCATGACGGGATCTTCACCCGCAAAAACGACGGCGTTCGGACCGAGTAACAGTTTGGCGAGTTCACTGTAGGGCTTGTCTTCGACCGCCCGTTTGAACATCCGGTTCTTGACAACCAGCATTTTCGAATCCGTTTCGCGAATTTTAGTGCGAAGGTCCGAAATCTCTCCAACCGTCAGTCCTTGATAATCGAAAACCAGGAAACCGGACGCTTGCTCGATCATGGCAGCGTATTCCTGCGTCAGTTCCTTTTTTTCCGACGGAGTTAATGGCATTTAATATCACCTCCTTCGTTTTGTTTTTTTATATTTCAAAATATGAAACACTTAATTCTTAAAATTATCCGCCCATCGGTTTGTGGGGATCGTGCTGAATGAGCCAACCCGGCTGAAAGACTTCCTCGCTTTTTTCCGTACCGGTGTGGCTGAGTTCCCATGCGCCGTTTTGTTTCTGCGCGCGATAGATCACGGTGTGGGGCACATCGATGCGAACCGTGTCATCCGATTCGATCCCGGCGAGCAGTGAGAAGACGAGCCGGTTGATCGCGAAATGCGCCACGATCAACAGTGGTTCCGGGCCGGGGTACGCTTCGATTCGCTGAACGACTTCCCGTGCCCTGGGGACGGCGTCTTTATTGGCTTCACCGCCGGGAGGGCAGAATCCCCATTTGTCCGCCGTCCGTGCTCTCCACTGACCGGGAAATTTCTCGTCCAGTTCCGGCAGGGTATTGCCTTCAAAATCGCCGAAAGAGACTTCTCTCAGAGCGGGGAATGGTTCCAGAGAGAGGTTCAGTTCGGAGCGTATGATCTCAGCCGTTTCCATGGCCCGCCCCAGGGGGCTGACCAGCGCGGACCGAATCCCGAATGGCGTCAGTGCTCCGGCGACGTGGCGGGCGTGTTCCCTGCCCTGATCGGTCAGGGGGGAATCCCTCCAGCCTTGGAGCCGCTTGTCGCGGTTGAATTGGGTCTGTCCGTGCCGAATGAAATAAACGGTTTTCATCATGCTCTCATTGAAATAAAAACAGGCTCGATCCCTGAAAAAGATCGAGCCTGAAAGTTACCGTTTCTTCGCTTGAGAGGAGAATGCTTCTCCATCGAGCGAATCGAGTGAACTATGAGGCATCAATCTCGGCGGGATGATTTACCCTTGCGGCACCTGCTGTCTTTGATTGACGATAGTGGTACTTGTCGTTCCGTCTCCTTATGCCGCGCGCAAGTCGCCCGTATCGATCCGAACACTGGGTCCCATCGTGGACGACAGATAAACGCTCTTCATATACGTGCCTTTGGCCGAAGCCGGTTTGGCCCGCAAAAGTGCCGAGACGATCGTCTGGATGTTGCCTAGAAGCTGGTTCTCATCGAAGGATGCTTTTCCGACGAGTACGTGAACGCCGCCGGCTTTATCGGGGCGGTATTCGATCTTGCCCGCTTTGAAATCCACAACGGTTTTCGCGATGTCTTTGGTGACCGTGCCGGTTTTGGGGTTGGGCATCAAACCGCGGGGGCCGAGTACACGGCCCAGTTTCCCCACATGCCGCATCATATCCGGGGCGGCGATGGCGATGTCGAAATCCAGAAAACCGTCGGTAATCTTTTTCGCCAGATCTTCGCTGCCGACGATATCCGCTCCGGCCTCGGTGGCTTCGGTGGCCAAATCACCCTCGGCAAAGACCGCGATCCGTATATTTTTCCCCGTGCCGTTGGGCAGCGAGACGGTCCCGCGAATCTGTTGGTCGGCTTTTTTGGGATCGATTCCCAAGTTGGCGACCAATTCGATGGTTTCATCGAACTTGGCGTTCGCGTTTTGTTTGATGTGGCTGATGGCTTCAACGAGCGTATACATCTTTCCCGCTTCAAGGTTCTCAACCGCTTTGGTGTATCGTTTTCCTTTGTTCGACATTATCCTTCCACCTCGATTCCCATGGAACGGGCCGTCCCGGCGATCATTTTCGAGGCGTTTTCGATGTTAAACGCATTCAAATCGACCATTTTCAGTTTGGCGATTTCCTCGACTTGAGCCTGGGTGACGGTCCCTACTTTATCCCGGTTGGGAACGGCCGATCCCTTGGGTTGGTTGGCCGCTTTTTTCAGCAGCACGGCCGCCGGGGGAGTTTTGGTGATAAACGAGAACGACCGGTCTTGATAGACGGAGATCACGACCGGGATCGTCATGCCCGGCTGGTCCTTGGTCCGTTCGTTGAACTGTTTGCAGAAGTCCATGATGTTGATCCCATGCTGACCGAGCGCGGGACCGACGGGGGGTGCCGGATTGGCTTGTCCGGCGGGACATTGCAGTTTGATTAGGGTGAGCAATTTTTTCGGTGGCATCTTAACAGACTCCTGTTCGCCGTTCTGACAGTCTTATTCGACTTCAATTTTTTCAACCTGGAGATAATCGAGTTCCACCGGGGTGGAACGTCCCAGGATATCAACCATCACTTTCAATCGGCCCCGCTCTTCGTTGATCTCGGCGACGTAGCCTTGGAAATTGAAGAACGGGCCTTCGATCACTTTCACGGTTTCACCCACTTCGAAGACGATCTTGGGCCGGGGCTTGTCTTCGGAGGAAACCATGTGGGCCTGGATATTGTCCACCTCATCCGGCGAGAGGGGAACGGGCGTGCGGCCGGTTCCGACAAAACCGGTCACTCCGGGCGTGTTCTTGATCAATCCCCAGGTATCGTCATCGTACGCCATTTCGACGATAATGTAGCCGGGAAAGATTTTCTGGCTGGAGATCGAGCGTTTCCCGTCCCGAATCTCGACGACCTCTTCCGTCGGGACCAGGATTTGAGCGATCTGGTCTTCCATCCCTTCCACGCGTACGGTGGATTCGATGTTTTCCTTGACTTTATTCTCAAATCCGGAGTAGGTATGGACGACGTACCACTTTTTCTCCATGATCGTTACCGTTGTTCCTCGATCGGGCGGATCAAACACCCGATTCAACCATATAAGGGAAAGATAAAGGTGTTCTGAACGAATTTCATCACGAGGTCCCAAAGACCGGCGTAGACGGCGAAAAAGGCGACCGTGATGAGGGTGATCACCGTGGATGAATAGATTTCATCCTTGCTGGGCCATGTGACCGAATCCAGTTCGACCAGAACTCCCAAGATGAACGCGCCGGTTTTCGTTTTGGAGAACCGGGAATGTTTCATGGTTTCGATGATACGCTTCAGTAGGCTTTCACCCATCGGTCTTATCCTCTTGATTCGATAGTCAGGCGTATTCCGTTGCCGGAGAGATGGCTTCGATGAAGAATCCGAAAAAAATCCAGGGCAAAAAAGCCACCTGCTGGCAAAAAAAATACCCCCTTTTCGTGAGGCAACAAGAGATAATAACTGAATCGCCTGCCGATGTCAACTCTCGTAGACCATCGGTTCTCCACTTCTTTTTCGTTAAGTCGTATTGATCTTAAAGTGGTAAAAAACGATCCGGCGTTCAAGATGATTAGAGAGTTCCTCGAACTTGTCCACTCAACATAAAATAAACGGGGACAGCCGTCACAGCCGCCCCCGCTTAATGGATGACTTATTGTAGGGATTTTAGTAAATCGACCACTCATACACGGTGACTGTCGTGTTTGGATCGGAATCAAATTCCCCTACATCCAGCGCTGTGTTGCTGATTCGGATCCGGTCGATCCATCCCGTGAACGGGAGAATGCCATTGGGTTCCGAACCGATCGTCATTTGATTGGCTTCCGTAAGCCGTGTCCCGCCGGTGTACGGATCTTCCTCGATAAATTCTCCATCGACGTAGAAGGAAAGCGATACGCCATCCCGGTGTACGACCGCCACGTGATGCCACTCATCCGGCTCCACATACGCCGCGCCGGAACTGAAGTCCGCGATCCGAAGCGTTGTAACAAACACCAAACGAGGTTCCCCACCGCCAAGCGAGAAGGAAAACGACCCTGGACCGTGGTAAAAGATCACCATGCGTCCACTGAAATTACCGGTTTCGTACTTGACCCAGGCTTCCAGCGTGTAATCGTTCCCTGGTCCTCCGACGTCCAGGATCGCTTCCGGATCCAGAACGAGCGCGTGGGAACCGTCGGTTGTATACAGACTGGTATCGCCTTCCAGTCCCGATGGGGAATCCGTACTCACTTCCGGCGCGTTGGTGTTCCCCGATGCGTAGCCGCGAGCGGTGATCATGGTCAGGCCCGATTCGGCACCATGATTCGGATACGGAGATTCGCCTTCATCGAAAGTGAATAGTGCGATGGTGTTATCCGTCGGTTCCTTGACGGTAGCCGGATCACTGTCTATCTCATCCGGACTGAGCGCTGCCGCACTGATGCGGAGGCGATCCATCGCTCCTTGGTATGTCGCCCAATTCGGCGTAAGACCATTCCTTCCAATGAGCAGCAGATTACTTCCAATATTGAATCCCGGACTCGCTACCCGTGAAAAAACCGCCTCGCCATCGATGTACAACGTCAACGCGTTCGCGTCAACATCGTCTACTATAGCGATGTGGTGCCATTCATCGTCAAATGGAAACTGGACACCGGTGTCGATGTCTTCCATGCCCGGTAAATTGTAAAACAGGTTCCCAGCAGTCGAAATGCCCAACTGATAACTTCCACTGTAATTGATGAGGGGAGTAATCGAGTTGATTGTGTACGCCGGCGCTTTAAACCATCCTTCCAAAGTCAGCGAAAAATAAATCTCCAGAGCGTACAAGGCTGTATCATCCACCGCCATGCCGCCGTCACCGGACATCAGAATCGCTTTGTCCGTATCGGCGCCGGACGGTCCCGTAATGCTATCCGGCTCTCCGATATTCGCTGGAAGACCCAGCGTTCCGACCATTCCATTCCCTGTATCATCGGTGAATGATGATCCCGTGATGTTATCGAATTTAAAATATGCGACCACATCTCCATTCACAGGCACACCACTCATCACGAGCAATACGGCTAACACAACTACAAATCTTACTTTTTGACCCATGTTTCATCTCCTTTTAATGAATTTACCGGGATTTCCCATTGAAACCGGAAAATTTTCCCGTTTTTTTGATTTGCGATTATCAATATCATGACAGCATGAATCACGTCAAGGGTTACTCCTGAAAAATACACGTTTTCATGGATCAACCAATCGGTTCCGTCAGATAACTCAACGAAACAGACACACTTGTCCTGTTCCACTCTTGATGAGTTTCTCCCTACTCTGTATATGGTACGCATGTTTGTCAAAGGTTATCTTCCCGGATTGAATGTCAATCATAGCCGAGCATCTGTCCGTTTCGATAAGTGAATAAAATCAGGGTGATAGTCGTCGGTAGTGAGTTATCCCTTGAATTTCCCCTTATCTCTGGAAGCGCAATCGACAATGTGAGATTAATAATAATCCTTTGCATCATCTGTATTTTGAACTATAATTTTCACAATTGTAAAGTTTCGTGCGAAATTCAATAGGTATTAGCCAATGCGGAAAGATGAATTCATCTCCACGTTGGTAATTTTCTAGGATCAGTTCATGGTTTGTATTAAGGAAAAAAAAGATTTTGCTCTCCCTGTCCTTCTTGTATTGATTGGGCTTCTGTTCTGCTGTGTGTCCTGCAAAACAGGTGGTTCGATGGGGACAGGTACGGCTGTAACGACCGTTTTACAGGACGCGGACAACTATTTCGGCCGCGAGCAATATAAAACCGCACTTCTCAAATATTCCGGCTATGTCTACTCGCCGTTCCCCAATAAAACCGAAGTTCATTACGCCCGCTACAAACTCGGTCTATGTCAATACTTTCTAAGCCAATATCACGAAGCGAAAAAAACGCTGGACGCTCTCTTAGAGTACGCGCCGAATTTCGAGTATCGGTCGGAAGCGAAGGAAATCCTCGCCCAATGCGATTTGAAAATCGAAAACCGCAAGCAGGAACAAGCCGAAAAGTGGAATGAACTTCAGCAGACCGTCCAGAAAACCGAACAATATCTCGAACAAAACCCGGATAGCGCCGAAGGGCATTTCCAGCTGGGAGGCTTATACTGGCGGGCCGGACAAATCCAGGACGCTCTCAGACAATACGAACGGGCGGCCCAGCTCGATTCCAACTATCTCTCGAAAGGCGAACTACGCGATCGCGTGCGCATCACCGATAAAGGTGAATTCAGGCCCCGCACCCCATTGCTGGAGTTCGACCGTGAGCGAACGGTCGTTGTTCGCAACGCCAAACTGGCCCGGGTCGAGCGGGAAGACTGGCTGGGGGAATATCACGCGATGCGCCTGAGCGGCGAGGTGGAAAATAAAGGATTGCGGGACGTGCGCGGTGTTCAGGTGGAATTGTCGATCTACGATTTCTTCGGCACCGTTCAGGACGCCAAAGTGGTCTATATCGGCAATCTAAGAGCCGGGGGAAGACGCCCGTTCACCGCCCTTTTCACGCAGTATTCGGGGATGGGCTACTCGATCAGTAAATACACAGCGGAAGTCTATTACGATGAATAGAAGACGATGGGTTTGGTTCAGTGGATTGTTAAGCTTGGTTGGGCTGGTTTTCGCTCAAACGGTTTCGTCGCAGACGTTTACGCGCGATCCCAAAACCCATGCGGTTAAAATTGGAGAGATTCAGAAACATCTGGATGCAAAAAAATCCTTCCCCTACCAAGTTTTTATCGAAGTGACCATCGTTGAAGTGTTCATCCGAAGCGAAGATAAAATCGGATTTATTTACGATATCTTAGGCGAGGTCGGCGAGATTCGCGGCAACAACCTGGCCGGCGATCCGGTCGTCGAAAGCAACTTAGGCGTTCTCGGAAGAAGCAATCGAAACGCGCTCATGCCAAGCGGGGCGAATATCGTATCAAACATCTTCGAGGGTGACGACGGGATGGTTCGAGCCACCCTCCAGGCTCTGGCTGAGGAGAAAGTCGTTAAGGTGCTCGCCAATCCCAATATCCTGACGGTCGATGGTGTTACTGCTCGTTATGAAACCGGTGAAGACGTTCCCTATCTGGAACGAAAGGTCGCCGGGAATAATGAAGTTTTTTCCTCGAAATTCGCACATAGCGGGGTCACACTGGAGATCACCCCTCAAGTTCTGTTTTTTGATTCCGATATCATGCGGGAAAATCCTCATGTAAGAGCAAACGTTTACGTCCAAATGTCCTCCATTTCCCGTTTCCGTGAAGAAGAAGGATTTACTCAGCCGATTGTAGACGAGCGGGTGTATCAGGGTGAACCCGAGTTGAAGGCGGGCGCGCGGGTAATCGTCAGCAGTCTGTATCGAGACGCGCAGGATAATACCGTTCGTGGTGTTCCCATTCTGAAGGATATCCCCCTGCTGGGCCGGTTATTCCGAAGCACCAGCAATACAAGCCGAATCTCGCAACTCTATGTCATCATCAAACCGACGATTTACGATCCTTTCAATCAGGACATCTCCGGCGGGGGATTACCCAATCCCAATGAAGAATCCAAACGAGTGCGGGAAGCGCTGGATGAATACACGGAGAAGATTGAAGGACAAACCAATATTCTCGACGAATTTCGCGAAATTTTCTTCGAGCGGGAAGCGCCTCAATGATTGAACGGAAACGCAGTGGTTTAAATCGTAATTCTCATCCTGAAACAGGGGCGATCATGGTTCTTTCCGAGATCGGCTGTCGGCGCAGCGTGCTGGTGTGCCTGGTCGTGTCAGCTGCGATGTTCTGCAATCTTCCGGCCCATCCGCAAAACCCCGTGCTTGGACCCCAGATTCAGGTCTCCGCCAATATTTACGAGTATCGCCTGGACACACAGAAACAACTGGGTCTTTTTTATCAATACAACCGCGATCACGGCTCCCTGCAGACCAGCGATGTGTTTCTCCATGGAACCGACACCCTCGCCGAGAATCCCATTCCCGCCGTCGATCTGTCCGGAAGTTTCGCCACGCTGGTCTATGGTTCGATCGATTACAACCTGAAGACTGCAATCGAAGAAGGACGCGCGACGATCATCTCCAGTCCCAATATCACCACCCGGAACGGCGTCCATTCATCGCAGCACACGGGAGAAAAGATCCCGATGACGGTCGTGACCGTCAAAGGCAACCAGACCACGTTGGCGCAGGCGGAGATAAAAACCGGAATCAACCTCAGCGTGACCCCTCACATCTATCGTGAGAATAACGTGTTAATGGATTTGGAGTTGGAATCGAGCGAAACCACCCGGTACGATATCTTCGATCGGGGCGACGGTCAGCGGTTCGAACTTCCTGTCATCACCAAGCGGAAAATCCAGGTCGTCGTTATCGTTCCTTCGGGCAAACAGCTTTTAGTCGGCGGTCTGTTTACGGAAAACTCCAGCAACGTCACCCGGAAGGTTCCCATTGCCGGAAACCTTCCGGTCATCGGGTATTTCTTGCGCGGTTTCAACAAACGCAAAGGGCGAACCGAGACGATCTTCCAAATCACACCGACCATTAAACCACCGGGATCGGGCCTGGATTACGAAGCGCCCGTTTTCAGAGACCTGTTGACCCCCAAAGAAGATGAAGACGCCATCATCAATAAGCCCCGCGTCATTCGACGCGCCCCCATTCAGGGCGTTCGCGGAAACGGAACCGAACCTGGTCTGCTGCCCGGTTCCGTCCAAAGCCAGATTCCGTCCGCGACAGGAACCCTCGTGATTCCGAACGCCACGAAAGAACGGATTGTTCCCCCCTCCGCAGAGATTCCTTCGGCCACGAAACAGGTCGAACCCAAAAAGAAAAAACGCCGCCGCGACAGTAAAGGGCGTCCGATCAAGTAAGTCCTTCCCAAGACGAAACGGCAAAACACCTCTTGATCCTGCTTCAGACAATTCTTTTCATCTTCCATGGGAAGGTTAGAAGGAATGATGGGCTACTTTTTTTGTCTGAATCGGGATACCCAGGATTCAAGGATGAACTGGATAACAACTTTAAAAACATCCTTTCATCCTGGCAGGCCGGGTTAGTAATCTCTGTTTTTCCTGACTCAGACAAAAAATTATATTTGTCGAAACACTATTCCGGTTCCGATTCCTGTTGGGAGAAATTTTGCATTGCACCGAGGTATAAACCGATTAGACACCATGCGATTCGGTGAATGTGGATGGTGTACAGTGCGAATGAGAGGGCGAGAATCGCTGTGGAGACCCAACACGCTTTGAGCAATCGGCGCCGATCGTCCTCAAGCGGCTCACGGTCGTTCAGCGTTTTGAATTTGAATAGTAGTAACCCGAAAATCCCGGCGAAGAGCAGGCAGCCAAGCAGCCCCATCTCGGCGGGAATCACGAACAGGGACGAACCGGCGGACAGGATACCCGACTCCATCCCCGGATGGCTCCACTCGATGTAGGTCTCGATCTGGCCCGGCCCCACACCCAGCAAGGGATGTTTCACCCAAACCATCAGGGATAACAAACCGCTCTGGATTCGATCCTGAAAATGCCCGTTCTCGATCCATCGGGAAAACGCGATCGGAAACGAATCCGGCCCGGCGTTCCGCCACCCGTACAGCAGCGCCACGATGGCAAGGGGAAGCAACCATTTCCAATCGTTCTTTTTCAGAATTCCCGCCGCAAACGATAATACGATCGCAAGAACGGCGAGCAGCGTTCCCCCGTGTGAATGAGCGCTCAGCGCCGTCAGGAGTGTGAGGTAGAGAAAACCGATCCAGGCGATCGGTTGTTTGGTGCGCCGAATTTCATAGAAAATGAAAGGCACAACCGCTGCCAGGAAAATCGGCATCAGGTTCCAGTCGTGGAATCCTCCCCTGAAATGAAGTGCGGGTGATGATCCCCAAGTCATGTATTGCCATAAAGTGATTAAGAGTGTCACCGATGCCGCTGAATAGAAGGCGCGCAATCCCCAATCCAATCGTTTGGCTTTGGAGAGGGTATGGGCGATGAAGTAAGCCAGGGTCAGATCGGCACTGAACCGTAACGCCGAATTCGCAGCCGAAAGTTGATCGAGGCTGAACAGGGCGGATAACCAGGCCGTCATCGCTACCGCAGCGAAGAGAGCGACTAGCGGATCGATGCGGTCCCGGCTGAGAAAGAGGCGGACGATGGCTGCGATCAAAAATAGGACCAAACCGATATCGGATAAGTTCCAATAGGTCCCAAGAATCCGCATTGTCCACGTTTCGAGTGCCGAAAGCAGGACCATTGCGGCGATCCCGGAGGCCGGAAATCCGCAAAAAAGAAAAAAAACGACTATAAATAAGAGGAGGAAAATTAGTCTGGTCATCATAGTTACATTGGATAGTCGGGCGTATTGGCAGGATTGTCAACCTGGCACAGTGGAGAATTTTTAATCGGATCATCGTGGCCATTTTGGCGCACTGGTCTGTCACCCCGTCTCACTTTATCACGGGAATAAAAAAAAGATTATCGATGTGTTTTGTCGGTGTAGTAATTGTTAGTATAAACAAATGAGTCTGTTATGGCCGAAATGTCTCTTGGTTCGTTCTGGATTTACCCTTTGGCATAAGCATTGCTTTTATTGAATAATCGGTCAGAATTCATAACGAGCGGTTGTCGAAAGTTCCCTCTTTGATCGAACCGCATATACCTGGGAGTCTGGTAAATAGTCAGACCTTGCAGACGAAACGGCAAGATATAGGTGTTCATAATCTAATCTTTATACTATATCTTTCGATCAACGAAAGTGTTTCCGACTTTTTGTCGTTTCGTTTTGGGAAAACCGGATTTTATAGCGTTTTCTAAATTCTTCTTGAATGAATTTCCGAAAACCGCTTAACCCAATACCTCAACAAAAAAATAGATCGATGTAAAACAGAAAGGAGTTTTCAGTTATGGCAATCAAGCCACTCGCGGACAGAGTTCTTGTCAAACGTTTGGAAGAGAAGGAAGAGAAGCAGGGGGGGATCATCATCCCGGATACGGCGAAGGAAAAACCCCAGGAAGCGAAAGTCGTCGCGGTGGGACCCGGACGCCCCGATAAAGACGGCAAGCCGATCCCCGTTGCGGTGAAAAAAGGCGACCGCGTCTTAGTCAGCAAATACGGCGGGACCGATGTGAAGGTCGATGGCGTCGAGCACGTCATTCTTCGCGAAGACGATATCCTTGCCATCGTTGGATAGGACCACTCATTAGAAACGTAAATGACAGGAGGAAAAACAGATAATGGCTGCAAAGCAATTGCTTTTCAATGAAGACGCCCGGGGAAAAATCCTCAAAGGTGTCGAAAAACTCGCGAAAGCGGTAAAAGTGACTCTCGGTCCCAAGGGACGCAATGTCGTTCTGGATAAAAAATGGGGTTCCCCGACCGTGACCAAAGACGGAGTCACTGTCGCCAAGGAAATCGAACTCGAAGATAAATACGAAAATATGGGCGCTCAGATGGTGCGCGAAGTGGCCTCGAAAACCAGCGATATCGCCGGTGACGGAACCACGACGGCGACCGTTCTGGCCGAATCGATCTATCGGGAAGGCCTGAAATACGTCACCGCCGGCGCCAGCCCCATTGCCGTTCAGCGTGGAATTCTCACGGCCTCTGAAGCAGTGGTGGATAGCCTGAAAAAAATGAGCCGCAAGGTCAAAGACCGCAGCGAAATCGCGAACGTCGCTTCGATCTCCGCCAACGGCGACACTAGCATCGGTGACATCATCGCCGCCGCTATGGATAAAGTCGGAAAAGACGGCGTCATTACGGTTGAAGAAGCCAAGTCGCTCGAAACCGTCTTGGACGTGGTGGAAGGAATGCAGTTCGACAAGGGCTATCTCTCCCCCTATTTCGCCACCGACCAGCAAACGCTGGAATGCGTGCTCGAAGATCCTTATATCCTCATCAATGAGAAAAAGATCTCCAGCCTGCGCGATCTCCTTCCGCTTCTGGAACGGCTCGCTCAGACCAGCCGCCCTCTCTTGATTATCGCTGAAGATATCGAAGGCGAAGCGTTGGCGACATTGGTCGTGAACAAGATTCGCGGCACGATCAAAGTGTCTGCGGTCAAGGCTCCCGGATTCGGTGACCGCCGCAAGGAAATGCTCAATGACATCGCCGTCCTGACCGGCGGTAACTGCATTACCGAAGATTTAGGCGTGAAACTCGAAAACATTTCTCTGGACGATCTCGGTACGGCCAAACGCGTCGTGATCGATAAAGACAACACCACGATCGTCGAAGGCGCTGGAAAGAAAACCGATATCCAGGGCCGGATCAACCTCATCCGCAATCAGATCGAAGAGACCACCTCCGATTACGATCGGGAAAAACTTCAGGAACGCCTGGCGAAACTGGCTGGCGGAGTGGCCGTGATTCAGGTCGGTGCGGCGACTGAAACCGAAATGAAGGAAAAGAAAGCCCGCGTCGAAGACGCACTCCACGCCACTCGCGCGGCTGTTGAAGAAGGCATCGTTCCCGGTGGCGGAGTCGCGCTGATCCGCGCTCAGAAAGCCTTGGACAAAGTCGAAACTGATAACGAAGATCAGCAGACAGGTGTTAAGATTGTTAAACGCGCATTGGAAGAGCCACTGCGTCAGTTGGCATTCAATGCCGGTCTTGAAGGCTCGATCGTCGTTGAAAAAGTCAAAGGTGAAAAAGGAAACAAGGGTCTGGATGTCGCTGCCGGCGAATACGTCGATATGGTGGACAGCGGGATTACCGATCCAACCAAGGTCGCCCGAAGCGCCTTG
>CAZSIZ010000123.1:0-16347 GCA_964606645.1 uncultured bacterium
TCGGCGCCCAGATTGCCGTTGTCGATATCCACGTTCGCGTCGAAAATTCCAATGGGTGCGCCCCCCGCTGAGGCACCGAGATTGGCTCCAACACCGTCCGGAGCGCCGGAAGCAACCAGGTAAGGCGGTCCAGCAAACGGATCGGCAGGATCGATGCTGGCGTTGTCGAACGTCACTGCCGCTTCCGTGCCTTCGAGGCTGACGTTCGGCAGCAGTTCGTTATCTTCGACGATGGCTCCGTTTCCATCGAACACATTGTTGGTTCCGGTCACGACAAGCGCTTCAACCGGCTCACCGTCGGCGACGGAGAGGAAATAGTCGGCGGTGGAGTCATGCGCGGTTAAAACGGATGAATTGTTGTTTTGGAAAATGCAGTTGTTGATTGTGGCGGTACGAGGACGTCCAGCGTCATCGGCGAAACGGATGGCGATGGGATTATCGACAAACGTGCATTGATCAATCGTGATGTCGGGATCGGTCCCATCGTTTTTAATTCGTATCGCCGCTCCACGCGTATCGAATCCGGGGATACCGGCCATGCTGTCGAAATCGGCGGCAAGGTTACCCACGAACAAGGAATTTCTCACTGTCAGCGCCGGTGTGAAGCCATCTCGTCCAGTTGTTTCCAATGCGCCGCGATCGTTATCGATATCTCCGGCAATTTGCATATTGTTGTGGAAGATACTGTTTTCCACAACAAAGGTTCCTTTACCCGAACCGACCAGACCGTGATTATTCCCGGCGATATAACAGTTGCGGATTGTGACATCATTCGCTTGAGCGCGACCACGAATCATCATCACCGTATCGCTGTTAAGGAATTGGCAGCCGTCAAACAGCGCTGTCACACCCACATCGTCGATGCTAATGCCCGCTTCGTCTGCTGCTTCCTGCTTGTTGCCATGGAAGTAGATCGTATCGACGGAATCATTACGTTCACCATTGAAGGCTGCGTCGAACACACAATCGGTGAACGTGTAGGAATTATTGAATCCTGCCGCGATGATGTCGACGTCGTTGTTGAAATTGATGAACGCTTCACCGGGCATGGCATCGCCACTATGGGCGAACAGCACGTTGTTGAACGCCATGTTCCCCGCTTGGCCGTTCAATCCGTATTGGTCCCCATTGATCAGCGACGATTGGAGAATCTCAATATTCTCTACCGAGATGTCTTTCCCCATGTAGGATAGCGTCGCGATAAAATTATCGCCCGAGTCGGATGTAAAAACACCGTGAGCGATTCCTCCGCCGGACACGGGATCGATCTTAGGCCGGTTTTCTGAATCGTCACCGCGAAGGGTGAAGGGATCGCGATTTTGAACGGCTGCGATCACGTCGTCCAGATAACCAGGCTCAAGGCCTTCAGGATCGGGAATCAAACTGCCGATGACAACTTGCTCGTCATACGACTCTCCATCCAGAATCACGACTTCGTCGGGAGTCCCGTCAGACAGTTCCGCTTCGGTAAACGAATCGATGGCTGCCTGAATGCTCGTGAAATCCGCTGTCCCTGATTGGGATACGGTTTTCGTCGTCGCAAACGCTGTGGTTCCTACCGTCACTGCAAGTAGGAAAATCAGAAATTTTTTCATCGTCGTACTCTCCTTTTATCAATTGTGATTTGTTCGATCTGTTTAATAAACATATCGATTTATGTAAAACCATAACACAATAAAAACCGGGATGCTACGGGAGTCTACAAAAAAATGTTGGAAATCTGTCTGGAAAGATGAACGTTAGCGAATAAACCTTTGTGTTCAATCTATCTCATCGAGTAAACGGATTATTGAATAATGTGCTATTCCGGAACCGTTTTAAAATCAATCGATATAAACGGGTTGGTTTTCAGTTCACTCCGTATAAATTTTATTCCTTCCAACGGGACCGACGAAACCCATATCGCAGCGAATGATGTCACCCGCGCTGACCGTGCCATTGGTCGAATCGTAAGCCATCGTGATGTAGAGCCGGGAGGGCCAGCGAAGCGACCATCGGTCAGGACCGGCGCTGCGTGTGAGCCAGCGCGCGTTGGGATCGGCGTCGTTCCCTTGCGCCCCGGTTTGGTAATCGTATTTGACGTTTCGGTATTGATAGAGATCGAGCGGATGAAACCGGCCGGGAAAGGAATCGAACTCCCGTGACGTGGCAGAGAGAAATGGATCGTGCGAAGCGGATTCATTGATATAGACGACGGGGGTGGTGAGTTGCCGCCAGATCACGTCGCCTTGGTAACTTCCACTCCAAAACTGGCTCATTTCCCCCGGGCCGATCGGATGTCGTCCAAAATCGATCGTGTAGGTTCCGATAGCGTGGGCGTGGGCGCTCATGTCCCCTTTCACGCGGCTAATCATGGAACGGGTGCGGGCATTGAGGAAATTCGGGACGGCGATGGCCGCCAGAATTCCAATGATCGCCACGACGATCAACAGTTCGATCAGTGTAAAACTTTTTTCCCCATGATTTATACCCTCCAGGAACGGCTGGAACTATCGATTGAAAATATCAGTAATCCGAATCAATTCTATTCGACAATCCTATCACACACAATTTTATGAGACAATGTAGAAACATTAATGCAATTATTATATGCAAGACCGCTTTCGTTCGGCCTTTTTTTATGTTATGGTTCTGACCAGAAATGAATCGTATATTTCATAAGTCCTTATGAAATACGGTTTTATTTAATTAATCCACTATAGCGGTATGCATAACGCTGGATGATGGATTGAAACCAATTTCACTCAAAAAGGAGAATGGATGATGAAAAAGAACTTGATCCTATGGATCGCAATCATCGCAGTATTCGGATTCGCGTGTGGTGGTGGGGATGAAGAAGCCGCAAAACAGCCGACGGTCTCGAAAGAACCCATTAAAGTGGGTGCCGTTTTCGCGATTACCGGCCCAGCCTCATTCCTTGGTGAACCGGAACGCAACACCGCTCAAATGATCGCTGAACAAGTCAACGCGGCAGGCGGTATCAACGGACAACCTCTCGAACTCATCATCGAGGACACGGAAGGTGATCCCACCAAGACAGCGTTGGCAGTGAAAAAATTGATCAACAACGACAACGTCTGCGCCATCATCGGCCCTTCGCGCAGTGGTTGCACGATGGCCATCGTCGACACGATCGAAGCCGCTCAGGTTCCGCTCGTTTCCTGCGCCGCCGCCGAAGCGATCATTAAACCCGTTAAAAAATGGGTCTTCAAGACGCCCCAGAACGACCGTCATTGCGTCATCCGTATCTACGAACACATGAAGAGCAAAAGCATGACGAAAGTCGCTCTCATCACCGGGACCACCGGCTTCGGCGACGCTGGCCGGAAACAACTGAAAGCCATCGCGGCTGAAATGGGAATCGAAGTCGTCGCCGATGAAACCTACGGCCCAAAAGACGCCGACATGACCGCTCAGCTCACCCGGATCAAAGGCACTGATGCGCAAGCCATCATCAACTGGTCCATCGTTCCCGCCCAGAGCACCGTCCCGAAAAACATGCTGCAACTGAGCATGAAACAGCAACTCTATCAAAGTCACGGTTTCGGGAATATTAAGTACGTCGAATTGGCCGGTAAAGAAGCGGCTGAAGGCTTGATCTTCCCGGCGGGCGGACTGCTTTGTGTCGAGACGCTGCCGAATTCGCATCCCGGTAAGGCACTACTCACTCAATACAAGAAAAACTACGAATCCAAATTCGGTGGCGCGGCCAGTACTTTCGGCGGCCACGCTTACGACGCGCTCTGGTTGGTCGTAAACGCACTCAAAGCGAACGGTTCGGATAAGGAAAAAATCCGTAGTTTTATAGAAAATCAGAAAGGGTTCGTGGGCACAGCCGGAACATTCAACTTCTCGGCGGAAGACCACAACGGTTTGACCAAGGCCGCATTTGAAATGATTACGGTCAAGGATGGGAAATTCGTGCTGTTGCAGTAGCAATCGCCGAGACCTTCCGATTAAAACCGTTTCTGTCTATTGTTAGTCAACCAATCGCCAGGGAGAGGCCTCCGCATCAGGAGACCTCTCCGTGGTTATTTTATTGTGTTAAACGAAACGGAAAAAAGTCGAAAACACTTTCAGTGACTACAAGATAGTGAATAAAGATTCACTTATGAATACCTATATCTTACCGTTTCGTCTGCAAGGTCTGACTTTTTACCGGACCTTCGGCATTTGAGAGGCCTTTCAGGATGGAATTCACCTTATGGGACCAGATCATCCAATACCTGCTCACCGGGATCAGTATTGGATGTATCTACGGTATGGTCGCCATCGGTTTCAACATCATCTATAACTCGACGGGGATAATCAACTTCGCCCAGGGTGAATTCGTAATGCTGGGCGGGATGTTTATGGTCACGCTGACCAAATCGGCAGGAATCCCCATGCCGGTCGCGTTCTTTCTCTCGATTGGAATCGTCGCCCTGATCGGAGGCTTGTTCGAACGAATCGCCATCGCTCCACTGAAAAACGCCGATGTTCTGACCATGATTATCATCACCATCGGTGGCTCGATCGTGATGAAAGGCATTGCGATGTTCGCCTGGGGAAAAGAGACTTACATCCTGCCCCATTTCTCCGGGGAACGACCGATTCATCTGTTCGGCGCAACAATTCTTCCCCAATCGTTATGGATTCTTGGAATCATGCTCTTCACGGTCGTCATTCTCACGCTCTTTTTCCAATACACGATGGTCGGAAAGGCCATGCGAGCCTGTTCCGCCAACCGCATGGCGGCGATTCTCGTCGGAATCGATGTGCGGCGGATGGTCTTTTTTTCGTTTGTGCTCAGTGCCGCGATCGGCGCAGTTGCCGGAATCATCATCACCCCGATCGCTCTCGTCGATTACGACCGTGGTTTTATGCTGGCCTTGAAAGGATTCAGCGCGGCGGTTCTTGGAGGCCTGGGCAATAGCGCCGGGGCGGTCATCGCCGGATTTCTTATCGGCATCATGGAATCGTTGGGCGCGGGTTTGATTTCATCGGGCTACAAGGACGCCATCGCGCTGATCGTGCTGCTTATCATTCTTTTTATTCGTCCTAGCGGTTTGTTAGGCCGGAAGGATGCCGCCGGACTGAAAAAATTCTAAACCCATGATTTTTCTTAAATCGAGGAATCGAAACCTGGCATGAGAAAAACCAATCTCGTCCCCATTCTATGTTTCGGCCTGATATTGGTCGTGCTTCCCTTCATCGTGGGACTGAAAAGCTACTGGGTCAGTGTCATGATCGTCGTAGGGATTTACAGCCTGGTGACGATTGGTTTGAGCCTTCTATTGGGATACGCAGGCCAAATTTCACTCGGCCACGGCGCGTTCTATGGTTTGGGGGCCTACACCTCGGCTTTACTCACCACAATGCTGGGATGGAATCCGTGGATTTCAATCGTGACGGCGATGCTCTTTTCCATGATGGTGGCGCTGCTGATCGGTTTCCCCACCCTGCGGCTCAGCGGTCATTATCTGGCCATGGCGACGTTGGCGTTTGGTGAGATCGTTGCGATCTTTTTTACTGCCGAAGTGGACCTGACTGGTGGCCCCGCCGGTATTTCCAATATCCCATATCTGTACATCGGCAATTTTCCTCTCAGGACAGATTTGCGATATTACTATTTCGTCTGGACCATTGTGATCGTTGTATTGATTCTCGCGTTTAATTTGGTCCATTCCCGGATCGGGCGGGCACTGCAATCCATCCACGGCGGGGAAATGGCCGCCAACGCGATGGGGGTTAACACTACGTATCACAAAATCCAGGTTTTCGCCATCAGCGCCATGCTGGCCTCGCTGGCGGGAAGCCTTTACGCCCACTTCCTCACTTTCGTCAGCCCTTCCGCCTGCGAACTGAAATTTTCGGTGATGCTGGTTGTTATGGTGGCAGTGGGTGGGATGCGGAGTGTCTGGGGCGCAATTCTGGGTGCTCTTCTCTTGACCTGTCTATCGGAATATTTAAGGATTTTCGGTGATTACGATATCCTGATTTACGGAATCATCTTGATGGCCATTATGATATTTTTACCTGACGGTCTGTTCGGCGTGTTTTCCAGGATCGGAAAGCGGTTATTTTCAAAAAAAGGCTTCAAAATCGGATGAGCGGTCGAATCGATGGAGCAACCTCTACTTGAACTCTCTAACATAACGAAACGCTTCGGTGGACTGACGGCGGTTTCCGATGTGAGTTTCACACTTGAACCCGGCCGCATCAAAGCGGTAATCGGCCCCAATGGGGCGGGTAAAACCACTCTGTTCAACCTGATCGGCGGTGTTTTTCCCCCGAATGGCGGCTCGATCCGCTTCGACGGTCACAATATCCATACGAAAAAACCGCACATAATCGCCAAACGTGGCATTTCCCGCACCTTTCAAACCGCACAGGTCTTTCCCAACTTGACGATTCTGGAAAATGTTGCGATCGGCCGCCATTACCGCTCGCACGCGGGAGTATGGCGGGTGATTCTCAAAACACCCGGCGCACGTTCCGAGGAAAAAGCTATCGTTGGAGAAAGTAAGCGCTGGTTGGAATTCATCGGCGTGAAAGACAACTATCACTCCTATCCCGGCGATCTCCCCTTTGTCGTTCAGCGTAAAATCGAAATCGCCCGCGCCCTGGCAACCGAGCCGCGCTTAATTCTCCTGGACGAACCGGCCGCCGGTTTGAATATGCGCGAAACCGATGAAATGGGCGAACTGATCCAAAAAATCTGTAGCGCGGGTATCACCGTTCTTCTCATCGAGCACGATATGTCCCTGGTCATGACGATTTCTGAAGAGATCTGCGTACTTAATTTCGGCTCGAAAATCGCCGAAGGGTCGCCCCGTGAAATCCAGCGCAACGAAGACGTTCTCGCTGCCTACCTCGGATCGGAGAAAAAATCCCTGACTGATAATCCTGATAAGGAGGCCCCCTCTCGTGTTGCGAATAACCAATCTGGTTAGCGGTATCGGCCGCGTGGTAATTCTCAAGAACGTTTCCCTCCACATACGGGAGCGCGAAATCGTGACGTTGATCGGCGCGAACGGGGCGGGAAAAAGCACACTTCTCAACACGATTGCCGGAATCGTAAAACCTCGCGAGGGTGAAATCGAACTGTCCGGGCGTAACGTCGCCGCTCTGTCCCCCATGAGTCTTGTCCGGGCTGGGATCGCCCTCGTGCCGGAAGGACGGCAACTGTTCGCTCCCTTGACGGTCATGGACAATCTGCTGCTCGGATCGTATCACCGCTACACGCGCCAATCCCGGCAGGATGTTGAAGAACAGTTGGATACCATGTTACAATTCTTCCCGGTGCTGAAAGACCGTTCTCTACAACTGGCGGGAACGCTCAGCGGCGGAGAACAGCAAATGCTGGCTATCGCCCGCGCACTGATGGCCCAGCCGAAACTTCTGCTGCTCGACGAACCGTCGATGGGATTGGCTCCCAAGATAGTGGAAGAGATTTTCGGCAAAATCGACGAACTGCGAAAACAGAACCTCACCGTGCTTCTGGTCGAGCAGAACGCGCGTATGGCGTTGGAAATCGCCGACCGTGCCTACGTCGTGGAAACCGGGCAGATCGTCATGGAGGGCGAGTGCGCCGATCTCATGCGTAATCCAGAAATCGAGCGCGCTTATCTGGGCCAAGGAAACCAGGAAATCTGGGATTAAAGCGGTTCACTGAATTGTCTCGAATTCAACACGTCCCGTTTGAAAAAATATAACAACGCGTATGAATGAAAATGGTCCGAGGAGAAAAACGATGCCTATTTTAGACGTCCAACAAGAAACCGCTAGCCAGGATGAAATCCGGCAATTGCAGTTGGAACGTCTGCAGGCCACCCTCAACCGTGTCATGCGGCATGTGGCCTTCTACCGAGAATGGATGAAGAAATCCGGTGGTTTACCTAGTGATTTTCGTTCTCTCGATGATATCGTCAAACTGCCGTTGATCGGCCGCCGCACGCTGGAAGACAATCAGCCCTACGGCTTCTTTGCCGTCCCCATGCGCGAAGTGGTCCGCCTGCATCCGGGACACGCCGGTGCCAGGGAACCGGTCGTGATCGGACATACGAAAGACGACATTCTGATGTGGACGCATTTGAAAGCGCGTGGATTCGCCGCCGCCGATTTTACCCAGAACGACATGGTTCAGGTCTACCTGGATTTCTCCCTGTTTCCCGGAGCCGTCGTCGCGAACTATGGCGCCGAACAACTGGGCGCTTGCGTCACGCCCCTCTACAACATGCCCGTATCGGATCAGATCGACATCATGCGCAAGTTCCGCACCTCTATCCTGATCTGCACCCTCTCCCGCGCCCTGCACATCGCCCGTTTTATGGAAGATCACGGAATCGATCCCAAATCCCTCTACTTACGGACTGTTGTTCTCGTCGGTGAGTGCTGGTCAAAGGAAAACAAACACCGGATTGCGGAAACGCTGGAAGTGAACGTATTCGGTCATTTCGGCGTTCACGAAATCTGTTCGCCGGGAGTCGCCTTTGAATGCGGAGAGGAAGGTGGCCTGCATATCAACGAAGACCATTTCCTCCCGGAAATCATCAACCCAGATACAGGAGAAATCCTCTCGCCCGGCAAACGCGGCGAGTTGGTACTGACAACGCTGACCAAAGAGGCCTTTCCTTTGATCCGATACCGCACCGGCAATATCACTTCGCTCTCATCGGATGTTTGCGCGTGTGGGAGAACCTTGATCCGGATGCAGCCGGTCACCACCCGCACCGACGATCTGATCGTAGTGGAGGGTGTGGAACTCCTCCCCTCGGATATCGGGGACATACTCTCCAGCCAGGAGCATGTCACTTCCGATTACCGGCTGCGAATTCTGAGCGAGGAAACTCGTGACCGCCTGGAACTCGACGTCGAGATGACCCCCGACATTTTTCAGAACGACACCGTCAAGTCGCTGGAGTCGCTCTGCAGCCGTATCGAGGAAACTCTTTTCGAGCGTCTCCGTCTGCCCATCACCGTCAAACTGGTCACCCCCAAAAGCCTTGAAGGCCAAAACCAAGTTGTTGACCTACGCAATCCCTAACCTGGCGTATCCACACTTGAATAATAAACATAAAAAGAGTAAAAACTTGATGAAAGTGGCTTAACAATAAAACGCTAAATGGCTTACTTTTAAAGCGCGGTAAACTCTCTCTTTCTCAAACTGAAAGGAGCGATTTGATGAAACGTCTAACCACTAGTTTGACAAGCTTTCTTGTGTGGGCGTTTGTGACCAACGTTGCAATGCCCCAGACTCCCGGCGGAGCAGTTCGCTCGACCGCACAAGGATCAGCTCAACTCGATATGCTGGTCTTCGCCCCGCATCCGGATGATGAGGTACTCGGATGCGCCGGCGTCATGCTGCAGGCGATCGAACAGGGAAAGCGGATTGGAATTGTAGTTATCACCAGCGGAGATGGCTTTCCAAAGGCCGCTTCAGTCATCTCGAAAAAACCGCAGGACCAACTCACCACAGCAGATTTCCTCAAGCTCGGTGCCACGCGCCAGCAACAGTCCATCGATGGAGTAGCGCATATCGGTGTACCGACGGCCAATCTGATGTTCCTTGGTTATCCAGACGCCGGACTTAAGCAGGTCTACGCGACGGAGGGGAGCGTTCCATTTCGGCAGAAGTTTACCCAGAAGAATGAGACCTACGGGGTGGTGGTCCGTGATTATCACTCCGTGGTCCACGGTTGCCCGGCCCCTTACGTCAGAAATTCGGTCGTGGGTGATATCGTAGAGATCATCAAGACCAGCCAACCGAAAGAGATCTACATTACGACAGAAACCGACACCCACGGCGATCACCAGGCAGCCTTTTGGTTCGTCCGCGACGCCGCGAAAGCTGCGGATTTCCAAGGCACTCTCTTCACCTATATCGTTCACGGCCGCACTCTGCCGAAGCTACCTGCTCGTCGTGTCCCGCTCACGACCGTGCAGGTGGAGAAGAAGAGGGCTGCGATCCGAGAGCACCAGATTCCTACGGTGCATGACACACTCACTTCCTACGCCAAACCTGAGGAAGTCTTCTGGCCGATTCGTCAGTAAATGATTGAAATTTTACGTTGACAGATGATGGCTGACAGCCGTTTTTTTTCCAGTAAGTCTTATCGTTCCCGCATTAGAACGAAATCAATAAGGTTGTAGAGAGAGGTGAGGCTGGCGGAAGGACCGATCCGCTCTTCCAATTTCTGAAGATGGTTTCGCGCGGCGGTACCGTAGCGTTGGCCGACGGAGCGGGTGTAATCGATCGAACCCATTTCGTTCATAAGTTCCAACAGGTCTCCGGTTTTTCTCTCCAGGGAACCGTTGCTTTCCATGATGGCCTTGACGTTCGATCCGTCGTTGTTGAATAGATGAATGAGCGGCAGAGTCACATTTCCATTACGTAAATCACCGCCGCACTCTTTGCCCAGTATTCCGCTTGACGACGTATAGTCCAGTAGGTCGTCGGTGATCTGAAAAGCCATTCCCAAGGCGTGACCATACCCGTGAAATTGTTCGATGCATTCTTCATCCGAGCCTGCCAAATCCCCTCCACAGGCGCAGGCGGCCGCCATGAGCGAAGCCGTCTTGCTTTCGATCGTCTCCAAATACTCTTTTTCGCTGACGGCCGATCCGCAGGTATGTTTCAACTGCCGGATTTCCCCCAGGCACATCTGCCCGGTCGCTTTCATCAGTATTCGTTGAACGCTGACGCGATCGCTGGCGAGAAGCAGATTAAACGCTTTGGTGAACAGAAAATCGCCCAGCAAAACCGCCACCGAATTGCCCCAGCCGCCGGGGATCGACTGGACGTTACGCCGCATCGGCGCTTCGTCGATGATATCGTCGTGAATCAAGGTGGCCAGATGGACCATCTCCACTGCCGCACCCACCTGCATCGCTGGGAGTCCATCCGTCCCACTGGCTTTGGCGCTCAGCAGCACCAACGCCGCGCGAATCCATTTCCCCTCGCTTTGGAGAAGATGCCTGGCCGCGCCATCCGCATCGGGAACATTGATATCGTCTGGAAAATAGGAGGCGGAATCTCCCCATAAAATATCGTGGAAATAATTCCGTTCCGCCGTTTTCAGCACGGCTTCTTCGTACAGAACGCGTGTACGGCTGAGTGATCCGGCGACCGGTTCAAACAACGAGGCAAGAGTGTCCTCAATCGTCGAGGAGCTTCCGCCGGGCATCACTGAAACTATCGAATTCATTGAGTGGCCTATCGTATCAATTGCAATTCGGTTTATCGAATCCGGTTTTTACGGCAATACATTACGTAATGCATTGAAATCATTCTCTCTGGATTCCAAACATAGTCAAGGCAAGGTGCAATACCCTTGTCCGGGGAAACGATTCCAGCCACAATTTCCTGTAAGTCGATTATTACACTTAAGGAGCAAGATCGTGTCCAAAAATCTTCGCAATGCCATGCGAATCGGTATCGTTCAGTTCATGGCCTATCCCGGTACCATGTCCGGTAATGGCCCCATCCTCGAATCGATCCTCGAATTGGTTTCTGACGAGTTCTTCGACGTGGTTGAAATCACTCATATCGAGGATTCTTCCGTGCGAAACGAGGTGGCCCGCCAGGTACGAGTGGCGGGCATGGACTTGGCATTCGGTTCACAGCCTCAAGTGTTGGGCAAAAAACTCAACCTACATAGCCGCAACGCAGATGAACGCCGTCAATCACTCGACACGATTCTGAACGTGCTGGAGGAATCGGTAGAGATGGGCGCGGTTGGATTTGCTACCATGTCCGGTCCTGATCCCGGAGAGGCCAACCGTGATGAAGAGACGAAATGGTTCGCCGACTCGCTCCGCACGATTTGCCAACGGGCGAAAGAACTCAATCCCGAAATGAACGTCGTCATCGAAAACTTCGACCGGCTTCCGTTTGGGAAAAATTGCCTGATCGGTCCGACGAAAGAATCCGTTGTGTTGGTGCAAAACGTTCGTCGGGATTTCCCCCGTTTCGGGCTGATGCTCGATCTGTCTCATTTGCCGCTGCTGGGAGAAACGGCGGAGGAAGTCATTCCGGAAGCCGCTCCGGTTATGCTACACTCCCACGTGGGAAATTGTGTGATGAAAGACAGTGAGAATCCCTATTACGGCGACAATCATCCGCCGTTCGGGTATGAAGGCGGGGAAAACGACGAGGACGAACTGGTCGGGTATCTGACCGCGCTACACGATGCGGGCTATCTCAGTTGGGACACCCCACCCATCGTCACTGCCGAAGCCAAACCACTGAACGATGGTATGCGCCCCGCATTGATGGGGAACCTGAAGCGAACCATGAACCGCGCGATCGCCCGTATCAACCCCACGCTGACATAACGAACGAACAATAAGCGATCCCCCGTTAACCGATCAAATCCCACTCCAAACCTTAGACAAGTGTATCGATCATAACCGCCGGTTCGTGTTTACTTAATAGAATCTTCCTTCACCCGAATCGTTGATTTCCATTCCGCGCGTTTTCCCTCGGACCGAAGCATTAGAAACGATAGATCGAGATCGGCGGGATTGTCCGGGCAGAGTCCCACATACACCTCGAAAGGCTCGGCTGAATTGGAATCGATAGAAAGCGCACCGGGCACATCCCGAAGCGTCCATTCAATGGATAGAGCACCCGTACACGTCCCTTTCCGAATCTGACGTAATGAGTTGTAACCGTTTGCATTCTTGAACGGTTCGGCTGGCTGCAAGGGGATACTGCATTGTTTCACGCTTCCCCGGATATGATAGAACAGGTCGTATCGATGGGAGGTATCGGATTCCGCCCACACGCGGTCGTTCGCACCGTTTTCAAGCAGCGACATTTCGCGCCGGATATCGACGCCGGGATAGCCGTCTTTCACTCCAGCGGTCACTCGATCGTTCTCGTACGAAATGAGATAGCCACCGCACCGAGCCTGCCGCTTGCTGTCCACGACCAGTAGATTATGTGCGGCGGATGAACGATACCATTTGTTCAATGAGATTCCGTAACCAGACGTCCCCAAGTCGGGCATCAAAATCCGCTCCTTCGCGAAAAGAATCATGTTCAGCCGGTCGAGATGGTCGTGTCCGCCTCCATAAGGACCGAATTTTAAATAGACGCTGGTCTCGTCTTTACGTAAAAATGCAATACCGGAGTCCTTGAACAAATGACTTTTCAAAGAAGGTGGAGTCTGAGCGGGCAATGCTTCTGGCCCATATAATAACGCCTGAAGCGAGGAACGGGATTCTTTTGCTGACATTGAAGAGAGTGCGTTCCGAATATTGGCATCCTTCCATAAGTGACACGCGATTTCGTAGACCGGCCCTTTGTCCATCAAGTTCTGACCCGGCCAGCCGTCGTTATTGGAAGGGAATTCGCCGTTGGGAAATGAGAACCGAATCGGTGCGGTGTACATCCGTTTGTACTTGTCCATTCCCTGCATCGGATAATGCTTCGCCCGCGCAGCGATCACCAAGTCCTGCATCGAGCCGATCGTGTAGTAGTGATAGCTGATGGATCCCTCGAACCAGAATCCATCCTCCTTAATCCCTTTTTCAATCTGTTTCCAGAGACCGAATTTCCCGTCGATCGCAGCGTTTGCAAGTTCGTCATCGCCCACCGCCAAGCCAACCAGTCCGACGGCGGAATTATGCCAGCTGTGAATGTTATGAATCGTGCCTGTTTGAGCGTGGATAAATTTCGCGTCCGGGATCAGGAAACGCGTGGCGATACTCTCACGTTCTTTCTGTGTCAGGAATGGGCAGATATCCCAATAGGTTTGGGCGAGTCGAACCAGTTGGGTCGCTTCGTCAAGTGACTGCTCGCGAATCCAGCCTTTGCCCGCATGGTTGCCGTGGGATTCAAATTCATCGAAATGCCGGGCGTACCAGAGCAGGACGGATTTGCTGTAATCCAAATAGTCCGTCTCGCCGGTGATGCGAAACAGGGCCGCCGATTTCTTCGCCGTCGTAGCGATCGACGAATGAACCATTGACCGCCAGCAGTCATCGTAAGGCGATCCATTGTAAACTCGCTTACAATGGGGACAGGGATGTTCGTTCGGTTTTTTAGGATCGAATCGAAGCCGTCGGGCATCGTCGTCGCAATAGTATTCATGCAGCCAGCCGGTCGTTCCAAGAGGAGGATGCTCGTAAAGTTCTTTGACTTCGTGGACTTCGCGTTTCAATTTCTGAACGATGCGGGCCGCCCATTCATGGTTTTCGGTTTTGGCTTTGACCGCGTTCCAGTCGATGCCGCGTGAACCGGGATCGATAACGGGAACAACCGACTCGCCCGCCATCCCAACGAATAACACGATGCAGCAAACAATAATCCGTTTCATTATATTCCCCAATCGTTGAAATTGCATACTCACCCATAAAGTATGAATGATATCCCCGTTGCCGATCAAGCCATTGGACGGATTGTCGGTCCATCACTTGAAATTTGTGCCGTCGATCGCTTCACCGTAGCAGCAAAGTCAACCGGAAGCAGACACGTTTCTAAAAAAATGTAACTCATTTCCGATGTTCCGATGATAGAATGGATGTTATCATTATGATAACTTCGGATTGTCGGTTTATGGGAGGTATGGATTCGTGGAACGTAAAATCAATTTTTCTGAGCAAGTCAATCGAAATTTCAACCGCGCGGCGAAGTACACGAAGCATCCGGAAGGTCTGCTCGAACAAATCAAATCTTGTAACAGCCTCTATCACACCAGTTTCCCTCTGAAAAAAGACGATGGAAGCATCGAAGTGATCCAAGCCTGGCGGGCGGAACACAGCCATCACAAGTCGCCCACCAAAGGGGGAATCCGTTACGCCGCGAACGTGGAGGAAGACGAAGTCATCGCCCTGGCCTCGCTGATGACCTACAAATGCGCCGTGGTCGATGTGCCTTTCGGCGGCGCGAAAGGCGGGATACAAATCAGCAGCTGGAAATACTCGGAGAGCGAGTTGGAACGGATCACCCGGCGTTACACCTTCGAACTGATCAAGAAGAATTTCATCGGCCCCGAGGTCGACGTGCCCGCCCCGGATTACGGAACCGGCCCCCGAGAGATGGCCTGGATTCAAGACACCTACAACGCGCTCGGCGGAAATAAACTCGACTCCATCGCTTGCGTCACGGGTAAGCCCATCCCCCAGGGCGGCGTTCAAGGCCGCACCGAGGCGACCGGCCGGGGCGTCTATCTCGGCATTCGCGAAGTGTGCCGTTTCGAGAACGATATGCGGGCGCTGAAACTCACGCTGGGCCTGGAAGGAAAGCGCGTCGTCATCCAAGGTCTGGGAAACGTGGGGTATTACGCCGCCAAATGCTTCCAGGACGGTGGAGCGATCATCACCGGCCTAGCCGAATACGAAGGCGCGATCGTTTGTGAAAAAGGTCTGGATGTGGATCGCGTCGTCCAGCATCGGAAGGAGACCGAATCGATCCTTGATTTCCCTGGTGCGACGAATCTGCCCAATTCTTCTCTGGCGCTTGAATTAGACTGCGATATCCTGATTCCCGCTGCCTTGGAAAACCAGATCACCAAAGAGAACGTTGGACGGATTCAAGCCGCCATCATCGGCGAAGCGGCGAACGGTCCGGTTACCGCCGATGCCAGCACGGCGTTGGAGCAGCGTGGTGTGTTAATCGTTCCCGATATGTATCTCAATTCGGGCGGCGTCACGGTCTCCTATTTCGAGTGGCTGAAAAACCTCTCTCACGTCCGCTTTGGGCGGTTGAGCAAACGGTTTGAAGAGAACACCATCTCCACCATCCTCCACGAAATCGAAAACCTGACCGGCCAAACATTCGGGAAGGACATCCTGACCAAACTGGCCCGCGGTGCGGATGAAAGGGATTTGGTCCATTCCGGACTGGAAGAGACGATGATTACCGCGTTCCACCAAATCCGCGAGATCAAGAAGCAGCACGACGATTCAATCGACTTGCGTACCGCGTCGTTTATCTGCTCCATCGACAAAATCGCCCAATCCTACCTCGAAAAAGGCATCTTCCCATAATCCCGGTGATTTAGAAACGTTATTCTGATGATAGGAATAAAAGCACGCCTGATAGGGCTGATTCTCCAGATACAAGAGCATTTTTATTAAGAAAGTGATGAAGAAAAAGAACCGTATCATAATCGAAATTGTAGTGGTATTGGTTGTGCTTATTATCGCATTATCTCTTTCAATCCCCCGCTTCCTCAAAGCGCAAAGCACCACCCAATTAAGACAAATCCAGCAAACGGTTGACGATATCGCCAACCATATCAACGAAAACAAGGATTTGTTCTCAGATATAGTGATCAAATATCAAAGCCAAGGAATTGGTTTACTTCAGACCTCACTAATTGAAACCAATCATCCATCAAAAATCCCTAAGTTTCT
>CAZSIZ010000124.1:0-16337 GCA_964606645.1 uncultured bacterium
TGATTCATTTCCTGTTCGGCTGGCTGTGCGTCCTGACCGTCTTCTCGTTCACCAAACGCCTCGCATCACACGAAGCCGGTCTGTTCGCCGCATTCCTGACCGCCACCCTTCCCCTGTTCGGCTTCATCGTCACCGCCGCCTATATCGACCTGGCGCGCGCGTTCTGGGAACTGATCGCGCTGACCGCCCTCTATCACGTTTGGCACGTTGACAAACTTCAACTCAAACGTTGGATGCTGGTGCTCTCCGCGCTCTTCGCGGGGATGGCGATCGGAACGAAATACGTATCACTGCTGGTCTTTCTTCCATCGTATCTCATCCTCGCGGTACTGACTTTTTTCTTCGTTCCCCGATTGAAGCCGCTGATTCTGATTCCCGGGGCAATCCTGGCGCTGCTTCTTCCCCTGGCCCCGTGGCCCACACTGAACGCGATCTGGACGGGCAATCCCATCTACCCTATTCTGCCGTCGGTTTTCGGGATGGATATCTCTCCCGCCGAGCGAGCCTACGAATTTTTCCGAAGCCACGCACCCCCGCTCGACACGATCGCGGGACCGGCGGTCTTCCCCTTCACCCTGATGCGGATCAATAACCTGCTGATCGAGGGAAACGCTTTGATCCTCTTCGGAGCCGTCTCGATCCTCCTGTCTCCCTGGTGGCGTACGACCCCACTCGGCCGCCGCCTTCCCGGTTATGCGTTCAAGGGCCTGATCGTCTCGATTCTGCTATCAACCGTTCTTTTCCTGGTGCTGACAGACAACCGTGACGGACGTTTCTTTTTCTCGACGGTGGCGCTTCTCGCCGTACTCTCCGCGTTTTTTCTCTATGCCTTGACCGAGTTTCTCCAGCGTTCGTCTTCTCTGAGCCGCACCCTACTTCCAATCTTAACGTTGCTGATGTTTTTCAATGCTATCTCGTTTCGGCACAACCAGATCCAAGACTTGCACGAACCGATGATTCCGATGCTCACGGACAAGCAGCGCGCCCGATGGCTGGCCCGCCGGTTTACTCAATACCCCGCCGTCGAATGGGCCAACCGGAACCTTCCCACCGGATCGGTGGTTTTGGGAATGGGGTATCCGTTGCGCTTCAAGCATATTTCGGGAATGAAATACGGAACCATCCCCTTCCTGGAAAACGTTTCCCGCGATATCCCGGCCCCCCGTCTCGCCCGTCTCCTCGATGAGAATGGTATTACACACGTCGTTAAACCCTATCCAGCCCTGCCGAACGATTTGGATCTTTCGATCCTCGAAGACGGCTTTCTCGATTCGCTTCTCACGTATCGAGGCGTCGCGATTTACGAACTGCGCCCGCCCGATTCCGTCAAATAAATCATGTCGAACCGCGATCCTCTTCTCCGGCGATGGCTTTTGATCCGCAACGGGGCGGTGGGCGACACCGTTCTGCTCTCGTCTACCGTTCAAGCCATCCGGCGGCAGTATCCCGATGCCTGGATCGAAGTGGCCGGAGTTCAAGAGCGCGTGGAACTGCTGATGGGGGAAGGGCTGGCCAATGAAGCCGTTTCCACCGAGCGTACCGGTTGGGAAACGTTGTTTTCTCAAGACGCTTCGCTTCATCCGGATTTGGCGTCCTATTTCGCTTCTTTCGATACAGTCGTTTACTATGCGGGGGGCCATTACGACATTCTACGAGAGCGAATCCAGCAGTATCCCAATCAAATCGTTCGGATTCATCCCGCTCTGCCGTCGAAAGAAAACGATCGACGCCACGTCACCCAGCATTATCTGGACGCCTTCAAGGGAATCTTAAACGATCTTTCCCCACCCTTGCCGCGAATTCGGATCGGAGATGAAGAACGAGACTCGGTATTGAATTATTTCAGTGCGCTGGGGATCGACCGGGAAAATACGTTTCTTCTGGCATTGCACGTCGGCGCGGGCGGTCCTGACAAGATAGCTCCACCGGAACGCTTCGCCCAAACCGCTCGATTTTTCCACGAACGAATGTCGGCAGTAGTCCTCGTTCCAGAAGGTCCGGCGGACGAGGAAGCGGTTGAGAAATTCTTGAAAATCCTCCCGGCGGAGATTGATGCAAACGTCCTCAAGGGAAAAACGTTGCGGGAACTGGCCGCAATCCTAAATTTGTCGGATTTAACGATCGGTAACGACAGCGGAGTGACGCATCTCGCAACGGCAGTGGGCTGTCCAACGTTAGCGATTTTCGTAAGCAGCGATCCAGAGATATGGAGACCGCTGGGAGATCGTGTGAGAATTGCCGAATGGACAACTTGATTTTTGTGACCGCTTTGCCAATCGATAGAACAGATAAGAGACTAAATGGAGTACGACATCGTTTCCATACGGTTGTAGTATTGTTTGATGGTTTCACCATCCTGGCGGTCGTTCATGTACGTTCGCAGCAATTCAGCAAGTTCAATAGCCACATCTTCGGCGGGAACGGCTTTTTTGATTGAATGGCCGAATTCCTGGTTTTTTCCCAACTCGCACCCGGCATAAATATCGTAAGCGTCGACCTGTTCATCGTTGACACGTGTTTTTCCGCCACGCAAACCGATATCGGCGATCAGGTATTGGCTGCACGAGTTGGGACAACCCGAAATTCCTATCTTGATCGGCGTGTCCAGTTGGACCGTCTTTTCTAAATAGTCCAAAATCTCGAACGATCGCACTTTGGTTTCGGCCAGAGCGAGCGTACAAAACTCAGTTCCCGTGCAGACGATCATTCCCGCGCGGATAGGATCGGTGCTGAGAGAAAGCGTCGGCGCGTTCAAAGCCATGTCCTGCGCGTCGTCAAGCTGGTTTTCGGGGATGTCGTGAACCAGGATGTTTTGCATACACGAATTGGACAACTGCCCCGATCCGAACTGGTCGGCAATGTCTGCGGCGACGAAAAGATCCTCCGGGGTGATTCGGCCCGATGTCGTCGTGAAACCAAGCGTATACAATCCTGGCTCCATCTGTTCCTGGAGTCCGAGATGATCGCGGAAAGCGTGTGGATTGATTTCCGCATCGGCGGCTGGATCGAGATCGTACCCCAGATGTTTGACGAGTGCTTCCCGAAACGTATCCGCACCCATATCATCGATAAGAAATTTCAATCGCGCCCGCTTGCGTGAATCGCGATTGCCTCGATCCCGGAATATCTCCAACAGGGCAATCGAAACGGGAATGACTTTATCCATTGGAACGAAAGCGTTGAGGTGTTTCCCAAAAAGGGGTTTGGTTGAAAGCCCACCCCCGGCGATCAAATTGAAACCTCGTTCTTCCCCATCGAGCCGTTGGCGGATCGCACCGTACAGACCGATATCGTTGATTTCCGGCAAGGGGCAGTGAATCGGACAGCCGGAGATCGACATTTTGAACTTACGGGGCAAGTTGGAGAAAGCACGATTGGCGACGACGGCACGGTTCAGTTCCCGGACAACGGACCGCTCATCGACAATTTGGTCTTTGCTTTTTCCCGCCATTGGACACGCGATGATCGTTCGGGGCACGTCCCCACAGGCCATCGTCGTAGATAAACCAACGGAATGAAGGCGGCGAACGGTTTCGGGCAGCGCTTCAATCGTCAGCCAATGGAATTGGAAGTTCTGACGAACGGTAATATCCAAGCAGCCTTGACCGTATTCACGAGAGATCGCCGCCACTTCACGGGCTTGTTTCGCGGTGAGTTTCCCACCGGGAATACGTGTTCTGAGCATAAAATGATTGATTTCCGGCTTTTGGCGATAGATTCCATACCATTTAAAAAACTCAAATTGTTCGTCAGGGATCGAGCCGTAACCGGTCGTGGCCCAGCCCTCGATTTTTCGCCAGATATCCAACCCGTTCTGCTTCTGCTTCAATTCCTCGGCAGAAATTTTCTTAGGGCGTTTCAATGGACTTTTGTTTGCATGTGGCAAATTCATGAGTCTTGACCCTTTCGTTACAAAAATTTTATGAATCTAGTCAAGTAGAGGTATTCAATAAAAATCCCGTTACTTAGGAATTAATTATTTTTGACGGTTTCATGCAATTAATGTGATAATTTTCGCCAAATTTCAATAATCCCTTCGATCCGGTTGTTAGAGTATTTTTATGAATGATAGAAGTATGCCTCAAAGATTGGGGCAATAGAAATATTCTGATGAATTTTCACATTGTAAAGAAAAAATGGGATCATGTCTTGACAATTGGGGATGATCCAATTATATTTTCTGTTCTACATTATCAGCCCGTTTTTTAATAGGATAAACGAATGAGCCATTTTTCTCTTTCTCTCAGGTTGGTCGTACTAAGCATCGTCGTCGGTGTACGTACGCCCACTGCTTTGGGGAGAAAGGGCTGATTCCAACAAAAAAAACTCCTCAAAGCCGTGGGCGAAAGAAGAAACGCTCACGGCTTTTTTCATTGAGCGTTTTCCACCTCAACCCAAGCGGAGAGAAGTGATAAAAAGATTTAAAGATCGAATGGAGGAGAGACGAATGCCACGTTCAACGCCGGTCAAACAAACCAGCAGAAAAAAAGCAGCAAAAAGTAAAAAGCCAACGCCACGCCCGAAGAATGGGGCGGGAATCGTCATCGACGCGCTCGAACGCGAAGGCGTCAGTACGATTTTCGGTTATCCAGGCGGCGCGATCATCGACGTGTTCGACTTGATCAATCAATCCAAGAAACTCGATTTCGTTCTGACCCGTCACGAGCAAGGCGCGCTTCACATGGCGGAAGGATACGCCCGCTCGACGGGGAAAGTCGGTATCTGCATCCTGACGTCGGGGCCTGGAGCGACCAACAGCGTCACCGGCCTGGCGGACGCGATGATGGATTCCACTCCGGTCATCGTGATCACGGGTCAGGTTCCGTCACCGTTGATTGGAAACGATGCGTTCCAGGAAGCCGATGTCGTCGGCATTACCCGTCCAGTGACCAAGCATAATTACCTCGTGAAAAGCGTGGACGAACTCCCGCATGTCATGAAAAATGCGTTTCACATCGCCCGGACCGGACGGCCAGGACCCGTTGTGATCGATATTCCGAAAGATATCCAGAAAGGGATCAAACCCGATTACGTCTATCCCAGCGAACCGAAACTGCCTGGCTATCACGTGCAGCTCAATCCGAAAGCGGAGAACGTGAAGAGAGCGTGGAAGATGATCCACGCCAGCAAAAGACCGCTGATCTACGCCGGCGGCGGAGTCATCAATGCGGACGCCTCGAAGGAACTCTATTGATTCGCGACGAAAGCGCAAATCCCGGTGACGACGACGCTGATGGGGCTGGGCGGTTTTCCCGAAACCCATCCCCTTTCGTTGCTCATGCTGGGAATGCACGGGACGGTGTACGCAAACCAAGCCGTGCAGGAATGCGATCTGCTCATTGCCGTGGGATCGCGCTTCGACGACCGGGTGACGGGAAAGCTCGAGGAGTTTGCGCCTCACGCCAAGATCATCCACATGGACATCGATCCATGCTCCATCAGCAAGAACGAAATCAGGCGGAAGGTGTTGACGCTCATAGCTCGTGGCGGTCGATTTGGATATGATCGGCGATGTGAAGAATATTCTGAACGACTTGCTGCCTTACGTCAAAAAGTGCGATACGAAAGCGTGGTTGAAACAGGTTGAGAAGTGGAAAAAGCAGAATCCACTTCAGTACAACCATGCGGACGATCCCGAACTGATCGTGCCCCAGCATTATATCGAGTCGATCGACCAGCAGCTCGATGACGACGCCATTATCGCCACCGAGGTCGGCCAGCATCAGATGTGGGCGGCGCAGTTCTATAAGTTTACGAAACCCCGGACACTTCTGACGTCCGGCGGATTGGGCACGATGGGTTTCGGGTTCCCCGCCGCACTGGGCGCTCAGAAAGCGTTTCCCGGACGCCAAGTGATCGATATGGCTGGTGACGGTTCCATTCAGATGAACATCCAGGAGTTGGCGACGGCGGTATACTGCAATCTGCCCGTGAAGATCTTCATCGCCAATAACGGATGGCTAGGCATGGTTCGTCAGTGGCAGGATATGTTCTACGACAAAAACTATTCCGCCACGGATTTGAC
Organism: uncultured bacterium; assembly: GCA_964606645.1. GTDB lineage: Bacteria > Hinthialibacterota > Hinthialibacteria > Hinthialibacterales > Hinthialibacteraceae > CAZSIZ01. The sequence goes on from CAZSIZ010000124.1 coordinate 6,026, forward strand.
CCCGCCGCCTGCACCCGGCTCGAAAAAGAAGGATCTGTCACCGAACGAATGGATTCATTCCGACTACACACCAGACTTTCCGAAATTGGCCGAAGCGTATGGCTGCTGGGGCCGCCGGGTGACGAAAAAGAGCGAGCTGAAAGACGCCATTCGCGAATGTCTGTCCGTAGACGGATTGGCGATCCTCGAAGCGCGGGTGTCCCGGGAAGATAACGTTTATCCCATGGTTCCCGCCGGAGCTTCATTGAGTCAAATGATCCAGGGCATGGCGTAAAGGAGAATCCTAATGAGACGGCATATCTTTTATTTATTAGTGGAAAACCGATCGGGAGTGCTGGCGCGGGTGGCGGGGCTTTTTTCCGCGCGCGGTTTCAACATCGAGAGCCTTTCCGTCGCGGAGACGGACGATCCTTCAGTCTCCCGAATGACAATCCTCGTCCCGGGAGACGATAAGATCTTAGACCAGGTGCGCAAGCAACTAGGTAAACTGATCGACGTGCTCAAGGTTCATGATTTCTCCACGGGATCACAGGAGATCGTGGACCGCGAGCTGGTTCTGTGCAAAGTGAACACAAAGGCGGCTCAGCGTAGCGAAATCATCGAGATCGCCAACATCTTCCGGGCACGGATTTCTGACGTCGGCCTCAATACGATGATGATCGAATTGTCGGGAACGGAAGAGAAAATCAAGGGATTTCTTCAAGTCGTGAAACCGTACGGTATTATCGAAATCGCACGGGGAGGGCGTGTCGCGATGGCTCGTGGTAAATCGGTCGACGGCTCATCCCGCTACAAGAAAATAAGTACTGCTTGAAACACGCGGTGCTTCTTGGCAGAGTGTGTTCAAGGTTTTATGATTGATTCGAGAAACATCGAACCCAATCGCCGTTCGAGACGATTCGGAAGACAAACCGGATAACGAAATTTAATCTAATTTATAGATACAGCGATCAATCAGAAGGAGAAAGAAATCATGGTGAAAATGTACTACGACGCAGACGCCGATCTGGGACTGCTCAAAGGCAAGACAGTCGCAATCATCGGATACGGCAGCCAGGGACACGCCCACTCGCAAAACCTGCGGGAGAGCGGCGTAAACGTGGTCGTCGCCGAAGTGCCCGGCCCGAATTACGATCAGGCGAAAAAAGATGGTTTTGAGATATTAACCGCCGCCGAAGCCGCCAAAAAAGGCGACGTGATTACGATGACGGTTCCCGATCAGACGCAGGCTGCGGTTTACAAAAACGACATCGCCGCCGAGATGAAAGCCGGGAAAGCGCTTCTCTTCGCGCATGGATTCAACATTCATTTCGGGCAGATCGTTCCTCCCGCCGATGTGGATGTGATCATGTGCGCCCCGAAAGGCCCCGGCCACCTCGTACGGCGCGTCTTCACCGAAGGCGGCGGCGTGCCCTCGCTGATCGCGGTCGAGCAGGACGCTTCCGGCAAGGCGAAGGATATCGCGCTCGCTTACGCCAAGGGACTCGGCGCAACCCGTGCGGGCGTGATCGAAACCACGTTCCTTGAAGAGACCGAAACCGACCTCTTTGGCGAGCAGGTCGTTCTGTGCGGCGGATTGACAGCCCTCATCAAGGCCGGTTACGAAACCCTGGTCGAAGCGGGTTATCAGCCGGAAATGGCGTACTTCGAGTGCGTTCACGAACTGAAACTGATCATCGACCTGATCTACGAAAACGGCATCGCCGGGATGCGTTACAGCATTTCCGACACGGCGGAATACGGCGACCTGACCCGTGGTCCGCGTTTGGTCACCGAAGAGACGAAAGAAGAAATGCGTGAAATCCTGGCGGAAATCCAGAGCGGCGAATTCGCCCGCGAATGGATTCTGGAAAACCAGGCCAACCGCCCGGTCTTCAACGCCCTCCAGAAAAAAGACCTGCACCACAACGTCGAAACGGTCGGCAAAGAGCTGCGCAGTATGATGTCGTGGCTGAAAAAGAAGAAATAAGTCAATGTTTTAAAAGTTATTGTCTTTATGATGGGTCGAAACGCATACCCCATCCACCAAAAGCCCAAGGGGCGCTTCAATCGAAGCGCCCCTTGTTCGTTATTACGATTTCGTAATTGGCCAGATATCTGGTGGGTTACGGTTCTCTTTTAATCCACTCTACTCGGCTTTCTTGTCTTTTTCTCCACCGTCAAATATCATCATTGAATTAACTACTGCTCTTGACAGACGGTAGGTTTTACGTTAATTCAAGACTATTCAGGTGAAAACGTAAGCGGGCAACAAAACGAATGGGACGATTTTCCTATTCTCTGGGAACCAAGACAGTAGAGAATACAATATTTTCAAGGAGAATAATCATGAAAAGTATAATCAGAGCAGAAAATGATATTCATAATCGCCTTGAGAAACTTGAACGTCAAAATATTGTGCTCAAATATTCATTCATTCTATTATTATTGCCGCTGTTTTTCGTGTTATTCATAGGTGCTTCCAATAATACTAATTCTTACACTGCCAATCAATTTACTTTAGTTGATAAAAACGGAAAAACACGCGGTGTTTGGGAAGTTAATGATAACAATGTAGTTAATATGAAATTCTATGATGAAAATAAAAACGAAAATATTAATATGAGCATCCAAAATAATGGATGTCCATCGCTCATGTTCTTTGATAAGAGTAATATTCCAAGAATATGCTTAGGATTAGATAAGAAAAATTATCCAATTGTTTCCTTATTTGACGAAAATGGAAACAATAAAATATCGATTAAAGAAGGAGACGTTTTTACTGGATATTATGTATTTAACAAAAGTGAAACAGATGGAGCAATAGCTGGTTTAGGTACAGATGGTAATAGTGTTGGATTATATATTTCTAATACCAATAAAGATAATATTGGTTTTCTAGGCTTTAATCCAGAATTCAATATTAAATATGTAATCACAGATAAGAATGGTAAGTTAATACATGAATCTCCTAATAATTCAGAAAGTCAACAAAGACAAGAGGCCACTCCACAAATAAAACCTGGGAAAATTGCTTGGAGAAAATTGAGAAAAGGAATGTCAAAATCAGACGTTCTAAAATTGTTGGGTGAACCTACTCATGTTAATGCTCGAGAGTTTGGTGATATTTGGACGTATCCTTCTTCTGGTAGAGTTACATTCCATAGTAAGGCATTACTCTTGCCTGGGAATGTAGCCGATACAGTAAGTGGATGGAAGGAACCTTCCAATTAATTGGTTTTTGTTACGGAATCTAGCCGCTTATGGCAAATGTCGTAAAACATTCGTAGTCAATGAAGGTTAACGAGAGAATCCCTGCCAAGACTTTGAATTACCACTTGCGTCATAAAGTCCTATTCCATATTCTTCTTGATCGATAACATGCCAGATTCTGGTTTTTCCATTTTCGTCTCGGAATCTAAATTCAGAAGATTTTGGAGAAAACAACAATCCCATTCTCTCTATACCTTTCTCATCATTAAAGCCTAACATAGACATATCCGATGAGGAAACCAAATAAGCTCTAGCTGCACTGTTCTCATCAAAAAAAAGGAGAGTAGAACGATCAAAATTGGAACCCAATCCTGCCCTGAATATGCCGTTCTTATCTAAGAAACGGAGTTGTGATATATCAAAACCGGAACCTAATTCTGCCCTCGCTGTACCGTTCTCGTCATGGAGTGAAAATGAGGATGCTTTAGAAACGGAACGCAAGTTAACTCTGGCTGTGCCATTTTCATCAAAGAATCCCAAACCGTTTTCATTAGAAGCAGAAGCCAAGGCAACTCTGGCTTTACCGTTCTCGTCATAGAAAATAAACCAAGATTCGTCAGTAGTGGAAAACAAACTTAACCTTGCTGTGCCGTATTCATCTTGGAATGAAAGACCGGAAACTTTAGATGCAGAAACCAATCCTACCCTCGCTGTGCTGTTCTCGTCATAAAGCAAGAATCTGGTATTCGTTGATGATGCAACTAACTTGGCCTTAAGATTCCCATTTTCGTCAGATAAAGATAGACTGGCTCCACCCATTTCTGTCGGTATTAGTACTGCAATTTTCTTCCCCTTGTTGTTTAAGAGACTAATACTCTCAGCTTCAATTTCTTTTCCTGGAGGATTTTGCATGAATATCCAAGTTATCAAGCCAATAATAATCCCCAAAAGTGATAGAATTCCTAAAAGATGAATAATGGAAAGGAACCGTTTGTGGCTTTCTAATGTTTCTAAGCGGCTGACGATTGCTTGAAAGTCATTTTCGCTATTCATGGTTATCTTTCCTTTATTCGCAATGTTTTCTTCAATCCCCGGCGATTATGCTAGAAAGGGGACTACCTGAACCTGCCAACGTTGAATCGGATCACTTTCATCCAGTTGAAGATATTGACTTTATATCATATAATTCCTACCCGATCAATGGTCATCTTTGGAAATATAATATACGTGATTTAATCTGCGATTTCTCTCATTTTGAAGGTTCTAATATAGCCCCTAAAACCCATAACCGTTGGGACAAAGTGCGCTTGCGACGGCCATATAGCCCTTGTAGCAGCATTATCGTAACGGAAATGGGCTATCGATATCCCCAAGAGATGGCCAACGTTGATACAAAACGCTTGCCCGTTTTTCGCCCCTCCTATTCGACTGCGCAGCAGTGGAATAAGCTGAAAAGACAATCCTGCAAAGTGAAAAGAAATAGGGATTACTGCAAGTAGTCCAGGATCCCCATTGCGCTGGTTTTGCCGCTGTCGCCGATATCCAGGGAGGGTCCGGTGCAGGAGGGACACCCGTTCCGGCAGTGGCAGCGGCGGATCAGTTCGGAGGCGGCCTCGAACAAACGTTGATCGATGTCGAAAATTCGCCGGGCGATCCCGATCCCGCCGGGATACATATCGTAAATATAAATCGTCGGCAATCCCGAAAACGGCGCGCGCACCATCGGGACCGTCCCGATATCCTTGGGATCGCACAGCACGAAGACCGGAACGACGTTGCCGAGCGCCGTCGCCAGCGCCCTCAAACCGAAGCTCAAATCGATCTCACGTTCCGCCATCTCCTGACAAAGTTCAGCCGGGAGTTCCATCCAGTACGATTCAGTCTGCTTGTCCATTTGCGGCAGGTGGATCGTCCCGAAACCGACGTTCTCATGGGTTTCGAAGCGAATCTTCTTGTATTTCGGTACAATCGTGCTGACCGAGACTTCACCGAAATGACGTTGTGCGTACGCCGTGTGAACGGCCTTTTCACTGTCGATGCGGTCGCTGAGATCGACGGTCAGCACTTTGATATCGCTCTCTTCCACCGAATCGGTGTAGTAATCGAGGTCCACTTCGCGGGCGTAGGCGGTGCGCCCGTCCCAGTCGAGTTTGTCGATGACGAACTGCTGGCTCTGATGGAGGTAGATCGCCTGTTCGTGAATCAGCATGGGTGCGCTGTGCAGATCGACTTCACCAAGCACGGTGTTGTTGTCGGAAGTGTTGATAATCACGAAATTCTCCGAGGTCGCCGAGCGTAACGAAATTTCCTCGGCGGGATAGGCCTGGCTCGACCAGAACCACTTATCGCCGGAATGCCGCAAAACGCGTTCCTCTTCCAGATAGTGCAGGACACCGTCGATCTCCTGCTTGCCGAACGCTTCCCCCCCGTCGAAAGGCAACTCGAACGCACCGCATTTGATGTGGCTGGCCATGATGGCGATGTTGTCGGGGTTGATCAAACCGCTTTCGGGCGTGGTCCCGAAAAAGTAGCGCGGATTCTGAATCATGAACTGGTCCAGCGGCGCGGAACTGGCGACCAGAAAGACGACGGATGTCTCCTGCGAACGGCCCGCGCGTCCGCCCTGCTGCCAGGTCGAGGCAATTGTCCCAGGATATCCGGCCAGCACGGCGGCCTTCAGCTGCCCGATGTCGATGCCGAGCTCGAGCGCGTTGGTGCTGACCACACCCAGATAGCGGCCCGTGCGGGTTCCCTCTTCGATGTCGCGGCGTTCGTTGGGCAGGTAACCGCCCCGGTAGCCCCGCACGAGATCGGGATTTTTCTTATGGCGTTCCATCGCCCGCTTGAGATACGTCGTCAGAATCTCGACCCGCAAGCGGCTGCGTCCGAAGACGATGGTTTGGATGCCTTTGAGCAGAAAACTGGCCGCGAGGCTGCTGGCTTCTTTGACAACGGATTTCCGGATGCCGAGTTCCTCATTGACGACGGGCGGGTTGTAGAAAACATAATGCTTCTCCCCACGTGGCGCGCCGTTTTTGTCGACGAGATGAAAACGCGAACCAAAGAGCCGTTCCGCCAGTTCGACGGGATTGGCGATCGTGGCCGAACAGCAGACGAACTGGGGTTTGGAGCCGTAAAACTGACAGATTCGCTTCAAACGCCGCATCAAATTCGCTAAATGGCTTCCGAAGACGCCCCGGTAATGATGGACCTCGTCCACGACGATGAACTTTAAGTTTTCAAACAGACGAATCCACAGTGTGTGATGTGGCAGGATTCCGGCGTGAAGCATGTCGGGATTGGTGACGACGATATGGCCAGAATTGCGAATCGCACGCCGGGCGCTTTGGGGGGTATCGCCATCGAAGGTGTGAATCTTGAGATCGTGTCCCAGCGGCGTGGCCATCTCGCGCAGTTCCAACACTTGATCCTGCGACAGCGCTTTGGTCGGAAACAGGTAGAGCGCACGGGCTTCGGGATCGATCTGGGTGAGATGGTGGACCACCGGCAGGTTGTAACACATCGTCTTGCCCGACGCGGTGGGCGTGACGACGATCGTGTTGTCCTCCTTGAGCGCAGACTCCACCGCCTCGGCCTGATGGCTGTACAGCAGTTCGATCCCGCGCGCTTTCAGGACATCCCGAATCGCTTCCGAGAAACCTTGCGGCCACTCGCCGTATTGGGCCGGTTCGGCGGGGATCGTTCGCCAAAAAGTGATATTCTCGCGAAAACGGGGATCCTTGCGGATAGAATCCAATACACGTTCGACGTCGGACATCTCAACCCTCAAGTCATTTGTCATAACAAAATTGGGAGACGAATCTCACGCCCATTCTATCACAAATGGACACACGGCCATATAGTATGATCCTCAAATCCTCTCTCCCCCATGTACAGACCGGGGACATGAGTAATACATCGAAGGGGTATAATCGAGACGGAAAATGCTTTCAAATCCCTTGGCGGATTCCAGGGTTCATGTCATCGTAAGATCATGACCATTCTCAAACGAACGTTTGCTATCCTCTTGCTGCTCGCCGTATGTTCGGTGGTGAGTTGCCTGCTCTTCCCGCTCGTCTGGCAGGGGTATGATTGGAATTATCCCCCGGCCCGCGTTTTCCGTCGAATCTGGATGATTGCAATCCTTGCGGGACTGCTCGTCTGCCGCAATCGGATCGGGCTTCAAAACCCAGCCGATGCGGGATTTACCCTGTCGCTCGATGCCTTACGCAATGTCGTAATCGGTCTGCTGGCGGTTTTCCTATTCCTGGCAGCCTTATCGTTTGTTTACGTGTGGCTTGAAGCGTGGACGGTAAGGGATCCGCTTCAAATCAGTGCATTCGTCCATCGCGCCAAGAACGGCCTGATCCGGGGAACGCTGGTCGCCACAATCGAGGAATACGTGTTTCGAGGTTTGATCTTGTTACCCTTTGTCCGGCGCTGGGGGTGGCCCCTGGGAGCCGTGGTCTCCAGCCTGATCTTCGCCTCGCTCCACTTTTTTGAAGGCCGTGGACTCGAAACGCTATCCAATCCCGATTCCTGGCTGGCCGGGTTTCAACTTTGCGGACTGCTGCTCTCTAATATGACCCATGAGTTTACACTGTTCCCGGATGCGGTTGGATTGTTCGTTGTTGGCTTGGCGCTCTGTCAAGGCGTGCGCTGCACGGGAACGCTTTGGTATGGAGTGGGCCTTCACGGCGGATGGATTTTCTATTTTTCCGTCCGAAAAGCGTTTTTCCTTGAAACAGGGCAATGGAGTGAGTTTTATATCGGGGGAACCAGGCTGTTCGATGGTTTGATCCCGATCGTCGGCATGTTGGCAATTTTCCCGGTGACGAGTTATTTGAGCAAGAAGCGAATTTTAAGATCGTAGGGCCGGAAGTGGGGAAAGAGAAGGAGCGATCACGCGGCTCCACAAGCCTCTTTTCGGCTGGAACCGGCTTGAGTGTAATTTTTCAAATCTTCCCACGTAAACGGTTTCGGGAGGAATTCGGCGCGGTTGTCGTTCATGATCCCCTCGATATTTCCATCGGAATATCCGCTCGACAGGGTAACGAGCGTGGATGTGTCCACTTCGCGAATCCGTTTGTAAAGACTGACGCCGTTTCCAGTTGATAAGTGGATGTCTGTGAAAATATAGGAGAGATCGGATTTATTTTCTTGATACATAGCCCAGGCTTTTTCTTCGGTATCAGCTTCAACGACGTCATACCCAAGTATTTTAAGGGATTCTGAAACAAACGTCCGGACGACTTGCTCGTCCTCAACCACGAGTGCAATGTTCTTCATCAGTTTTATCACCCCAGCAATACATAATAGAAGTCTAATATCAATGATCTTATATAACTCTTACTTATATACTATATTTTATCCATCCAGTCAATCAATATCTGTAAAAAAATGGGCTTTTTTTATCGCTTAAAATCTTCCCATTTAGGCAATTTTACATAATTAGTTGATTTTACATAATTTATCAAAAATAAACACGATCAATCGATGGAATATCTATTTACAAAAAAAGTGATAAATTACACCTGATATTATTTGATACTCCATGAATTTAGACATTCTTCTCATGAATCAACCTCATCGCGTATATCGCGACATCATCCGCCTCCACGGACTATATATTTCATAGGAGGAGAGAACATTGATAAAACTATCACATTTTTAATTCCCACGGTTAGAGGCCTGGAGACCAGCACTCCGTGTGAAAGTCTGGATGGATTGTGGCAATTCGGGTATAGTTTCTGGTCGTCTTCGACGGCCAATCCCCAAGGAGTCTCAAATCGAATCAAGATGGTTGAAAATATTCTAGTGACAGGGTCCAGCGGTCTAATCGGTTCGGAAGTGGTCGAATATTTCGACCGGCGGGTGTCGAAGATTATCGGGGTGGACAATAACATGCGCGCCGATTTTTTCGGCCCCAAAGGCGACACGAGATGGAACCTGAAACGCCTGCAATCCGCCACGAAAAACTTTCATCACGTCACCTTGGACATTCGGAACCGGCAGGATGTATTGAAATTGTTCGAAAACTCCCCGTTCGATCTGATCGTCCATTGCGCGGCTCAACCTTCGCACGATCTGGCGAAAGACCGGCCTTTCGACGATTTCGACGTCAACGCCAACGGCACACTCAACCTGCTGGAAGCCACACGCCGCTTCCGCCCCGAAGCCGTTTTCGTCTTTACGAGCACGAACAAAGTCTATGGCGACGCACCCAACGAATTGGAATTGACCGAGCGGGAAACCCGGTGGGATTACGCCGATCCGGCCTACAAAAACGGGATCGATGAAACCATGCGGATCGACCGATGCAAACACAGCTTGTTCGGCGCCTCCAAAGTGGCCGCGGACATTATGGTTCAGGAATACGGGCGCTATTTCGGCCTGAAAACGGCCTGTCTGCGGGGAGGCTGTCTGACCGGGCCCAACCATAGCGGGGTGGAACTTCACGGTTTTCTCAACTACCTGATCAAAGTCAATCTGGAAGGCGGCCTTTACCGTATTTTCGGCTACAAAGGCAAACAGGTGCGCGACAACATCCATTCCTTCGATGTCGCGCGGGCGATCGAAGCGATTGCCAACGCGCCCCGGTGCGGCGAGGTCTACAACATCGGCGGCGGGAGAGCCAATTCCTGCTCGATTCTGGAAGCCTTCGAGACGATCGAAGCCATCTCCGGTAAAACGATGAACTCGGAATACATCGACGCCAACCGCGAAGGCGACCATATCTGCTACATCAGCGATCTCACCAAACTCAAATCCCACTACCCCGACTGGGACATCACGAAAACCCTGGACGAAACCTTCGAGGAAATCGTGGCGGCTCAATCAGCAAAATCGTAACCAGTTATTAGTCTCTTATCAGCAAACTTCTCCTACGATGTGTATGGAGAGTTGCCCAAGTTGGTGAGGGCTAGAGTGGGGTTGTAGGGCGTACAATCAACCCCCTCTGTATCTCCCCCAACATGGGGGAGAAAAGTATTCCTTCCCATGTAGCAAGGTAGGGTGAGATCAAAGCGTCAGTTTAGCCCACCATTCCTTCTAATCCGTGATTCAAACAAATAGATAGGGGTTTTTGTGTCGCTTGCCGACATGAAAACCCTATTGGATG
>CAZSIZ010000125.1:0-16297 GCA_964606645.1 uncultured bacterium
AGCGCTTTGAGACGGTCGATTGCTTTCAACACGTTACTGGGGTAGTATCCTTCCACCCCGGCGTTGACCACCTCCACTTCCCTTCCCCGGTCGCACAAAGCCGATTCCAATTCACGAGGGTAATCCTTTCCCGATCCGAAAGTGCAGGAATCCCCGATACAGACGATCCGAACACTCGAATGCGATTCGTCGATATCCGGCCCCTTGAAACCATGACGATTGATCCGAATCAGAGACGCATTCAAACCGTTGTTCTGAGATGACGCCTGATGGATTAACTGCGCCACACCCAGATCCGCGCCACGCTGCTTTTTGGCATCGATCTCCTGCCGATACGTCGATCCATAATTCGGGCGTAAGATCCAATGACCGGGATAATCCGGGTCTTCCATCTCGTAAGCGTCCAACGCCAGCTGGCCGGACTGAATCGTGTGCAACCATCGGTCGAGATGAAGCACACCAATCGCGATCCGGAGAAACAATTCCACCAGAAGCAGAACGATCAGAAAGAAAATGAGATAGGTCTTCTTCGGATTTCGATTGAACCAACTCGAATGCGATCGATCGTCCATTAAAACACCTTTTCTCCAATAAAATTCTTTCAGTCATTTTTATGAGGGCTGAACGGCCTGAATCCGCTCTAAACCCTAGCCCGTCTGGCCGGTTGCGATTATCGTAATCCAATACGCATGGAAATTCGACTGCCAGGAGCGCCTTATGTCCCGGATATCCCCAGCTTCTTTCATAATGATATATGTAATAATCAGTATTTCACACTGCTTGGCAGACGAGACGTATCCCTATCGTCTGCCGGAACCGATTCTTGAAACGATGACCGCCGAAACCGGCGTGGAGGTTCGAGACATTCGACTCGAACCCGCCCGGATGAACTTCTCCTCCGGATTCGGGTTGCTGCCTTTCCATCAACTCTTGATCCAAGATCCACTCATGTCGGCCGAAACCACCTATCGGATCGCGAATTATTTATCGAAATACCCGGTCAATTTTTACGGATTCATCGCTAACGGCAGTATATTGATCGATCGCCGTGTGGGGAATGTCAACACGCCAATCTGGGGAACGCAGCAGCCGACTCTGGACGATTTTCTCCAAATCCTGCACGAACTGGATACGCTGCAGGATCGGACTGAATCATCCTGCCGGCCATCCGTGGAATCGTTTTACGAAAGCATTCCTCCCCCGCTTCGTTCGTTCATCTACCAATTTTTACAGCAAGCATCTCAATCGCTGCCCCGGATGGAGATCGGACGTGAAACACTGAAGGCCACCGATTCGTTCAGCCGAATTATAGAGACGTTCAATAACGACAATAGCAATAGCGTTTCGTTTCATCACTTGCTCGACGACCTTTACGACAAAACCGATCTCGTTTCGATTTTTCATGCCAGCGCTGAAATGTGCTATTGGCTCAATGAATCGCTCGAACATCTTACCACCATTGGCTTTCCGCTTCAGGAGGCGGCCGTTCTCCAAACTTCTTTGGGTTGCATCGTCGTCGCCGGTTCTTCCGATGACACGCATCATTACGAAACTCCCCCTTTCCTGCTGCTCGATTGTGGCGGGAATGACACCTATCAAGGAACCTACTCCCGCACGGACGAAAACCATCCTTTTTCTATCACCATCGATCTCGGTGGAAAAGACAAATACTCGAGTACCGCCGAACCGATGGGGGCGGTCAGCAGTTTTTTTGGATGCGCGGCACTGCTGGACCACGGCCCCGAATCGGATCGTTATACCGGAACCCACCGGAATTTCGGTTATGCGTTCGGCGGTGTCTGCCTGCTCTATGACGAAGCGGGAGATACGATATACGAAATCGAATCGCTCGGTCTGGGGGCGTCGGAAATGGGGATCGCGATATCGATCGACGGTGGGGGTGACGACACGTATTTTGCATTCAAGGAATCACAAGGCTTCGGAAGCCTGGGCGGATTCGGCATTCTATACGACGTGAAGGGAAACGACCGCTATATTACTCCCGCCACGCCCGTCGTGACGGCTTCCGCTCAGTTAAGCGATTGCAACCACTCCGGCTCGCAAGGATTCGGGCAGGGATGGTTCGGCCCTATCGACCGGGGTCTTTCGTTCTGGGGAGGCGTGGGGATGCTGATCGACGGCCAGGGGGATGACACATACGAAGCCAGCGTCTTCGCGCAAGGATCGGGATACGGCTACGGTCTCGGTTTTCTCGCCGACCTGGGGGGCAAGGATACGTACCGTGCCGAGTGGTACGCAATGGGAGCGGGAGCGCATCAGGGTGGCGGATTTTTCTTCGATCAAGAAGGGGATGATTTGTATGAAGCGTCTCACTACATGATCGGAGGCAGCGCCACGGACTTATCCCTGGGCGTGTTTTGGGATGATGCGGGAGACGATCGGTACACCGCCCTCAACGCCTCGTTTGGATACGGACTGACGAACTCCTGCGCCCTCTTCACCGACGCATCGGGAAACGACCGCTATTTCGTCTCGGACAATCACGGCATGGGACACGCCCTCAATCAACGCGACGACACGCTTCGCGGTTTATGGCCGACGTTCGGCCTGTTCTTCGACCTTGGCGGGCATGACGAATACCCGATGAGTATCAGCAGCGACGGGAAACGGTGGCAGCATGTCAGCCGGGATGAAAAACCTTATCTCATCATGCTGGGGATGGACGCCGGGGAACAATAGGGTTCAGGGCTTAGGGTTTAGGGTTTAGTTTCTTAAAAGTAAAATTGATTGCAAAACGGTTATATACTTATTTAAAGGAATGGTGGGCTACGTTGGAGGGCGAGGTTCCTGCTGAGCGAAGGAGTCGAACCGGCTCATCAGGAGATTCGCCCTCCCCAGGAAATGAAGGGATGGATTGGGCATGGGCAGGCACAGGGGCATGCCTCTACATTGACAATCCTGTTTGGTTACGGGGAAACGAAAGCGAGTTTATTCATGGAGCAACCTAATATTCCGGTTGAAACAATCGACGACCTTCCGATCCGGCAGGAATTCTTTATGGTGGTCTGTGGTTTGATTCTGCTGGCGATCGTGATCTGGTTTATTCGCAATCGAAAGATTCTGGAACAATATTCTATCGTCTGGATCGCCACGGCGCTCTTCGCGATCTGCTTCCCCTGGCTGTACTCGTGGGTGGAGTGGTTCACCGTCTTCATCGGGGCGGGTTCGCCGACTTCTACGGTTCTCTTTTTCGCGGTGCTGTTTCTCCTTCTGATGAATTTACAGATGACGGTCAAGATTACCGATCTGTCTCATAAAGAGAAAGACACGATCCAGGAGATCGCCCTGCTGTCTTATGAAGTCGATCGATTACGGGCCGAGATGAACGAAAGCGACTCGAAACCGAAATCCAGCGATCCCTCACCGGAATGATACGGTCCCTCTATTTTTCCGCATAAAAAACCACCAGCCATCCCATGTATTTCAACGGGAAACAATTCAACAGCCATCGTGTGCTGAAATTGACCGCCTTGGCTACTGGTTTGTAAAAAGAGCAATGGCTGAACGTCGCCGCTTGTAAATCGACTCGCTTGTATCCACACGTTCTGAGCGCGCGGGTCAGGGCAAACGGAGAAATTGGTCCCTCACCCGGCACTTCACCAAACGGATTCCCGAACAGTTTTTTAATCGGGCGGGTCAACAGATTCAGGGGATAAAAAACCGACGGTTCCAAAACGACAATACACCCACCGGATTTCAAGAGACGGTAGAATTCCCGCAGGATCGGCTCAAACGAGTCACGCTTGTAATGATGGAAGAAGAGTGGCGACACCACAACGTCGAACGAAGCGTCGACGAACGGCATCGAAAAAACGTCCCCGGCTGCCAGCGCTACGCTATCGGGACATTGGCGCAGCGCCGTCACGGAGACATCGACGCCGGTGATCCGGGTCGAAACGGCGCTGACGTATTTGACATCTTCCCCGCGCCCGCATGGCGCGATCAACACATCGCCGTTCGTGTCGATTCCCCGGTGTTTGACGATCGTCTGGATCATCTGCTTTTTGGGAAAGATGTTATTGAAATGAAGCCGGTCGTAGGAGAAGATCAGGGGATGATGCCAGAAAGCTTTCCGATCCCGCTTTCGGTCGTACCAGTCTTTCTCGTCGGAAAGTTTACAATCGTCGTTCTTCGATTCCATGTTTTTTATTTAAGTAGTATTCAACCGGGAGAACCACTGGGCAGCCATTCGGATTAAAAGGCTTCCTGCCGACGGATAAAGGCGATCAGAAGCGCGAGATAGACTTTGATGATGTACCAGACCGGCTTGCACCCGCGGTGCATTTTACTCACTTCGGCCGGTTGATACATATAGACGGGAATCTCGCGAATTCGGAATCCGTTACGCAGGTACGTCAAGATCATATCCGCGTCGGGATAATCGAAAGGGAACGATTTTCCACTGACAAAACTCAAGGATTTTCGGTTAAATCCAACAAATCCGCTGGTGGGATCGGATATTCGAATAAACGTCAAAATCCGCAGCACAACTCGAAACATGGAAATTCCGATCCGGCGCACCGGTGTTCCATAATAGAGCGGTCCATCCGGTTTGAAAGGGATATCGTCCTGCGACAGAAAACGCGAGCCGATCAATATGTCGGCGGAATCGGTCTGCAGTTCCCGTAACATGATCGGGATGAACCGGGGATCGTGCTGCGCGTCGCCATCCAACTGAATGACGTAATCGTACCCATTTCGCAAGGCATACTTGTATCCGGTTTGAATGGTCGAACCGTACCCCATCTGTGTTAGATGAGTGATCGACGGGATCTCGTGCCGGTTCAAAACCTCCAGAGAATCGTCCGTCGAGGCATCGTTGACGGCAAGAATATCGCCCCCCACACTCTGGGTTTCCTGCTTCAACTGAGGCAGAAAACGCTTCAGGTTGGAAGCCTCATTATAAACCGGCATTACGATCAGTAATCTCACCATGACTCTTTTCCAACTTAACTAAACCATCCAACTTATTTCACATTATGGAAACCGTATTCATTGCAACGAGGTTATTATAACCGGATTACTCAATTCCGCGAACCGAATTGTTTTGCCGACATAAAAACGAACGCTGGATACTGGGGATGGATGGATATGATTTAAGGCGGTCAGACGCCCGTTTGCTGGATCATCATTCCGTTTTGAAAAGAGAGATAGAATCCGTGCCGGTGAACATGCCCTTGGCGTTGAGTTTGAACTCGTCCGGACTCGACGATGCGAACAACGCTTCATCGTACGTGATGACTTCCTGCTTGTAGAGATCGACCAGACACTGATTGAACGTCTGCATCCCCATCTCACGCCCTTTCTGGATGAATTCACGCATTTTCCACAGTTCACCCTCCATCAACGCTTTTTTGATCGTGGGAGTCGAGCGCATGATCTCCAGAGCGGGAACCCGTCCGGAACCGTCAATCCGGCGCAATAAGCGCATGCAGACAATGCCTTCAAGCGACATGGCCAGTTCCTGCCGGACTTGCGATTTCAAATGATCCGGGAAGTAATTGACGATCCGGTCCAGCGTATGATACACATCCACGGTGTGCAGCGTGGTCAACACCAAATGGCCGGTCTCGGCGGCGGCGATGGCCGTCATCATGGTGTCCTGATCGCGCATTTCTCCGATGAGGATCACGTCGGGACTTTGTCGAACGGCATGACGGAGTGCGTCGCGGAAACTTGCGGTGTCGTATCCCACTTCGCGTTGATTGATCAAGGATTTGGCATCGACGTGGGTAAATTCGATGGGGTCTTCGACGGTGACGATATGACGGTGGAAATTCTTGTTGATGTGATTGACCATCGCCGCCAGCGTGGTGGATTTCCCGCTGCCGGTCGCCCCGGTTACGATCACCAATCCACGGGGAAGTTCCGACATTTGCCGAATCACGGGCGGGAGATGCAGTTGGGAAAAATCGAGGTGAGAATCGTGGATCAAGCGGGCGACCATCCCGATATGTCCCTGTTGACGGAAGAGATTGATCCGGAATCGCAAACCCGATGGAGAGGTATGGGCGAAATCGATATCAGGCTTTTCACTGAATATCCGCCACTGATGATCCGTCAGCAGCGTCGTGGCGATTTGTGTCATTTCCTCATCGGTGACGGGGGTGGCGTCAAGACGGCTCACGTCTCCGTGGATGCGTAATGATGGGGCGATTCCGACTTTCAAGTACAGGTCGGACGCTTCCCGGTCACTCATTATTTGGAAAAGATCGTTGATTCGCATACGGAATGATACCTCTTATTAGTTGTCAGTTATTTGTAGCGCAGGCTTCCAGTCTGCACTGTGAAAAAATGCAGGCTGGAAGCCTGCGCTACAATTTAAAGGTAGTACGGTCAGGCGATTTCGACAACTCGTTCGTCAATCTTATAACGACCTGGACCGGTTATTTGTTTAGGAAAACTTGCGGGAAAAGATTCAGGGCTTCGAATCCGTTTTGTCCAGGTTCGGGGTATCGGCTTTTTTTTCCTCGATTTTCACAGAACTTTTTGGGTCCATGACGATGTAATCATCGCCGGATAGGGCGTAGGGCGGTTTGAGTTTCACCTGAGAGCCGCCCGCGGCTCGAATCGCGACTCCCCCTTCACCCCGGATCAGGCCGCTGAAGGTGACATTCGAGCCATCGTGGGCTTCGATGCAAACACCGTCTTCTTTCGCGACGATATGACAGTGCTTCAATTGGACGTCGCCATTCTTGCATTGAATCGATCCCTCCACGCGCATGTTGGAGATTAAACAATCTTTGGCGTCCTGAATTCGGATGGCGGGCTGGTCGCCCGCGGAAATGAGTTTGGTTTTTTCGACGCTGGCGCCGTACAGGCGGACGGAATTTTTAATCTCCAGTTCCTTCTCCATCGTATAAGATCCACTTCCCAAAACGATATTCAACGGTGTATCAGGACTATCCCTACGGGCTTTGTCGACCAGTTCCTGGATCGAGATGTCACTGTCGGGAAGCAGAGAATGCGTCGATTCCTTCTCCTTAAGCCATACCTTCCTTTTACGGTAAATCACAATCCCCACGATGATGAGGAGGAGAAGAAGTGCAATTTCAGTTCCAATAATCCATATCCCATAATCCGGTGGTGAATCCATATCGAACCTCCGTTGTGAATAAATTACCGCATTTCCTTGAAGCGGGAGATCATCTCGCGAACGACGCCGACCACTTGGACGGACGATTCCGATTTCGCCACCTGGATCGGCCGCGAAAGCGGACCTCCCAGTAACATCATCTGTTCGCCCATGTCGAAATATTTCCGCAAACATCTGCGGTCTCCGATCCGGGCGACAACAATATCCTCATTATCAACGTTCCCATCCAGTTCGTAAACGACTTTGCATCCCGGCCAAATCCCAATCGACACATAAGCATCGCTTTGAACGAAACAGGCCTCGTATTCACGATTGGTATTGAACCAGTCGATGGGAAGTCCTAAAAACTCGTGTCTTTCGGCTTCATCGAATTCATCCGTACCCGGTTTGATCTCTCCAACGACGGGGATGCTGCGAATCGATTCTCCGTCGCCTTTTCCTTCGATCTGCTTGGGAATCAATTCGACATTGGGCGGCTCACCCAGCACTTCGTCCATTTTCCGCCACGCTTCGTGAGGGGCGATGACATCCGGCAGGATATGATCGACGGCCTTATGCTTTGCGTCTTCAATCGTGTCACGAAGCAATCCGAAAAACGTTCCGACCTCGATGGCATTGGAGAGAATCGATTCACGCTGCTTGGTGTCGTGACGGGTTAATAGCCGCTCGTCCGGTGTCAGCATCAGGACATCGTAGAGACCTCCAAGAAAGGCCAACCAGACCGACGGAAGATCACCCAGTTCCGTCAACGCCCACGAACGGATGTCATCATGGGTTTTGAGATTCTGCAGGGTAGAATGAGCACGGTGAGACTGATGAACGCCATCAAAATGATCGACGACAAATGATATCGTTCGGGGAATGGCGTCAACCAGTTCGTCGATCTCCTGCTGGACGCGGTAGGAAACCGCTTTTTGAGGCACACAGACTTTATTTCCAGCGAGGATGTAGCCGATTTTCCGAGTGGCTTTTACCAGGCTTTGGAGTTCGCGCTGCTTTTCCGCCGACTCGATAAACCGCTTCCGCTCTTCGTATTTGAGATGGAGCAGATTCGTAATTTTATCGACCAGCATATTCGGTGGGGGAGGCTTGAAACCGCTTTCCATTTGGGCAATATAAGGAGAAGAGAGTCCCAAACGATCGGCTAATTCCTGCTGTGTCATCCTCAACCGTTGACGGTATTCACGTAGCAATTCACCAAATGCTTTCAAGAGTTCGTATCCCCTTACCTAACGGGTCGGCAAAAAGTGAAAGTAGGACGAAACTCACACAACATGTTGTATGCCAATATAGAGTATTGCCGATATGTGATGGTTCAACTTCCAGTTATCGATTTTTTGCCGTTTCGTCTTACATGATTTGGTAATCTATTACTATTGTATTCCAACTATCTGAGTAATTCAATATATTTGTGTTAAAAAAATATACGAATAGGAAATTCGGGCGGTTTTCAAGCTGATTGCCCCTTATTCCTCATCAATCGAGAATAATCACTTTCCTAAGCAAGTTTTGGAGACAGTTTCAATCTAACCCGGCGAAGCCTGAAACTGACAGGGATTCGTATAATCGATACGTGAGGAATGGTGGGTCGAAAAACGTGACTCACCCTAAATTCCTAATGCAGGGAGTGCGAATATCCAAGGGAGGGCGAGGTTCCCAATGATAATCCTTTTGGGTTCAGTTCTGCCGGATTAGGGAGTTAATAATCTCTGGGAACAAAGGATCAGGAGGTGTCGGATTGAACGAATTGTTTGGGATCGATATCGAGTTCTGAGATTTTGACATGGAAGTTTTTCCGGTGCACTCCGGCCAATTCGGCGGCTTTGGAAATATTGCCATTGGTGCGCGTTAATATGTCGGAAAAAAACGTGCGTTCGAATTCTTCCAGAATGGAGCGCTTGGCTTCTTTGTAGGGCAGATTGAAAAACTCCTTCCGATGGAAACCCATCTGCGACGATGGGGTCATCGGGGGGCGGATGGAGGGAAGCAGGATTTGAAGGTCGGTCGTTCCCAGTACGGCGGCACGCTCGACTACGTTTTCCAGTTCGCGTATGTTCCCAGGCCAGTGATAGCGCATCATGATTTCGATATCTTCGGATGAGAAGGAAAGCCTCATGCGCCCCTGACTTTTCTGACGGAAAAAACGTTCGGCCAATAGCGGGATGTCTTCTTTCCGCTCGCGAAGAGGGGGAACCACGATCGGCAGCACGTTCAGGCGGAAATAGAGATCGGAGCGGAATTCTTCCTTACGCACCTTTTGTTCGAGATCGGTGTGGGTGGCGGTAATAAGGCGGACGTCGATTTTCTTGCTGCGCGTTCCTCCGACCGGTTCGATGGTCATATCTTCCATTGTACGTAAGATTTTGCCCTGCATGCTGGGAGGCAGATCACCGATTTCATCGAGGAATAAGAAACCGCCATTCGCCAATTCGAATTTACCGGTGGTGGGCGTGTCGGCGCCGAGCTGCATTCCACGAACACGTCCGAAGAGTTCCAACTCGAGAATATCGGCGGGGATCGAGGAACAATTGACCGCAATGAAAGGACTTTTGGCACGCTGGCTCTGACGGTGAATGGCACGGGCGACCAGTTCCTTGCCGGTCCCGCTCTCGCCACGAATCAGAACAGCGCTTTCGCCTTGCGCTACCCGTTTGATCAAATTTAAGACCTTGAGCATTTCCGGTGATTTGCCTACGATTTCGCCCTGGCCCGTGCGGCTGTCGAGTTCATCGCGCAGGTAACGGTTTTCCAATTCGAGATGCTGAATTTGTAAAGCTTTTCTGACGGAGAGTTTGATCTCATCGAGATCGCAGGGTTTGAGCAGATAATCATGTGCGCCTTTTTTGAGCGCCTCGACCGCGTTTTCGATCGTTCCATAAGCGGTCAGGATGATGACGGGGATGTAATGGCTCATCTTGCGGACGGCATTGAGAACCGTCATCCCGCCGCCACCCGGCATTCGTAAATCAGTAATCACCAGACTGAGCGATGTGGTGTTGATAATCTCAACCGCTTCATCCGCATCCTTGGCTTCGAGGATTTCGTGTCCGTCCTCCATGAGCGCCAGGGTGATGATTTTCCGTAGTTTGGCTTCATCGTCGGCTACGAGAATGGTCGCCATCGGGTTCGTCCGTCCTTCACTGCCTGGTAGGTCAATGGTGCGGTTCGCTGCATTTTAAGCCTACCCTACTAAAATCTACGTTATGGATTTGATTGAACATGGGCAGGCACAGGGGCCTGTCCCTACATGTTCCTGTTACCCATATAAACACATGTGACAGAGTACTCGTGTTATTAAAGACCGATATCACCGTTTACTTTGTCCATATCCGCCACACAAAGACCCCGTTCCCGGTAATACTCTCCATCCGGCCCCCAGGCTAGCGTACTCGTCGGTTCAATGATATTTCCATCCGCACCAAGATAGAGCGAACAGGAATAATCTCCACCGGCGGGACAATCCGGTTCGATCCCGTAACGGAAATAGAGGTTGGGTGGGATTCGAACGCTGGCGTTGTCGTAGATATGTCGCTGGGCGATTTCGAGGGTTTCGTTCAGATCGAAAATCTCACAGATTTTTTCACCAGGTTTTGTCTCGTTCTTATCGGCCAGATATTTGAGACTGTTGGCCAGAAGGGTCAAACGAAGGGTACTTTCCTTCCCACGTTTGTATTCGAGGTATTCGAAGTAATTGGGGATGGCGACGCAAAATACGAGAAACGCCGAAATCGCCAATACCACGATTTCCCAAGGTTCAAGGCCGAATAGAATTTTCGGTTTCCGTTTCGGTTCCGCCGGTTGGATGGCTGGACTGGTTTCGGTTGTGAGGTCTGCCGTTTGCTGCCGTTCTGTCATGGTTACTCCTTATACGCCGCTTGCCGTATCTCTTGCCGGGCAAGATCGGAATAGATGGAATCGGGGAACTCTAATAACAATTCCTGAAAGTCCGTTCCATTCGCGACCGCTTCACCGGCGGCGATCCCGACACTCACCAGTTCGTAGCGCGTCATACCGTGAATGATGGGATTATCCACATCCAGCAATAAGCGCCTCCACTCCTCACGCGCCGCGTCGATGTCACCGGATTTCTTTTTGATGACGCCAATTCGGAAACGTGCCCACTCCTCGGCATCGTTTCCATACTGTTCGACGGCCAGTTGTCTGAGCGGAGGAATGGCGTCGTTCAGCCGTCCCTGAAGTTGATAGATCATAGCATCGGAAAAGAGGGAAAGCGAATCCCCCACTAACGGTTCCAACGCGACGAGCAGCGACAAGGCGTCGTTCACCCGGCTCCAGGCGCGGTCCCGATCGGCGAGTTCGTGAAGAAGGCTTCGGGCGATTTCCAAATCGCCCCGGGCGATTTGGATCTGTGTCATCAGAAATTGCGCGTCGGAAAAATAGGGATCGTGACCGATGGTGTTCAGAATGTCCAACGCCGGTTGGAACGCCGAGTATTGGACCAGCGCGCGGGCACGGGCCATGCTCAATCGGTCTTTCATAGCTCCGATGATGGGCTGTTTAAGCGTCGGTGATGAACTCTCGATTTTGCGAATCGCGGTAAAGGCTTTTGCTGGTTCGAAGGCGTCGAGGCAGAGTTCGGCGTATTGAAGAAGGCGGTCGGTCAGGGTTCGGTTCAAGGGGATGGATTTGCTGGCGTCCAACACCATCGCAACCGACGGCAGAAGCATTTCAGCGGCCCGGCTGCGGTGAACGGGGGAACGGTCATCGCTGAGGAACAAGGCCAGGGTCTGCTCGGCGGAGGCTCGATGCACGCTCTTTTCCGGAACGGCTTCAAGCAGTTCACGCGCCCAGGTGCGGTCTCCCTGTTTCAACGCTTCTTTTGAGAGGTGAATCAACCAGACACCCGACGAATCGTACCGGATCAGGCTCTTTAACTCGTTCTTCAGACGGCCGCTTACACCGAGCTGCATCAAAGGATGTTTGATCCATACGGGGATCGTCTGATATGCGCGTCCAGACGCGGCTTGAATCAGGTACGCGACTAAAGGTTTTCGATCGACAATCGTTCCGGCGTTCCGCAAAACCGACATGGAAAGCACCAGGGGTTGAATACCTCCGGACGCGGCGGCGACTTCATAAGCGGCAAACGCCTGCTCGTAATCCCCCATCCGAAGCGCCACATTGCCTTGTTTGATCGCCAGTGATGGAGGGATGCGTTCGGTTAAACGGGAAAGCAGTTCGGACGCGGCGCTCTTTTCACCCAATGAATAGATTTCTTCCGCCGCGTTCAGCACGGCCAAGGGGGTGTTTTTCTGTGTTTCCGCCCAGGCCGTCCATTGTTGAACCGCTTCCTCTTCCCGCCCTTCACTCAGCAGCAGCCCGCTCAGACGTTTTCGCTGGGGCAGGTCCATCGGAAGCATTTCGACTCGATCTTGAAGGATTCGAATGCCTTCGTTATTTCCTCGAATCTGGGACACCAGATCGATCCAACGGTCCAGAAGAAGACCGGGAACCAATGCGGTCAAATCTTCGATAGAGACTTGCTCGCGACTGGAAACACCGACGGTCTTTAAGAGAAACGATTCGAGCGTTTTCAACGCCTCGCCGCCTCGATCGGCGTCCTCCAGGATAGCGATTTCCAAAAGAAGAAGCGGGATTGGGCTGGAACGTTCCGCCCGGGCGGCCCGCATTCGTTCGATAAGGTCGTCCAGGTGTTTCAGCCGGGTGTAGACCTCCACGATACCGGAAGCACGTACACGGGAGGTTTGAAGCGCGTCGTTGATGTTTTGAACACCGTCCATCGGCCATAGCGTTTCCATCAATTCAAAACTTTTCAGGACCATCCCCTGCACTCGGTAGAGATCGGCCAGGTCCCACCCCAATTCGTTGACGAGCGCGGGAAGGATTCGTTTTCGCACTGGAGCGATGTCGCGATCGGTCAGTTGTTGATAACTCATGTTGCGCAGGATGTGTTTGAGAAGCGTTAATTGGTAGGCCTTTTCGGATTCGTGATACCCCTGCCAGTAGATTTTGTTCGCAGTTCGATAGAGTCCCGACCGTTCCAGGGAATTGGCGTAGCGGGTGAGATAATAGTGGCGAAGGCTGTTTTTCTTGCTCCCAATCATTTTGGGAACGAGATCGATCATTTGGGCGTAAAATTTCGCTGCGGTGTCGTAGCGGCTCTGGCGTTCCTCGATCGTGGCCAAACGGCTTAAGAGGTCCACTTTTTTAGGATACGTGTCCCAATTTTCGGATTCGCGAATTCGATTGAAATAGTACGAAGCGGAGACGTAATCGCTTTTGGAGTACGCGGAGTTCCCCTCTTTGAAAAGACTATCGGGACTGTCCTGAGCCGCGACGGTAGCCGTCATGCTGAATAATGCGGCCAAGCAAAGATGAAATACGACGTGCTTCATACCTGTCCTTTCACACATCCACTGCGCGGGAGAATCGGTCTGGGATTCAGGAACCTGCCATGACGCTTCACCCGTCATGGAGGCAAACGAATCACGGGGGAAAAAGTAATGAATCATTCATGTCGGTCCGGTAAAAAGTCAGACCTTACAGACGAAACGGTTCCAATCATTATACAAGGAATTTTAAAATTTGGATGAGCCGCAAACCGGGAAAAAATCGGGGAATCAATGATGCAGAAGGACGGGACGGTCGATGTTCCTCAACACGGATTCCGTTGTACTTCCCAAAACCAGCTCGCGAATCCGGCTGTGGCCGTAAGCGCCCATCGTGACGAGATCCGCCTCTTCGGAATCGGCGGTCTCGATAATCCGGCTTGGTACGTCTCCCTGGCGGTGAATGAGGATATCGCGAATCTGGTAGGCGTCCAGATATTTCACTGCTTTTTTAGAGATATCCTGCGCGGCCTCTTCGTCGTCACACACCACCAGTACCTGAAGTTTCACATCGCAATCCGGACACGACGCGGCGAGATGGGCGGCTGCCCGTAAGGATTTAGCCGCATAATCGCTTCCATCGAAGCAGACCAGAATCGTACGCAGGGGGCGGACCGTTTGAGGTGTAACGATAATGGGGATACTCGACCGGCGGACGACGCTCTCCAGGTTGGAGCCAAGTAAACCGGTGCTGTAATCGGCTCCTGCACCCCGCTGGCCCACGAAAAGCAGATCGGCGGAATGCGTTTCATCCAAAATGATTTCAGAAACCAGACCGTCCCGGATTTCCGCCCTGCAATCGACGTTCGCCTTGCGGCATTCCTCTTCAACCCGGTTCAATACTTCCACGGCTCTCTGTTTCTGTTTTTCAAACAAATCGTTATTTTCGTAGACGGATTCATCGAAAACCGGCGGGAAATCGACAGTGGGATAATAATAGGGATAAACGATAGCGATTTCCTTACGGTCGAGCACACTCAGAACCGCCACTTTTGCACTGAGCAGACGGGCATATTCCAAGGCGTAAGCGGTACACACTTCGCTGTAATGCGATGCATCGACGGCCAATAGGATCGATTTGAACATCATGTCACCTCCCTACTGCAATCGGTTTTCATCCTATCGAATCGATTCTACCACAATTCTTAAAATTGGCCTAGCAAACGTTTAGCAGACGGGTTGGCAAAAAGTGAAAGCAGGATGAAACTCACACAATATGGTATAAGTCAATGTTGAGTATCGTCGATATGTTGTGGTTGTAATTCCAGTTTTCGACTTTATGCCGTTTCATCTTATCAGGGACAGTTCCCCGAACGGTCGAATTTGCAACACTCTGAAAAATAGTTATTATTTCCGTTGCTATTTTATAATTGAGGTTTTAAACTATTAGAATTCATACTACATAAAAAATTCAATCCAAACTCGATGGCCGAGTCGATGAGGATTTCCTTGAGGACGATTTTCCATGTTAAAACAACATCCACGTGAAGAACGGCGATGGGTCACGGAAACGTGCTGCTGGTGTCTGCCCAGTAGTAAAGAGGTATACGACGGAACCATCGTCAACGAAAGCGCCACGGGGCTTTGCCTGCAAAGTGAATCGATCCCGGCGATCGGAACGAAAGTGTGCGTCTTGTCCATTCCCGGAGAAGAAGCCTTTATGGACAATCTTTCCGTCCGAGAGATCGCCCTGCATCCCCTGACCCGAATAGGTGTCGTCAAACGCAACGAAATGAACACACGGGTGGGAATCCATTTTACGGAAGAAAAAGAAGACCGAATGAAATACCGCCGATGGTTCCGGGGAGAAGCCACGGTCATCACGCTCATGGACAATACACGCTGTGTGATCGGCCTGGCCGGAAAGTTATCCATCGAAGCCGCGTCATACGTTCAGAAGCATATCGTCAAACACAGCGCGTCAATACCCGAATTTCTGATTACCTGCCAGCAATTGACTGGAGCGATGTCATCGGCAACGACCATTCTTCGGACCGCGATCACCAATTCCGACAAAAAGGGAATCCCGATCATTTTGGTATCGGACAACTCTTCATCGAAATCGATATTCACGAAAAACCTGAACTTGACCACCGGGATTCATTACGACATGGATGATGTCTCCATTCCAGGAACCGTTGCGACTCTCACGGAAGTATCCCAGTCTGAGCCAGCTCCCACACCCGCTCCAACGCCCGAACCCGCTCAAGCGACGACCGCCCCGGTGTCGACAGCACCTTTTTCCCCGGCAAGAAAACCGGGATCGAGAATCTTCGATCTCGACGAAGATGAAGAGACTGAGAATCTCGAGGAAACTTTCGGAAATACGGTTGTTATCATCTGTCAGAATTCTCAAACCTTGTCCCGGCTGATCCGGCCGCTGGAGCGAGTCGGAATTGCCGTGGATACCGCCGGAAGTTTCGAGGAAGGGGTGAAGAAAATCGTTTCGCTTCGTCCCCCGATCGTGATTGCCGAAATCGAAATCGAGGCGTGCGAATCCGTACTGATCCTGGACCGTGTGTACGAGCACTCTCTACCGGACGTCCCGAAACTCGTGCTGGCGGGGCCGAATTATTTATCCGCCTTGTTCAAAAAAGCACTCGAAATTCCCGTCTCCTCGTACCTTAATAAACCTTATACCGAACGGGACTATAAAACTGCTTTGGAAGAACTGGTGTTCCAGTATCAAAAATTACTGCTGCCCAAGCGATAGTCGAATGGACCGGTGAACGAATAGCGATACGACGATATATTCAGTGAAATAATTGTAACAGGTCAAGTTGACATTTGCCTACTTGATCAAAATAGT
>CAZSIZ010000126.1:0-16274 GCA_964606645.1 uncultured bacterium
GTGCAGGGTCTTTCGGCGCGACTCGGCCTGACGGAGACGTTCGCTGCCTAAAAGCAGTTCGCTGGCCATGCACTGATGATCCGCATCGATCAATAGAACGCGCTTGCCCCGCGACGCGAAACATTCGGAAATCGCGACGGCGTTCGTCGTTTTGGCAACGCCCCCCTTTAAGTTGAATAACATGATGATGGCCATACGGTGTTTCTCCAGAATTCATTCAAGCAACTTCACAATCATTACACCGAAAAACGTTCATTTGTTATAGCACAAAAAAGCGGTTGAAGGATGGCGTCCAGGGGAAAAAAGCCATGCCGATTTTTTCCTATCGATAGTGAAAGGATTAGTAGAAGTCCGATTCAATTCCAGGAGGAATTCAACTCGATCGAAACGTCGACGTATTACGGCCTTCATCTTTGCTTTGGTACATAAGCCGGTCGACGCGTTCGATCAGGGATTGGATCGTATCGCTGGGTTGAGCGAGCGTTGCGCCCAAGGAAATCGTGACTTTCACTTCACCGTTCTCGGTGGGAATCGGGGTTTGCTCGACAATCACACGAAAACGGTCGGTAAGGTTTCGCAGGGAATCAGCATCGACATGAGGGATAACGATCAGAAATTCTTCACCACCCCACCGGCTGACGACATCGAAAGGTCTCGAATTCTCTACCAAGGCTCTGGAGACCGATTTCAACACCCGATCGCCGATATGATGGCCATGCGTATCGTTAACACGTTTGAAAAAATCGATATCGGCCATGACAAGTCCGAACATCCAGTTGTAGCGCTTCAATTCCGACAGTTTGGCGGAGAGAGCGATATCGCAGTAACGGCGGTTGGGAAGCGAGGTTAGATGATCGAGCATCGCTGCCTGCTTCATCTCTTCGAGCTGTTTCATCAACGTCGTTTTCGATGAATTGTCAGCGAAGGTCTGAGCCGCGCCAACGATCTGCCCTTCACAGTCGATCAAGGGATAGGTGCGTACGATGACCGGGATCTGGTTGCCGTCTTTCCGGCTGAGAAAGACCTCGGTTTCTTCCGGATGTTCTTGAACGATTGTAGAGGCCGAACGCCCGTTATTGACGATATGCTCGATGGCTTCTTGGGATTGAGCGAGAATTTTTTCACACGTGGTCTTTCCGACGATTTCAGAGGATTGGTAACCGGAAATTCGTTCCGCACTTTTATTCCAGTACGTAACGATCAGGTCGCGACCGGTGAAATAAAGACCGTCGTGCATGTTATCGATAAGATCGTGGTAGGCAATCTCGCTATCGAACATTTAATAGGCTCCCAAACCATTAATGTAACGAGGCGTTGCAATAGAATTATTATACAGTCTATCGATCTAAATTCAAGGGAAAATATTCAACATTAACATCCTTATACGATTTGACTTATAAATATAATTAAAATAATTCCTCATAAAAGCAGTCAACATTGTTGGAAGAAGGCGTTTAACGTTTCGGAGGGCATCTACCCGATGGAGGAGACTCCAATTTTTTATCATCATGTCATTGTTGAATCACTGGAACAGGTCTACTATTTCTTGCGTATTATTTGCGATGATTTGCGGAGAGGTCAATGTCGGAGAAAAAAGTTAAAAAGAAATGGACTCATAGTAAATTCGGAGCGATGCCCGTTCCGCTTAAACCGTTCGATCTCGATCCGGTCACGGATGTGATTGTCCGAAAAGCGATCGGTGATGGTGTGAAAGGCGCTCGCAGTCTTTCATTCTATCGGACTGCGGTCGATTGGTTCGGTTACCCGAAAGGAACCATCGCCATAGCGGGGAAAATCGAACCGGGCCGGCCATTTTCCTTCTGGACACCAAAAGGTCCCCCCAAACTTGAAAAAGACGATCGGCCATCGGAAAATCGAACGAAAGCGATCGAACGCAAACACCATTCGGCCATGAACGCGCAACCGGAACGTTTGGATGAACCGAAGGAAATTGCGGGTTCGATGTACTGCAGGAAACCGATCGTTCTCTCTCTTCAGGAAATGCAGTCGAATGGGCAAATCACTCTCAGAACGAAATCGGGTACAGTATTAGTGAATAACATTAAGCCAGCAAACCACGGGACAGGCCCGGACCTTCCATCTCAACGAACGCTTCTCCCGCGCCGTTCAAACCCATTTCGAAAAATATAATCCCGCTTCTTGCGAGAGACGGGATTATTCGTTATCCACTTCAATCTTCTATTCGGTTATTTCAGTTGGAGAAGGCTGGGATCGATTTGGACTTGACCCGGTTTCGGTTCGTATTTCGCTTTCCAGGCGTCGCTCGTCATCAGGATTTCAATCTTCGCCGCATCTTTCAGCTGGGCGATATAGTTTTTCCGCGCGTCGTCTTTCGTTTTTTGGAGGATGAAGTTCGTGACTTGCTCCCGGATCACTTCTTTCGCTTTCTTGTCCCCGGTCTTTTTAATGATGTGGTAGCCGAAGCGAGTCTCGACAATGCCGCTGAGTTCGTCCTCCTTGAGCGCGAACGCCGCGTCTTCGAAGGGCTTGACCATATTCCCGCGCGGGAAGTAACTTAGATCGCCGCCCTTGGACGAGCTCGGACAATTGGAATACTGTTTGGCGGCTTCAGCGAACTCGATCTTTTCCGTTTGGATTTTTTTGAGAATGCTTTCCATCTCCGTTTTGATTTTGACTTTACCCTCATCGGACGTTTCCGCATTGAATTTCAACAGAATGTGGGAAGCCCGAATCATATCGGTATCTTCTGGCGGTAATTTGTCTTTATAATCGGTGTAATACTTTTTATACTGTTCGTCGATTTCCTGGTTGGTCGGATCGGCCGGTTCCTTCACCTGGGTTTCGATTACCTTGCTCAAGACCAATTCTTTCTTGATGGATTCCTTCAGCGTTTTCTCGGTCAATCCACCTGCGGCCAGGAGTTTCTTGAATTCCTCCTCGCTGGGAGCGCCCGCTTTGATCGTCTTTAATCGTTCTTCGACCTCTTTATCGGGAACCGTGATCTTGTTTTTCAGGGCGGCGTTTTCCAACAAAATCCCGGCAATCAGAGAATCCAAAGCCTGTTGGTAAAGGCTCGCTTTCAATTTGGGCCTCATCGACGGATCGATCTGCGAACTGTATCGCTTAACCATCATGTCGACTCGTTCGAGCAGCTGAGGTTCGGCAATTTCAACGCCGTCTACTTTGGCGACAAGGGTGTCCGCCGCGCCTGTCGTTTCGGTTGTTTCCGCCGTGAATGCACAAGGCATCGAAATCAGACAGAACAGAACGGCAATCGAAAATATACGTCGAAAAATCATCGGTTATCTCCTGTGGGATCGTATCAATTGTTGCGTTGCTCGGCTCCTTGATGAAGGAATCAAGGAGAGGCGTTCCAATCAGCATAGAAGCCCCTGGAAACCAGTCAAGGACGGAACGCCCCGAAAGAAAACAGTAGGTGGGTTAGCCCTGCCGGGCGGACGTGATATACTGAATCATTCATATTTCGACCGAAGAAAACTGAGACCATGCCAGGAACACTTAAAACCACTGAAATGACAGTCGGTCTGGGCAAGCGGAGCTATCCGATCGTCGTCGGGCCGGACCTGATGGACAGTGTGGGATCACTGGTAAAATCGCTGGGGATGCTCTCTCCGGTTCCAATCATCACCGACGACACCGTCGCGCCGCTTTACGCCGAGCGGGTTAAAACCTCTCTTGAAAAAGAAGGTTTCAAGACCGATGTTCTGACTTTTCCCGCAGGCGAACCATCGAAAAACCTGACGACGATCTCCCGCTTGTACGACGAGATGGTGGCGCTTCGGCCCGAACGGAAAAGTGGGCTGATCGCGCTGGGCGGAGGCGTCGCAGGAGACATGGCCGGATTCGTGGCGGCCACGTACCTGCGCGGTATCCGATTCATTCAAATTCCAACGACGCTCCTGGCTCAGGTGGACGCCAGCGTCGGCGGCAAGGTCGGTATCGATCATCCCGGCGGCAAGAATCTCATCGGGGCCTTCCATCAACCCAGCGCCGTTCTGATCGATCCCGCTACCCTGAAAACACTCGATCCCCGGCAGGTGAAAGCGGGCTTGGCGGAAGCGATCAAACACGGTGTTATTGCCGACGAGGTGCTTTTCAAAACGATCGACGATTCGCTGGGCGGCTTGCTCGATGTCGATGAAGAACTATACGGCGAACTGATCCCGTGGAACTGCCGCATCAAGGCGGATGTTGTCGAACAAGACGAACGAGAACAAGGCGTTCGCGCCATCCTCAATTTCGGTCACACCATCGGTCACGCCATCGAATCGCTAACACACTACGAAACGTATCTGCACGGTGAAGCGGTGGCGATCGGTATGGCCGCCGAAGCGCAGCTGGGTGAGCGGCTTGGATTCACGCCTTCAAATGTTGTCAACGATCTCTGCGCCTTGCTCGATCGAGCCGATTTCCCCATGCAAAAACCGGAACTTAGCACGGACGACTTGATCGCCTGCATGTTCCACGATAAGAAAGTGGAAGAAGGGCAGCTGCGTTTTATTTTCCCGACTGGTATGGGACAGGTTACGATCGAATCGGTGAGCGCGCTCAATGCGATCAAGGATGTTTGGGATTCGTATTCATTTTCCTAGTGGTTTAATTTGATTTTGTGGGTGATTGATGAGATTATCGTAATTTCCCCTCACCCTAAACCTCTCCCAGAGGGAGAGGGAAAACAAAAGAACTGATAAAAATCAGTTGACATTCTGAAAGGACTCGGCTGTAATGAAAACGTCGATCCATTGGAGACATGTCCGGTTGTATCGATTTGTGCCAGTTTTGGCATTGGTTTGGTTGGTTGAGGGATGCTATACCTCGGTGGTCCGTGTGGAAACCGCGCCGCCGGGAGCGACTATCCATTACGATTACGAACCCAAAGGCGAAACGCCCACGGAGTTCGAAATCGATTGGTATGGAACCCATCGAATTACCCTCGATCACCCCACAGAAGGCCGACGCGTCGAGACCGTCGAGTTGAAAGCGCCCGCGCATCTGTGGTTTCCATTCGATTTCATTACCGCCATCCTCCCATTCCAAGTCACGGACCGGCAAACGTTCACGTTTGACTTGACTGAAAAGCCAATTCCGGAGAGGGAGAACAGTACCAATGAACCAACGGAGCCGAAGAAAAAGTAACGTCCAGCAATCACCCAATGGAGGAAACGTGTTGTTCACGCTGGGTCTGGTCAGCGTCATCGCACTGCTCATCGTGGGATTTGTCATGACGCAAGGGGGAACCGGGGCATTCACCAACCAAGATGGCGGGATCAAGACGATCTCGCTCAACCCCACTCCAACCACCCCCATCCCGGTCCCGACCGCCTCGTCCAGCCAAACCATCAGCCGGGGACCGTCCGTGGATGAAATCGTGGCGCTTTACGAGGGAAAACTGAAATCACAGCAGGAAGCGACTGCCAAACAGTTGGAAGAATTACGAAAAAAGTACGATAGGCAAATCGTGAATTTAAAAACCGAGCTACAAATGATGGAAGCGGAAAACAAATCCCTGCGTGATGGAGAATAACGATGCCTTACGTGTTCGGGGTCGACGGCGGGGCCTCTCAATGCCGGGCGATTTTGATGACCACTCACGGGCGGGTGGTGTATCTGGGCAAAGGCCCCGGCGTGAATTACCACGAAACCGGGGCGAGCCAGATGTCGTCCACAATCAAACGCCTGTACCACGAAGCGCTGAAATCGGCTCACGCCCGCGAAGACGAATGCCGGGCCGTCTGCCTGGGATTGGCCGGATCCGGCCGCCCGCAAGACCACGCGATCCTGCGCCCCCTGTTCGACACCCTGTTCGGTAAGGACGCCTATCTGCTGATGAGTGATGCGGAAATCGCCCTGACGAGCGGGACCTTTTCCGAATACGGAATCATCATCATCGCGGGCACGGGGTCGATGATCTTTGGACGCAATCAAGAAGGGCGGGATGGGCGCATCGGCGGTTACGGTCCGTTGCTCTCCGACGAAGGCAGCGGCTACCGCATCGCGCAGGAGGGATTGCGAGCCGCCATCAAAGCCTACGACGAGACGGCCATACCGACCCGGATGAAAGACGCGTTTTTGAAATACCTGGAATTCCAAACCGTTTCCGAATTGATCGACTGGGTGAATTCCGAAGCCGCCACCCGGAAAAAAATCGCGGCGTTGGCTCCACTCGTCATCAAAGCCGCCGACGAGAACGATCCCTCCGCCGACGATATCTTGAACTGGCAAGCCGATGCGCTGGCGCTGGGCGTTGAAACCCTTAAAAAACGCCTGGAACTGCCCGGGCGGTTCGACGTCGTGCTCAGCGGTGGATTGTTGAAACACGCCGTCTCCTTTTCCCAGCTGATCAAGCGGAAGATTCTATACCTCACCCCCGGTGCCAGGGTCGCTTCACCGAAAATGGAACCGGTGGCCGGGGCCGCGCTTTACGCGTTGTCTTTCGCCAACGTCTCAATCGACGACGATCTCATGGATTCCATCAAACGCTCGTACCAGGAACACGCCCAGGCGGCGAAAGTCGAACCCCCGTCCAATACGCCCGATCCCCAAACCCAAGAATCACCCGCTTCACACCTGACTGAATAGTCCTTTCGGCTTGCTTATCATCACGCCCCTAAGTTCTTTTTAAACCACAAGCGGTTCGATATTGGTTAGTTGGCAGTAGGCCTTCAATTCCTTCTTGTAATCGCCATAGAAGAAAATCTGATGAAATCCGGGATAGGCGAGCACGTCTTCAACGCCGTCCAACTTCACCATCACCGAAACCACACACCCGCCCGCCGGGGGCACGGAGAGATTCTCGACGACTTCCCCGGCAGAAATAATCATCTGAGGGGGTTTGTCTTTGCGGTTGGACAAAAGTGTATCGGCGACGGTGATCCGTTGTCCGACTTTCCAAACGGGGATGGGAACGGCGTCGCGGTTGCCGTGATGGTAGGAGAGGCGGTAAGGTTCGGGCGGTTTTGAGAATCCGTTCAGGCGTGTGGCGCAGGTGCAGTGCGCGCCGATGACGCATTCTTTCGCCGTTTCGGCCACGGGGTCCTGCTGAAAACCAGGACGGTCGAACAGCGACTGAACCAGCGCGTGTGTGTATGCCGCGCCGATATCCGCTTCGCACGCCGCCGGGATGCCGTGGTCGAGCATCCGCGACCAGGCGATGCACGGCAAGCTCACTTTCGTTTTCCCCAGCGCGCCCAGGCAGTCCATCGTAATCGCGTCGCCCTCTTCGCGTTCGAGGATCGTGCGGGCGACGACGTAACTCTTAACGCCGTTTAAGACGTCTTGACGAGACGATTTGTAAACATGGGTTGCGTTGTTCCGATACTCCGACGCAATCGCTTTGATCTCATCCGATGTGGGGGTGCGCCGGTATTCGTCGAGAAAGTCTTTCGCCGGTACGTAACGCAACTTCGTGCCGAACGGTTCGAGAACGGTGTCTTTGCGTTCTTTGCCTTTCAGCACGATATAACGGGTCTCGCGAAGTTTGGCGTTGGCTTTCAGCATCTTCAGGCCGTAAGCGGCCTGGTCGAATTTGTCGGTACAGCTGATAAAAAGGCCGGTCTTATGCGC
Organism: uncultured bacterium; assembly: GCA_964606645.1. Taxonomy (GTDB): domain Bacteria; phylum Hinthialibacterota; class Hinthialibacteria; order Hinthialibacterales; family Hinthialibacteraceae; genus CAZSIZ01. The sequence goes on from CAZSIZ010000126.1 coordinate 7,567, forward strand.
CAGGCCGATCGTGTTGGTTGTGAACGACGAACCGAGTGGTGAAAAAACGACGAGGGGGATTTTCGATTCCAGCGCTTTGCTTGCGGTCGGCCACGAATGCTGCTGGCGGTCGAGCAAAACGACCAGCAGACCGTCCACGTTTTCTTCCTTGGCTTTCGCAATCCACCGATCGGCCTCTTCCGGGGAATAAATAGGATCGTCGCGCAAATCGATCTCGATCCCAAGGTTCTTTTCGGTTTGCAGGATGTCTTTCGTGTATTTTTTCCGCGCCGCTTTCCCGTCGTAAATCGCACCCGGCCACCACATGCCGTAGTCTTCCTTGCGCCGCACGAACGCGGCTTTGATCCGGGGTGTGTATTTCGAGGCAGGCCCCGCCGGGGCGATGCGTTCTCCAGAAGCGGCCCCGCTGGCGAACGTGGGAACGGATAGCGCAAACGCCGCGCCGCCTGCGGTAATCAAAAATCGGCGTCGTGTAAAATCGTCTGATCGGTGGGTGTTTCGGTTCATGATCGATTCACTCCTTATAGTATTCAGCGTCTTCTGGCGGCTATCGTACCTGATAAACGCGCCCAAGGCGAGAGAGCTAAACGAATAAATTCACTTGGTTCCTCGATCCGTACATGGTAAGATGGATGATGCGAACGAAACATGAAAAAATTCTGGATCGGATGAATACGTGATGGAACCAAAATCATGATACGGTATGAGATTATTTTATACTGGAGCCAGGAAGACGAAGCGTATATCGCCGACGTGCCGGAATTGCCGGGCTGCATGGCAGACGGCTCGACCTACCAGGAAGCGCTTGCCAACGCCGAAATCGTAATCGGCGAATGGATTGAAACCACCAAAGCATTGAACCGCCCGATCCCCGAACCCAAAGGCCACCTGCTTTGCGCCTGATTGAATGTCCCGCCCAATCTGCTTATCATTGATTCCTAATTAAATTCTGTTTCCAATTCGATTGATGGACGGAAAATAACCGATGAGTGACAGGCCGTCTGAAATGATGATGAAAGACGAACTGATTGACTATACACGGCGTCTGGGTTTTGACGCGGTCGGTGTTGCGCGTCCGGAGCCTCGAACCTGGGAACGGTTCGCCGAGTGGATCGGGCAAGGTCGTCACGGGGAGATGGCGTATCTCGTCCGGCATAAGGAAGAGCGGCGGCATCTCTCTTCGATTCTGGATGGTGTGAAAAGTGTCATCGTCATCGCCAAACGCTATCTGACGGTTGAGCAGAAACTCGACTCGCCGTTCTCCGCGAAGGTATCGCGGTATGGATGGGGTGAGGATTACCATCGAGTCATCGGCGGCGATCTCGAAAAAATCTGCGTGTTCATCACCGAGCGAACGGATGGCCGCCACCGGGCGCGGTGGTGCGTGGACACTGCTCCCGCGCTGGAACGGGATTTCGCCGCGCAGGCGGGAATCGGCTGGGTCGGCAAACAGAACAGCCTGGTGAATCGTTCGCTGGGTGTCTGGTTTTTTCTGGGCCTGGTTGTGACGACGCTCGAACTGGAGACGGACGAACCTGCGCGTTCACACTGCGGAACGTGTACGCGGTGTCTCGATGCGTGTCCGTCGGGTGCGTTGCCGGCTCCAAACGTTCTCGATGCGCGGCGCTGCATTTCCTACCTGACCAACTCGCTGAAAGGGGCGATCCCCCGCGACCTGCGCCCGCTCATCGGCAATCGAATTTTCGGGTGTGACGAATGCCTCGAAGCCTGCCCCTGGAACCGCTTCGCCACACCCTCGGACGATCCCCGTTTTTCCCCCCGCCACAGCCTGAACGACGTAGACCTGATCGATATCTTATGCCTTTCACCGCAGGAATTTAATCGACGTTTCAAGGAGAGTCAGATCAAATGGACGAAACGCCGAGGTCTGCTGCGAAACGCCGCCGTCGCGTTGGGGAACACGCGCGATCCACGCGCCGTCCCCGCGCTTCTTCGCGCACTGGATGATACCGAGTCACTCATTCGCGGACACGCCGCCTGGGCGCTGGGACAAATCGCAACGGAGGCCGCCCGCCAAGGCCTGTCCGACGCCCTGCAACGCGAGACTGACGAAAGCGTTCGGCATGAAATCGAGTGGGCGCTTGGTTCATGATAAATGTGCTGCATTCATTCATGGTTAGAAATGGGTGAATGTTATACAATCTTATGATAGGGAATGATGTATCGAATAGATTCACCTGAGTCAATTGAAAAAATAAATCATGCAAATACATGTGTCAAAAGGGATGTTACGTGAAGGATTGCTGGTTCTAATCCTGATCGTGTTAATACTTTACGTCACTATTCCGCGTTTTTTAGACGCCCAAGCCACCGGTCAATTTAAAAGATTGCAGAACGCCGTGAATGCCATTGCCGAAGATTTTAAGAATGTCGCAGTGCCAGAAGAGATGAAAAAAAGAGGTTGGCTGGTTTCGGGTAGCACCGGATATTCCGTTAAAAACGATGAGTTGAAATCAAAAACCTACTGCTTGAATTTCGACGACCCAGAAGAATTTTTTTTCATTACATACTACGAACGTCAAGATAAAGAACAAGATTCTTTTCTCGGTTATTCGGTGTGGACCTATCGATGTGAAAATAAACAAATGCCACACGAATATCCACGCCAATACCTGAAAAGGAGAAAAATCAAAGAACCATTATTGACGCGATTTAGAATAAAATCTTCAGGAAATTATCTATTTATCGAGAACCGTCACTGTCTCTTTCATCCCACTAATGGGCTGTACAGTGAAGGCTATATCCACAAAGATGTTTTCTCGCCTCGCGGCCAGTGACGTTAAAGATTGCTAAGTTTTTCGTCCATTCGCTCTCACACTTGAAAATCATCGTGTCCACCTAGCGGCGCGGCGCGATCTACTCCCTCTCCCAGAGGGAGAGGGGATTAAATCCTCACCCTTACGATTCGGCTTAGATATGGCGCAGGCGAAGCTGGCCGCAGGCGGCGTCGATGGAGCGGCCCCGGCTGTAGCGGACCGTGGCGTCGAGGCCGTGGCTCCGAAGCGCGGTTCGGAAAGCCTGGATTTTAGCGGGTGTGGACGCCTGAAACGGTGTTCTAGGAATGGAGTTGAAAGGAATCAGGTTGATGTGACAGGTCAGCCCCTGGCAGAGCTTCTTCAACCGCTCGGCGTCCTTGGGCGAATCGTTGAACCCCCCGATGGTGAGATACTCCAGCGTGACCCGGCGTCCGCCGCCGCGTTGAAAGAAACGCAGGGCGTCCATCAGCTGATCGAGTTGGTAGGCCTTCGCGATAGGGATCAGTTCCTCCCGCTTGTCGTCGGATGTGGCGTGGAGGGAAACGGCGAGTTTCACTTTCCATTTCTCTTTGCTCATCCGGTAGATTTCGGGAACCAGGCCGACGGTCGATAGCGTGATGCGGCGGGATGAAAGGCCGAATCCCTCTTTCGCAGTCAGGATGTCGATGGCATCCCGAACGGCGTCCCAGTTCTGCAGTGGCTCACCCGTTCCCATCAGCACGATACGGGAGACCTCATGGCCTTCGCGCTGAAGCGTCAGAATTTGCCCCACGATCTCTCCGGCGGTCAGATTACGTTTGAAACCCTTCTGGCCGGACGCGCAGAACCGGCAGGCGAATTGGCAGCCGACTTGAACCGACAAGCAGGCGGTATAGCCTTTCACCGCTTTTTGATCCTGGCTGGATACCGCCCCGGTTTTGGGATCGGTTTTAACGCGGGCTGAATAGCGGGGCATGAGCGCGGTTTCGATCCCGTCGCCGTCGTATAGCCCCAGCAGCAGTTTGAGCGTTCCGTCGCCGGGATCGCCGTGACGCGCTATAACTGGAAGCGGCTCGAAATCGAATTCCTCCGCCAACTCCGAACGGAACGTTCTCGGCAGATTGGACATTATCTCGAAAGAGTACGCGCCCCGCTGGTAGAGCCATTGGAATAACTGCCCGGCCCGGTAGGAAGGATGACTATTCCGCTCCAGCCAATCCCGTAGTGCCGGAAGGGTTAAATCCAAAATAGATTTTTTTTGAGCCAGTATCGTTTCGTCTGCTTGAATCACTTTTGTATAACCGTTCCCCGATAATGGAATCCCGTTCGTCTTGTGTTATAATTATAGGACGATCCGGTAAAAAGTCAGACCTTGCAGACGAAACGGCAAGAAAAAGTTATTCATAAATTCCCCTTTTTCTTATATCTTGTGGTTGCTGAAAGGGGGGCGGGTTTTTGCCGTTTCGTTTCAGTCGAATCGTGTGGTTTCAGCAGTGCATAGACTGAAACGCGCTCGATTTTTCCAAAAAGTGAATTATTTCGGGAGTCTCGAATGTTTTTCCGAACCTTGATCGAAGATTTTAAGTCCTGCATGGAAAACGATCCGGCCGCTCATGGATTTTGGGGCGGGTTGGAAGTGATTTTCACCTACGCCGGACTCCATGCGATTATCATGCACCGCTTCGCCCATTTCCTTCATGCGAAACTGCATCTTCCCTTCATCCCCCGTGTGATTTCGCAATTCAGCCGTTTTATGACCGGTATTGAAATCCATCCGGGCGCCCGGATCGGTCAAGGATTGTTTATCGATCACGGCATGGGTGTGGTGATCGGTGAGACGACGATTATCGGTGACGGTTGCGTTCTGTTTCAGGGCGTGACGCTGGGGGGGACCGGAAAAGAGACGGGCAAACGGCATCCCACGCTGTGCGATAATGTGATGGTCAGCGCCGGGGCGAAAGTGCTGGGGAATATCACGCTGGGCAATGACGTCAAGATCGGGGCGCAGTCCGTCGTGTTAAAAGACGTGCCCGACGACTGCACGGTGGTCGGCGTTCCCGGCCGGATCGTGATTCGCGAAGGAGAGCGCGTGGTCAAAAAGAAAAAAGGGGTCGATCTGGATCAGGTGAATCTGCCCGATCCGATCATGGAACGGTTCGAGGCGCTGCATCAGGAAATTCTTGAACTTCACCGCGAAGTCGAAATACATCATCCCCCAAAGATGAAAAAAATAGCCGGAAATCCGGCGGAAAACGAGTAACCTGTGACGGCCCGCGATCCCCTTTGGCTGACGTCGCCCCGTTGGATCGAAGAGAGCGGAATTCCCCAAGTCGCCGCGTCGGAATGCGGGATCAAGGGGTGGGTGGTATTTCGCAAATTGCTCGAACTCGATTGCGACGTCAACCTGACGCCTCAATGGTTTACGTATTGCAGCGAAGACCTGTCCCGCTGGACCGGTCTTGAGCAAGCCAGCGTCGATTCGGGTTTATCGCGGCTGGAAGAGCGCGGTTGGATCGAACGGCGCGACCTGGAAACCCCGTCTCCCCAGGCGCGGATCGTTACCCCGCTTCCTTTCGAGGTGGATGAAGTGGAAATCCGGCGGCGGCTGGCCGGTGAGAGGATCCGGGGCGGGGGATTTGTTCTGCGATACGCCGAAGACGCCGGGGACATGGAAAAGGTGGAGCGGGTGGTGTATCTCTATCAAATGCTGTTTGGTGCGCGTTTTTCGCCGCGAATCGCCGAGGATTTGGAAGAGATCGCCAATACGTATGATATGGCGGTGATCTACGATGTGTTCTCCGAAGCCTTTCGGAAGAAAGCCAAAACCCTGGCGTGGGTGAAATCGCACCTTCACAAGACGATCGAAGAAGACGCTTCGGGCGAATAGTATTTTCGCCGTTTTTGTGGCATGATAGACCATCAATAACGGACCGGTTGAGACGGCTATGAAGAAAATCCAGACGCTTGGACAATCCATCGACACCATTCTGAAGCAAGTGCCCGATTTGGACGGACTACCGGAGAAGAATCCAGATTCGAATCAGTGCCCGGAATGCGACGGGTACGGGCATGTGATCGATGAGGACGGCAGGGCCAGACCTTGTATCTGTGTCAAGAAAGAGATCGTCGTTTCCGGAATCGAGCGGGCGCGTATTCCCGGCCGGTTCGCCCAGCAATCGCTCGATACGTTTGTACCCAAAAACAACTCGCTCAAGAAGAAACTGACTTTCGTGCGCCAATACATTCGCGATTATTCTCTTGAAAACACAAAAGGAATTTATATCTGCGGCGGGACGGGGGCCGGGAAGACTCACTTGGCCACGGGCATTCTGAAAGGCTTGATCGAGCGTGGTTTCGATGGGGTATTCTACAATGTCGTGGACCTGCTGGACGCCATCCGATCTACCTACGATCCCCAACAGCCGGCCGCGCCGAAAGGCCGCCTGATGAAGGATCTCGAACGCCAGATTTTCGTGCTGGACGATTTCGGGACGCAGAAGACATCGGCGTGGGTAGCCGACCGGCTTTACTCGCTGATCAACCGCCGCTATCAGGATTGCAAAACGCTGATCATTACCTCGAATAAGTCGTTCGACGAGTTGTTGATGATTAAAGAACGGCCCCTGGCGTCACGGATTCGAGATATGTGTGTCGAGTTGGAAGTCAAAGCCGATGACTTCCGGTCACCGGAAAGAAAATCTCAAAGACGATTAACTCGATAAACCTCAATCGAGTTCATCCAATTTCATATTGTCTGAAAGGGAAATAAGGTCATGTCTTCGATGAGTGACGAACTGCATTTAGGGGAAGTGCGAAAAGCCGTGATTCCCGCCGCCGGGCTGGGAACCCGTTTTCTCCCGGCGACGAAAGTTCAGCCCAAAGAGATGCTGCCCATCATCGACACGCCGACGATCCAGTACGTGATCGAGGAAGTCGTCGAGTCGGGCATCACCGATATTCTAATCATCACAGGTAAAGGCAAACGCTCCATCGAAGATCACTTCGACCGCTCGTGGGAATTGGAAAAGGCTCTGGATAATTCGGGAAATCACGAAATGCTGAAAAGCATATCCGAACTTTCCAACCTGGTGAACATCCACTTCATCCGCCAGAAAGTCTGCAATGGACTGGGGGACGCGATCTACTTCGCCAAACAGCACGTCGCGGGCGAACCGTTCGTCGTGCTTCTGGGAGACACGATCGTCGGCTCCGAAGTGCCCTGCACCAAGCAGCTGCTCGATTTCTACCGCGTGTGGCGCAGTCCGGTCATTGGGGTGGAACGGGTTCCTCGCGATAAGGTGGTCAACTATGGGATCATCCAGGGGAAAGCAATCGACGAACGGACCAGCATCGTCGAAGATTTGATCGAAAAGCCGGACGTCGATTCGGCGCCTTCCGATATGGCCGTCGGCGGGCGCTACATTCTCACCCCCGATATATTCGAGTATATCGAGAAGACCCCCGCCGGGAAAAACGACGAAATTCAGCTGACCGACGCGCTTCGGCTGATGGCCAAGGATCAACGGATCTACGCGTTCGAGTTCGACGGCAAACGCCACGATATCGGCAACCGGCTCGATTATCTCAAGACCTCGGTGGAGTTCGCGTTGAAACGGGACGATCTGCGAGACGATTTCGCCGCGTTCCTCCAAAACGACGTGCCCGCCCTGATCGAGAATTCCAAAGCAAACAAAACCGCCCCATGACTCTGATGGAGAGTGAAAATATTATGGCAGATCGAAAGATGGAATTGACGGCTGTCTATCAGAAGGTGTCCGGCGGATACATCGCTTTTATCGAGGAATTGCCGGGTGCGAATACTCAGGGAGCCTCCTTGGAGGAAGCACGGGAAAACTTGACGGAAGCCGTTGAACTCGTCCTGGAAACCAACCGGCAATTGGCTGAGGAATCTCTTTCCAATCAAGATGTCATTCGAGAGCCATTCTTTATTCCCACGCCATGAATCGTCGCAAACTCATCCGCCATCTTGAAAAGCACGGGTGCGAATTCTTTCGGGAAGGAGGGAATCATACTGTGTATGTCAATCGCCGGACAAGCCAATCTTCCACTGTGCCGCGTCACCGTGAAATTTTCGATCATTTAGCCCGAAAAATTTGTAAAGACCTGGATATTCCCTTTGTGAAATGACAATGAAATTCTGGCTGGTGTAGCAACCGATATTTAAGAGAATCATTAGATGAGATTCTCATGAGTTCAAAAAAGATGACTCAAGGTTTCCAGGTCAGGCAGTTTCTGATGATCTGGAGGAAAAATCGGTTCTTGAAATCCGAGACCGAATGGCCCGGCTGTAAGTAGAACAGCCAACCTCTGCCCGACGGCTTGAGCCAGCCGGAGCGGTCCTGCATGATGATAATCCCCGTTTCGGGATCGGTGCAGAGGAACCCGAACAGCACGGTTTTTTCACGCCCATCGGTGAATTGCTGATTGAGAAAGACTTCGGTGTTCTCCATATTGAAGGCGAAAAACTCACCCGGTACACTCAGCGTATCCGTTGAACGGTAATGCACGATCCCTGGATAGGTCATCTTGTTCGATGTGATGTAATGAGAGGGGTTGAGGTTGACGACGGTGTGTGTCGTATTCCCGATCACCCGCCAGGGCGTTTTGGGATGATCGCGGGGGGAGAGATGGATGCCGGTAAAGTTCAGCCACCTCGGATTCTTCAGCCTCCCCGATGCGATACCGTGATGCAGTACGATCAGCCGTCCCCCTCGTTGGGTATAGCCGATCAGCGCGATCTCCGTTTCCGGGGTCATCGTGCCGTGGATGTACATGAAAACCGCGTCGAAGGGATCGAGGGGATCGGGTAGGTCTGGTTGATCGACGATCTGCACGTCATCGCCCGCGTCACTGCGCAGAAATTCGGCCAGCGCGTTCATCGGTTTCTGTTCAGTGACGCGGGCGATGACGTGCAGATCGTCGATCAACCAG
>CAZSIZ010000127.1:0-16107 GCA_964606645.1 uncultured bacterium
TGCCCGAGCGGCTTGAGTTTAAGCCGTTGTGCCCGAGCGGCTTGAGTTTAAGCCGCGTAAAAAGAGAGACTGGCAAAACTGACAACCGATTCGGTATCTTCTTCGATGGCTTGCTCGTATCTGAGCAGTCTCCCCGAAGTAGGGCGAATCACATCCAAGGCTATATAGATTGGAGAGAGACCGCATACGTTATTGCGGTCTCTCTTTTTTGCCACTGTTCGATAAAACAACTCCCCATCGCCCGCGCAGACCGTTTCCAGCAATTCCCGGTCGTCTTCTTCAATCCGCTTCAATTCGGAGGGCGGGATACCGGCCGCATGACCGAAACGTTTTCCCACATGGCTTAAATCGACACCCGCGATGACGGTTACGGTTCCATCGTAACTCTCGATCGTTTGGCGTAAGGCGTCGAGTGATTGGGCGATCTGCTCGTCCTCTCTTGGGGAAAGCCCTTTCATAACGAGCGAGTGAAAAGACCCGCAGAGTATCGGGACGATCCGGCCTTTCCAATCGTCCCCTAAAAGATGTTTCAACCAGACGGCTTGAAACTCGATCGAATGTTCGTCGCGGTGAAGCAGTTCTTCCTGGTAAGGATCGAGGGGAATATGACTGGCGAAGCGTTCGATGAATTCCGTATTGGTTTCTAGCAAACCGAGCGGAGTCTGGTAGGATTTTTTCGTCAGGATGAATGAGCTATCCAGACTTTGGTGAGCGGTACCGAGAATCACGTAAAGATCGGACGGTTCCGATCGGGCGAGTTCCCGGTAGGCGTGCGCGAAGCAAAAGCCTCCCCGGTGCAGATCGATGTGAGGCGCAATCAATAGAGTCATTCTTTGAGAAGCGGTCACGCCGTTCGTGGAGACTTCGGCTTCGGCTTGTGAAAGATAGCCATCCAATTGACCGCGCAATCGATCCGCATCGCTTTCGTACGCCCCTCCAGCATGTTTGGCTTCGCGGAATGGCGCGTCCAGATAGGCCTGGCGTATCGTTTCGAGAGCGTGGTGATACGTTTCGCTTTCAAGATAAAACTCAGCATCCAATTGTTCGATGATGGCTTCGATTTGCGGGGATGGGATCATGGCCTGATGGCGTTTCAGAAAATATTCCTGAATGTCGGCGACCGAGTGTTGGCCGTCGAACAGAGCCACCATCTGAAAAACCGCTTCGGGAAGAACCAGCATGTTTGTCGCGATGTTCTTCGGATCCCGAATGCAGATGCCTTGCTGCTCTGGCGTCTGGACGGGAAATGCTTCGACGGGCCGGATTTTCGGGTATTGTAAATCATTCCGCATATTCGTCGTGTTTTGTTCGTTCACAAGAAGACCTCAAACCGTATGTATCGACTTTTTACCGTGCCGACGGTCGTGTGCTTGAGATTATATTCATAACGGTTAGCGGTGAATAGTGGACGGCGTTTTCGTTGCGTGCGTTCTATTCGATCGATAAGTCGTATGTCTTTCTTGAAATGATGGGTTGGATTGAACATGGGCAGGCACAGGGGCCTGCCCCTACACGTTCCTGATACCCATGACAGAGTACAAGGGTGAGAAGACGATGGATGGGTGTCATTTCCCGGAAACTACGCGCCACATATTGTGCAGGTCTTCACGCGCGATCCCCCGGAAAACGATAAGTGCAATGGGGTAGATCGCCACACCCAAAGGGATGGAATAAATCCAGTGCCAATCCGCCAGTTCCAATCCGGCGATCGTCACCAGGCAGGCGGCTCCGATCGCGGCATAGCGGTACACACTTCGGATCAGAAGGAAATCGCGAGTGTCGATCAGCATCATCACGCAGTAAAGCCCCTGAGAGATCACCGTCACCCAAGCCGCGCCACAGGCCCCGTACCAATAGATCGCCGGAACGTTCAGCACCGCATTGCACAGCAATCCCCAGGCGCTGGCGCGAAAGTTCAGCCGTTGCCGATTCGTTGCGTTGAGAATGGTTCCGAGTAGAAAATTGGCGTAGATGAACGGCAGCGACCAGACCAGGATTTGGAATATCGTCCCGCCGTCTTCCCCCAGTTCCGGCGCGAGTGTCAACATCATATCGTGTGCGATATAGGTCCCTCCCGCCGCAATGGGAAGACCGATCATCAACAATCCTCGAAGCAAAACCGCCGCCGTATCCGCAAATGGTTTTCGATCGTGATAGAGTTTGGAAAAGATGGGATAGGCGGAGATCGCCAGCACTTGCGGGAAAAGAAAAAGGCCTTCCAGAAAACGGTAGGGCGCGCGATAGAGTCCCGTCTCTCCGTCGCCGCAAATCCAGTTGACCATCACGGTGTCTTCGCGATGCAGCAGCAGAATACACGCCGCCGACAGACCGATGGGCACGGCCAATTTCTGCCAATCCACCCACGTCTTGAAGGTGTACGGCGTTCGCGGGCAGCCGCAGCGTTTCAGGATCAGGTATAAGTAAATGACGAAAGAGACCAGCGCCCCGGCGGTATAGCATAGAAGGATGAGGGGCAGTTGTGGCCAGGTATACAGTAGAAATACCGCAAGGCCGATGTGAAGCACTTTATCGAGCACATTCGCCAGTCCCTCGAACGCCATCCACTCGAAACTGCGGGCGATGGCGCGGATCAGCATCATGTTGGCGATGACAAGAAAGTAGGTCAGTGCGCAGAGGATCAACGCCCAGGTGTGGCCGGGCCGGGCCAGCGCTTTCAAGAGTACGGCCATCAGCACCCCGCCGATGGCTGAGACAAGCAGCCGGTAGATCAGCAGTGGATAAAGGTGTTCGTGCAGCCGGTCCCGCGCGCGGGCGATTTCGCGGGTCACGGTCTGTTCCAGCCCGAAATCGATCAGAACGGAAAAGATGATCGCCATTTCGATGAAATACTCGATGCGGCCGAATCCCTCGCGTCCCAGGATATCGATGGCGAGAACCGTGTAGACCAGCAGCATGAGTTTGCACGCAATCCCACTGGCGGCGAGAATGCTTCCATACCGGGTGATGCGGCGGCCGACGCCGGGGCCGGACGAGGATTCAGTCATCGTTTTCTCTTACTAATTATATCGTTTTTCGTTTTCGGATTATCTTGGTCGAGTTTCAAAGGCTTCGATAGAACGAACAGATTTCAGATGCAAAACGGTCCCAGGTAAAGTGGGCGCGAGCGCGTTTTCGTCCTGCTTCGCTCAGGCGCAGGCGTTCGTGGGGATTGTCGCGCAACCATTCGATATGCCGGATAAGATCGCCGGCGTTGTTTTCCTCGAACAGTAGCCCGGCCTCGCCGACCGCTTCGGGAATCGCGCCCGACCGCGCCCCGATCACCGGAGTGCCCACCGCCATTGCTTCGATAGTGACCCGGCCCAGCTGTTCCTGCCAGCCGGGGGTGCTGCGGGAAGGGAGCACGAAAACGTCCATCCGGCGCAGCAGATGCGGCACTTGGCGTTCGGTCATCGATCCGGCCCATTCGATGCGATTTGCGATCCCAAGGCTTTCCGCCTGAGCGCGATACCGTTCTTCATCTTCACCCGAACCGCCCAGAATCAGACGGCAGTCTTTCATGCGGCTCAGCGCGTGGAGCAGCAGGTCGATCCCTTTTATATGCATCAGCCGCCCGGCGTATCCGATCGTGAACGGCCGGTTCGTTGGATCGGGGCGTTCGGCATCCTCGAAGAAGAATTCGGGGATCCCGTAAGATATTACTCGTGTCGTTTTCGCGAAGCCTTTTCTTCGCAGCACGGATTCGGCCTCCTGGGACGCGCAGACGGCCGCTGTCGAGCGGGTGTGGAGAATTTTATCGATAAGCGCGTATAGGATTGAGGCGCGTGAGGGATAGGTCCAAGGGCGATAGATGTTTTCCCACGTGTAGAACAGGATTTTCGCGGTGGGAGCGAAAACGGCGGCGGCGAGTAACGTCTGAAGCGCGGTGATGGACCAGGGTTCTTCCAGCAGCTGAATCATGTCCGGGTTGGATCGGGCGATGGTGCGGCAGAGACCGGAGTAATAGCCCGCACGCGCGTAGAAATCCTTTCCGAAGACGAGTCCGGGGTGAGAGGTATAACTTGCGTTCTCACGTAGCCGCCATTCGACCGCACGTCCGCTTTCGATCCAGTGGCGTGGGCCGAGCACGTGAACTTCCACGTCCGGCTGTTGTGCCATCGCCTCGTGACGCTCGTGCGAGGCGTCGAGTCCGGCGGTCTTATCGATCACAAGTATTCGTGGCATAGAGTTAGGTTATTGGATAGATCGATCTAAAGTTTTGATAAATTTGAGGATTTATTATTCTTTCCACCCCAGAATACCATTTCGTCATCATATTTTTCTCTATCGAAGAATTGTGGAAGTCCTGCTTCAGTAGGACAATCATACCTTCCATCGTAGGAAGATTTTCCTTCAGGTGTTCCAGTTTTATAAAAAATTAGTTGACCCACGAGAAGGCCGGGATAGAGTGCGATTGGATTTTCACTGAGGTTTATCAATTCGAGTGTGAGGCATCCCTTGAAACCAGGCTGGACGGCTGAAGCAGTGGCAATGACTAAACCGAGTCTTCCCCAGGATGACCGGCTGGCGATGGTCGCAAATAATTCATTGGGAATAGAGATATACTCAAATGTAACACCAAGAATAAGTTCGTTAGGATGTAAAATGAATTTCTGGAAATATTGAAGCTGAATTTTCTTGTATAGAATTCTTTCCACTTCCTGTATGATTTCCTTTTCAGTAACATCCTGCCGGTCAACGTAAGTTTTTTGGGGAATGATAATAGAAGACCCCAAACGAACGTCAATCGATGCAGGGCCGATTTGTTCTTCATCTAAAAGAGGCGTAACTAGAAGTTTTTTGTCATAATTATCATTTTTCATAAATTCCTTTATTTCTTTGCCATTCAATACGGACATATCATAACTCCTGATGTTTCTTATACTTTTTCTGAACGAAAGACACTTCAAGGGATTTTTCTGTTAAGCGTTCGATCATTTGAATCTCTTTGCTGATCGAGAGTGTAACTTGATCGATATTATCTTTATTCAGGAAATTGAATCGATGGATAGTACAGGCATTCAGTATATCTTGAAATTCTGCGGGTTGACCGAGCAACGTTGAATCGGGGATGATATTTGGTAATATTTTATGCTTGAATCGTCGTAACAACTCGGCAACGTTTTGCCCGTCGACCGGTTGAAGTATTGTATTGAATTCTTGTTTACAGTCGGATATAAACGATTTCAGCGATTTTTTTATTATCTCAAGATTGCTAGAAATCGTTTCCTTAATTGTGTTTTTATCGCTAAATGAAACAGGTCCGACTTCAACATTATCTATGTCATTACTAGGAATCGTTTCTAAGAATTGGATGATGGTTTGGGTTGATTCATGTAAAAAATCACTCTCTTGATTTGCGGGTAAATCATTTATTTTTATTATTAAATCTTCAATGTTCGTATTACTTTTTATCAATTCCATCCGAAAATTACGACTGGGATAAGGTTTGTTTTCAGATATAGGAAACTGAATTGACCAACTGGATTTGTTCGTTCCCCATGTGATTTCATAAAAGGCTAATAAAAATGCAGGCCCCATAATCAACGTGCCGATAAGATCGGAAAAAAGTTCTATTGCATAAGAACGAACGATTACTTTTATTATAGAAATAATATTTTCAGGAATGCTATCTTCTTCCAATTGATTGAATAAATTTGATATATTTTGAACCAATAGTTTTTCAATTCTTAAATAATGAGCATGAAAAACGGCATGGCCAAACTCATGACCGATCATCGCGTATAGAGGTACATTTTCTTTTTCCAATGATGCTAAATTTAGACAATAAATAACCTTGTTCTCTAATAGTTCATTTATCTGGGGTGATGAGATCAATGGTGAAACGTTAAGATGTTTTATTAGTTCGTTAGAAAAGCGATAAAGATAATAGTTATGATCTCGCGTTAATGAATAGAATATCATTCGATCTTTATCATTAAATATCGAATTCCAGATTTCATCGCAGTAACTGATGATCGGCCAGGAAATGTGATCGATCGTAGAGGATTCAATATCATCGACAAATGACTGAAGTTCGAGAAGAAATTGGTACGACAATATAGAGGGATTCAGAGTGTTCGGATTACTGAATTTATCTAAAATATTTAGAAGCAGTTTTCTTGCTTTCTCAGTTATTTCCGATGGGAATTTCTTATGATCCAACTGATTTAATCGACTTTTTGTTTTTTCAATAAGTGATAGTACTTTTATTGTCAGTGGTCTGTCTTCGATAGACGAATCGACCATAATGCACCTTTTCTATCAAAAGTATAAAAATCATTATACTACGAAAAATATAGGCATGATAGAGGAAATCGTGTATGAAATGGTTTATCGGGGTTGTTGATTAAAAGTGATGAGAGAAATCAGAAGAGGCTTCGGCCTCAATGATTAGTTCTTTCAGTATGGCCCGTAAAACGGTGAATTCCTGCTCATAAGATTTGTTTTTAATAAGTTTGAGATCGCGATCGTTCAGAAATTCTTTAAGAGAACGGATAAGTTTTTCAACCTTTTTTTTTGGAGTTTGTTTTGATGAATTATTAAATTCTTCGACTTTTTTGAATTCTTCGAGTGCGTTTTGTATTGGGAAAAAGGAAGAATCTTCATTTTCATAAGGCATCATCGCATGAGTCAGTAAGGCTTCGTATGGAAATTTTTCTTGAATGCTCTGCTCAAGAAAACTAACCAATCTTCCGAGCCGTTCCTTATCCAATTCAGAGAGTTCGGTTATGTTCTCGATTTCGAGAGATTTCTTTAACGCATGGTCCATCGCCACAAAACGGCACCAAAGCGCGGCATACGCTTCCTTATTTGCAATCGCTTCCGGCAGCATAATCTTTTTCTCTCTCAGAAAGACTATTTCAGTTAGTCTATTCCTTTATTTATGGATTTTAACGCAATTTTCTTGCCAATACAAGAAAAAAATAGATTTTTCTTCAAATCAATAATAGAACAAAATCTTTAGGTCTCAAAGTGTCCGGTTCATAAACGTGCTGGTTGCGGGGATGGCTTTGTTCGGTATGATGGAGGCATCGATTTTGTGATTTTATCGTGTCGAGGCGATCGATGAACGAGAATTCGGCTCAAGACCATTCTGTGTGGCGCTCCAATCTCAACGCCCTCACCTCGCGTCATCCCGATTTGGCGCGGCGGCTCGATGGCGTTCCGATCACGCCTGACCGTTTCATCGCCGCCCGATCAGCCGACGGATCGCCGATTCTGGGCGTGAAATTGGACGAACAGAAAACGGTCGCGCTCGCCCATACCAGCGAACCCCGGCGGGAAGCGGATGAGTGGGCGGCAGGATTGGGCGAGGTGGTGCTGAAGGGCGGGCATGTCCTTTTGTTCGGTTTCGGGTCCGGCTATCACGCGCTCTCTTTGCACGGCCTTTCCGATTCGGAGACGGTGATCTGGATTACCGAACCCGATTTCGCTCTCTTAAAAGCCGCGTTTCATCTCATGGATTTCTCTGTGCTGATTTCGTCCAGCCGCATTCGCTTCCTGGCCGGACTTTCCGAAGAGGAAACCGTTCAGGCGTTATTTGAAGGTCCGAACGGCCATCGGATGCGCTCGCAGGGAATCCGCCTGGCGTTCACCGGGATTTCATCTCAACTGTACGGAGATTCTATCAAACGGCTTAGCGCCCTGGTCGAGGAAACCCTTCAATTCGAAGGATTGAAATTCAGAACCTCGGAAATTCAGGGCAAGACGATTCTCAATAACGTTCTGGCCAATCTTCCCTTAGTGCTTGAGGGCGCGCCGGTGCTTCGGCTACAGGGGGCCTGTCCGGGCGTTCCCGTTTTGGTGATCGGACCCGGCCCCAGCCTCGATGAAGCGATCCCGTTGATTGAAGCCTCTCAAAACAACACAATTCTGATCGCCGTCGATACCGCGCACCGTATCCTGCTTCAGCACGGGATCGAATCGGATCTGGTCGTCAGCCTCGATTTTACCGAACTGAACGCGCGCCATTTCGAGACGGTTGAATCCGATTGCGCCTTGCTCGTGGCGTTTCCCGGAATCGATCCCGCCATCTCCCATAAGTACCACGGTCGTAGTTTCTTCTTCGATCATGCGGGGTCCGTCGAGTACGCTCCCGGCGCAACGTCTTTTTTCAACGAATTGACGTCGCTTGGACCGCTGGGAAAACTGGTCTCCTACGGTTCGACGGCACACGCGGCCTGCCACCTCGCGCGGATGATGGGGTGTTCGCCGATCGTACTGGTGGGCAACGATCTGGCGTTTCCGTCCGATCGGTGGTATGCCGGGGGAGCCATGCAGAACGATCTGGAACAACCCGACCGGGAGACGGAGACGCTGCTTGATGTTCCCTCCAACGATGGCGGGACCGTTAAAACCAGCGGCTTATACAAACTGTATTTGGACTCGTTCGCCGAGCTGATCCGGGGAACCGCCGGGGTGGTCGTCAACACGTCGCCTCATGGTGCGCGGATCGATGGATGCCGATGGATGCCGCTGGGTGAGGTGGTGGAGCGTTCTATTTCGAACCGTCCGCTCGACAAACGTTTTATGCAGGATGCGCTCACACCGAACCTGTCGTGCCAACGCAAACCATTGATCCACGAACTGAAAAACGTGGCGCAGGAATGCCGCCGGGCGCGGAAACGACTGCGGCGCATGTCGAAACAACTCGGCTCACTCGACGCGGCCTCTCCCTCATTCCACCATGAAATCCTTCGACGCATGAAGGAATTCGTCGTGCTGATCGGTGAGGAACGACGGGCGCTCAACCTCTGCACGCCACTTTGCTCGCGCTCGTCGCTGACGCTGATGGGGCGGCTGGGTGATGCCACGCTGTTTGCGGATGGATCGACTGAATCGGCTCAGGCGCTTCTGAATCGGCTTCTCGATTTTCTGAGCGATATGGATCGAGCGCTGAAACTCAACGCGGATTCGATCGGATCGGCTGCGAAGAAATTGTGATTGGCCGCATGGGGGAATTAATGGTGATCCATGAACGTGAGGAAGGGATAAATGACGGGTGTCGTATTACTCCTCGGCGGGGAAGCGTTCGGTCAGTTCCAGCAGGCGCTGCCAGAAATCCTTGAAGGAGAGCGTTTTGTCTGAATCGGGCAGGCGGATGCCGATGGTGTTGGTGAATAATTTTCTGGAGTGGGAGAGGAAGAAAGAATCTTTTAACGTGCCGATCAAGCGCAGTTCGTCGCCCTCCAGAACCACGCGCAATCCCAAACCCCCGAAATCGAATTCCTTCACACGCTGCTGTGCGGCGGACATCGCGAAGCCATTGTCTTCACCCAGCTGATAGATTTTCTCCAAGGTTTCACGGCTGATTTTCCCCGTACCTTTCATCACGCTTTTCACTTCGATGTTCAAGCGGATGGGAATAGGTAATTCGCCCGAACCGACAGGGGGAAGATAGACCTCGACGTTTCGCATGAAACCGGAGATCGTTCCCGCCATGGAGCCAAAATTGAAATACGCCGTGAGTTCCTTCAGGTCGATGCGGTCCAACTCGATGTCGAATCCGGCGATGTAGGACTCGCCGAACGCGCGGCGGAAAAAGATTTTGTTGATCGTCATGCGGCCCCCGAAGACGTCTAAATGCAGCTGGCCGGAGAGTTCGAGGGATTCCGCCGAGATCGCCGCGCGCTCGATTTCCCCGGATACAGTTCCGTTCGCGGGAAACAACGGAGAGAGACGGCTGACTTTTTCCAGGTCCAAACGGTCGAGACGAATGCTGCCATTCAGCTGCGGCGCGGGTGATTGCCAGTCGGTTATTTGCAGCGCGCGCACATCCATCTGTCCTCCAAACACCGGCAGGGACGCATCGTCCGCCAATTTGATGCTCGTGGCGTCGATCGGGAACGCGATGGCGGCATTGTCGAAAGATGCGCCATCCCAGCCGATGTGCTGCGCCGTCAGCGTCAACGACTTTTGTGGCAGCGAGTTCGCGTCGATGGGGTAATTGAATGGAATCGAGAGCGTGGCGTTCGATACGGTGAACTGGGGATACGTTTCCTGCCGAAACGAGGCATCGGTCAAGTGAACCATTCCCCGCGCGCACCAGGAATCTTCAAGTTTATCGGCTTTGAGCCAGGCGTTGGCGAAACCGGTTGGCTTGAAAGATGTTTCGTCTTCCGCCCAGTCTAGAACAAAACGTTTGAGCAAAGGGAGCAGGAATGCTTCAACGCTGATTCGATCCGCCTGCAGAGTGAGTTCCTTTTCTACGTCACCTGTCAAAGTGACTGCGCCTCCACCGGGGGGAGACAGTGACAGAGATGATACTCGATTCGCAGAATGGGTGGCCGAGAGCGTGACGGTCTGCCCCGCCCATTCGTGATCGGCTCCGGCGTAGGAGACATAAGGCGTTGACGCCCGCAACCGCGCCCAGGCCGCTGCTGGACCGCCCGCCTGGCCGCTTTCTGAATTCCAGCCCGCTTTCACAGACATTTCGCGGAGTTGGACGCCAAACTCCAAGGCTTCGGCGAAGGAATAGACCGACAAGTCCGGACTTTCCGCTTGCGCTTGAATGCCGTTCCCATCGCTTGAAGCCGAAAGATGGATGTGGCCCATGCCTTCCAACTCGCTCAGAATGGCGGGCAGAAACGCGTTTCGCAGAGGCGGGATTCCTTCTTCCAAAGGAAAATCGCCTTCCACCTCCCAGCGGTTTTTCCCGTCGTGCCAGGCGCTGACGGAGTGGATGATACTTGTGTCGGCTTCGGGGATGACGGCGGAAAGGTCTCCAGTCATACGATTGTAGTTTACATCCAGCCGCAGTTCCGGTTCCAGGTGAAGTACGGGCGTTCCTGACATGAGAACCGCCACTGCCGCCTGAACGCTGGACTGAGCACGGTTCAAGTTTGCGTTACCCTGGGCGTTGACCGAAATTGAGGCCTGCCGCACATCGAGCGGCCCGACACGCAACGTACCTCCCGTCAGTTTTCCTTCAGCCCGATAGCGTTCGAGGTTCGTCCCAAGCAGCTCGACACTGCCCTGCAACGACAAACGTCCTCGAAGCGAACCGGGCGGCTGTGGAAGCGATTTGGGGAGGTACGGTTTGAATCCCCGAAGCGGCTTATCATCGATTCGGAACGTCAGCGCCGATGTGGACGTTGCGGAGACAGGCCATTCGTTCGATGTGAGAGCGACTCGGTCAACCGCTTCCGAATTCCACTGGACCGTCAACGGATTCCGTTCCCGGTTTTTCGGTTCGACATCCAGCGTTAAGACGCCCGGCGGGAGACGCCATCGATCCTGGGAGGCTTGATAGATTACCGACGAATGCGCGATGCGGGAATGGATGACCGATGGCTCGAATGTAGGCGATAAGATTATCGCCGAGGACAGCGTCGCACCGGGAATAGAGATCGAGGCGGATGAGGGCAAAGCGATGGCGATATTCTCGATGGCGTGGTTCGTCTCACCGACATATTGTTTCCGGTCTTTCTGCTGGAGAGAGAGCGTGCCGTCGAGAATCATGGATAACGGGAGCGGCTCGGTCAATTCGAGCGGGAAACGTTTCGCGCTTCCCCGGAGCGAGATCAACACTCCTGTCGGCGATAGAATCTGCGCGTTCGCATCGAATCGGTTCTCTTCGGAATGGGATTGCGCGGACACATTGACGCGCGCGTCCATCCACCCGGTGAGGGATTCGTTGTTCAACGCTGCGTTCCAGCGGTAATTCTTGTCGATACCAGGATATTCGATGCGCAGTCCGGAAATCGTTACCGAGCCAAGGGTCGATAAATCTGCACCCGTTCCCGAAACCTCTTCTTCCAAAATGGGAATAAGTGAAAGAGGATCGAAACGGGCGTTTTCAACACCGACGTGAAGCCTTTCCGTATCCGTCAGCCAATCCAGTGCCGTTCTCGAAGCGGAAAAGATCGATGCGGTTCCGGCTGCGGTTTCGCTGTTCTGCAGGACGATGCGTGGAGACGCAGACAGCATATCCATCACTCGGATGGATTGGAAATCCAGGTAAATGGGAATCGTTCCCCAATCGTATCGAAGGCGGACATCCGATAATTTGACGCGATCCCGAAAAAACCAGCTCGCCGAATGGAAGGTCAGATCCATCCCGGCGCGGTGACTGATTTCCGATTCGAGAAATGAGTGGATGACGGGAATCCGCACAAGAAACGGAATCGTGGCGGCCAGGCCCAGCGCGATGAGAATCAACGCTCCGGCAGTTCGTAAAACTATTTTTATCGCCACGATCCGGTAAAAAGTCAGACCTTGCAGACGAAACGGCAAGTTGTTGTGTTTCATTAACTATTCTTTATACTATTATCTTGTGGTCATTGAAAGTGTTTTCGACTTATTGCCGTTTCGTTTTGTCGCGAACGAAGAAAAGCGATCATACAGGTCAACCGCCGGAATCGAAAATTGAAACGTTGCTCAAAATGACTTTGACTGCATAAACAACTTGAAATGTGAGTCGTGGATTGATTATAACCGTGAACGCTTTACGAGTCTGCCACTAATCGATACAAGGCCTCGATGACTTCATCCTGAGTGCGCAGGGTGGAATCGAAGACGATGGCTCCGTCGGCGGCTTTGAGCGCACCGACGGGACGTTCACGGTCGCGACGGTCCCGTTCGATCAGGCTGTCGTACGTTTCCTCGAACGTGACGTTCTTGCCCTTGGCGGTCAGTTCACGAAACCGGCGCTCGGCCCGCACTTTGGGATCGGCGTCGAGGAAAATTTTGATCTCGGCATCGGGAAAGACAACCGTTCCGATATCACGCCCTTCCATCACAACTCCGCCGTCACGTCCCATTTCCTGCTGCATCGCCACCAGTCGTTTGCGCACGTCCACGTTGTCGGCCACGGGAGAGGTCGTAGCGCTGACCTCCGGGGCGCGGATCGCTTCGGAAACATCTTCGCTGTCGCAGAGAATGCGTAATGAGCCACCGATTCGCTTGAAACGAAGATCGGTATTGTCGGCCAAAGCCGCAACGGCTTCACGGTCGTCCGGATTCAGATTATGACGGAGAACCTTCAGCGTCACCGCCCGGTACATCGCGCCGGTGTCGATATAGATAAAGCCAAGCCTTTCGGCGAGCGCCGCTGCCACGGTGCTCTTCCCGACTCCCACCGGGCCGTCGATAGCTACTATCGGTTTGGTTCGTGTCATGATACGGGTTGAATCTTTCCCCCGCTGATATCGCGAAGCAGATCGCAGAATCCAGGGAATGAGGTTGCAACCGGGGCCGTCCCGCGAACGACGGTTTCTCCATGTGCGGCGAGTCCGGCGACGGAGAGCGACATCGCGATACGGTGGTCGCCATGCGAGACACATTCCGTTCCCCGCAGTTTCGCGTTACCGGTTATCTCGAAGCCGTCTTCCCGCTCGGTCATGTCGGCTCCGAATCGTTTCAACTGCTCCACCATCACCGCGATGCGGTCGGATTCCTTCACGCGTAGTTCCTCCGCGCCTTCGACGGTCGATGGCGTACAGGCGAACGCGGCGGCCACCGAGAAAATCGGAAACTCGTCGATCATGCGGACGACAGTCTCTCCAGAAATGCGCACCCCCTCAAGCGGGGTCTGGCGCACGCGGATATCCGCGACCGGCTCGGCTCCGAAAGCGCGCTGATTGGTTAAAGTAATGTTCGCGCCCATCTCGTTCAAAACATCGATAATTCCGGTGCGAGTGGGATTGATCCCGACCCGCTCGATCGTGAGATCGGAGCCAGGCACAATCGACGCCGCCACCAGGAAGAAAGCTGCAGACGATAGATCGCCAGGAACCCACACTTCACCCGTATGAAGCGTCTGCCCACCTTCGAGGGTACAGGTTCGTTCGCCGTAATCGATTTTGACACCCAGCGTTTCCAGCATACGTTCGGTGTGATCGCGTGAAGGCCCCGGTTCGGTGACTTGGGTACAACCGTCAGCGAACAATCCCGCGAGCAGGATCGCCGATTTCACCTGAGCGCTGGCGACGGGAGTTTGATAGCCAATGCCTTTCAGGTTCCCGCCCCGCACGGTCAGAGGCAGTTTAGTTCCGCGTTCACCGCCATCGAATGAGGCTCCCATCTGAGCGAGCGGGATCGTCACCCGGCCCATTGGACGCGAGCGCAGGGACGAATCACCGGTCAGCGTGGCGGTAAAATCCTGCCCGGCAAGAATGCCCAGGAGCAGGCGCGTACCCGTACCGGAATTGCCCATATCGAGCACGCCGTCCGGTTGGCGCAGGCCGCGCAATCCCTGGCCGTGGATGACTAAGCCATCCGCAGTACGCTCGTGTTCGATTCCCATTTGCCTGAAGGCGTTCAGGGTCGCGACGCAGTCCTCGCTTTCGAGAAAACCGTTAATGATCGTATCGCCCTCGGCGAGCGCGCCTAGCATCACGGCGCGGTGCGAGATGGATTTATCGCCGGGAACGCGGATCGTGCCGCGCAACGGGTCAGCGGGCTGGATTCGGTAAGCCCCTTGGGATAGATAATCGTCTTCGGTCATAGTCTAGTTTCCTTCAGTTTTCTATTGACGATGAGCCTAGCAGGATTCACTCAAAAATCGAAGCGGCGTTTGCAGAATTTTGAATCGGATTTTATCTCATCAGTCAATAACAGGGATCACGAGGGGCGCAGCAGGGCGGTCTCTCCGTAAGTGAGTTCGAGTTCGCGGCGCAGGGAAATATGGGCGTCGCTTTGCAATCGAGGATCGGCCTGCAGGAGATCGACGGCGGCTGCGTGGGCGGCATGAAGCAGATCGGTGTCGCGAAACGGTTCGGCGGCCCGGAACTTCAGATGACCGCTTTGACGCGCCCCGAAATGTTCTCCCGGTCCCCGCAGTTTCAAGTCCTTTTCCGCAATAATAAATCCATCGCGAGTTTGTTCCATTACGCCCATCCGCTGCCGCGCCACGGGTGAAATTCGCTGAGGGGTGACGAGCACGCAAACCGATTTCTCGACACCGCGTCCAACTCGCCCGCGTAACTGATGCAGCTGCGCCAACCCGAAACGGTCCGCCCCCAGCACGACCATGACGGTTGCGTTGGGCAGATCGACGCCGACTTCGATCACCGTCGTCGCAACGACAACGTCGATCTCTCCCTCCCGCATCCGGCGCATCATCTCGTCTTTGACTTCGGAGGAATGGCGTCCGTGCAGCACTGCGACGCGCCGGTTGGAGAGAAACGTCTGCGACAGCCGGTCGTAGGCTTCTTCGGTGGACGGCAGTTCGGGAATCGATTCGGAGGGATCGATGATAGGGCAGACGACATAAACTTGTTGTCCCAGCGCCACCTTTTCGTCCACGAATCCCCAGACTTTCTCTTCCTTATCCCACGTCGTCCACCGAGTCGTCAGCGAGGGTCTTCCCGGCGGGAGCGAGCGGATATTGGAGACGTCCATGTCGCCGAACAGGGTCAGCGATAACGTGCGGGGGATCGGTGTGGCGGTCGCAACGAGCAGATCGGGGTGGCGTCCTTTCTCCAGCAGGCGTTGACGCTGGTTGACTCCGAATTTGTGCTGCTCGTCGACGACAACCAGGCCCAAGTTGGCGAAATCGACGCTTTCCTGAAATAAGGCGTGGGTTCCGACGACAATCTGAACGGCCCCGTTCGCGATATTGGCGAGGCATTCCCGGCGCTCGGCGACTTTTGCCGCTCCCGTTAAAACGGCGACGTTCAGGCTGGGGATCGATTCAGTAAAAGACCGGATGGTTCGGGTGTGCTGCTGCGCGAGGATATCGGTCGGGACC
This sequence comes from uncultured bacterium, assembly GCA_964606645.1. Classification (GTDB taxonomy): domain Bacteria; phylum Hinthialibacterota; class Hinthialibacteria; order Hinthialibacterales; family Hinthialibacteraceae; genus CAZSIZ01. The sequence continues at coordinate 15,692 of CAZSIZ010000127.1, forward strand.
ATAAGGGCCGCCTGGCTGCCGCCCGCAGCCGCGATCGTCATGGCGTAGGTCGAGACGACCGTCTTGCCCGATCCAACATCCCCCTGAAGCAGACGGTTCATGGGATGGGGCGAGTGGAGGTCCGTTTCGATTTCACGGCAGACCGATATCTGATCGGCCGTCATTTGAAAGGGAAGATTGTTCAGAAAGATCGCCGGCCATGAGAGCGGATTCTGAGAATCGAGCGGTTTGGCACCGGGATTCCAGGGATCGGGCTTCGGCACCGGATGCGCGATACCCGGTTCTTTGTGGAGAATTTGCCGGTTGCGCTGAAAGGTAATCTGATGGAGCAGTAGTTCTTCGAATACGAGCCGCTTCCTGGCTTGGTCCCAGGGAGAGTTCGCAACGCCTGAATGCAAAAACGTCTGAAAACGATC
>CAZSIZ010000128.1:0-16106 GCA_964606645.1 uncultured bacterium
ACCCCTCTACCGTCGTGCGCTGGAGATCAATGAGAAGGTGCTGGGTCCAAATCATCCCAACTTGGCCAACAGCCTGAACAACCTGGCAAATCTTTATAATTCACAAGGGAAGTACGAAGAAGCGGAGCTGCTTTACCAGCGAGCCTTGGAAATCAGTGAGAAGACGCTGGAACCGAATCATCCCAACACGGCAATCTTCCTAAACAACCTTGCTGAACTCTATCTAAAAAAAAGGAATTACGAAGAAGCGGAGCCCCTCAACCTGCACGCCCTGGAGATCAGGAAGAAGGTAATGGGGCCGAATCATCCCGACACGGCCACCAGCCTGAATAACCTAGCGACACTCTATTATAAGCAAAGGAAATACGAAGAAGCAGAGCCTTTCCTCCGACGCACCCTGGAGATCAGGGAGAAGGCGATGGGGCCGAATCATTTCGACACGGCTATCAGCCTGAACAACCTAGCGGAACTATATCGTATGCAAGGGAATTACAAAGAAGCTGAGCCGCTTTTACGGCGTGCCTTTAAGATTATAGAGAAGACGCTTGGGCCCGAGCACTCATCTACAAAACATATTAAAAAGAATTATGAATTACTACTAAAAGAGAAAACTCTGAAGAAAAAAAACCGGAAATCAGTAACCTCGTGTCAATCACTTCTGCACTTCCTCTTTCTGCTCAAAAGCGGAAAGGCTAGATCGAGTTGAAGGGTTGCCAGGAGACGCCGGAGTAGCCAAGCAGCGTGCCGGTGGCGTAGGCGATGTCCAGCTGGGCGATCTGATAATCGGTCAGCGCCTGGATTTCACGCAGCTGAGCGTACGCCAGCAAATCCGCCGCATAGAGCACGTCCGTACTGGTGCGCACGCCGATCTCGAATTGACGCCGCTCGGCTTCAAACGTTCGCGCCGCGCTGATGCTCTCCTGCCGGGCAGCGAGAATCCGCTGCCAGTTCTGTTGCAGCATATCCAGGGCGTTGAGCGTTTCCTGACGGATGGCCTGACTCCGCAGTTTCTTCGTCGAAAGCCGTTGGACACGTTGCAGCACCGCCCGCCGCACCCGTGATTTGGCGGCCTGATTACCGAGCGGGATTTCCGTCCGCATCCCGACAGACCAGTCGGCGAACCGCATGTCGGAGACCTGATCGTAAGATTTGCCGAAACTGCTTCCCAGACCGTTGTAGGTATACTGATAGTCCAGCACGAACAGGGGCAACTCGGCGTTGCGCTGAAAATCGATGGTGCTTTCGTCCATCGCGAGGCTGAGTTCCAGTTCCAGCATCTCCATCCGGTTCTCGACCGCGAATTCCGCTAACGCTTTCGAATCCAAATCCATCCCGACCGGGTTGGGGTGCGTTTCAGGAATGAGCGCAGTCAGCGATTCCATCGGCAGATCGGGCCGGTTGATGACGCGCTTGAGATCGCGTTCGTGCAGCTTCAAACGGGTGGTGGCGACAATGATCCCTTCCAGCCGGGCCGCCACACCCGACTCGGCGCGAGTGATCTCGATTCGGGGCGAACTCTCCGCCTTGACGCGAAGTTTAGCGTCCCTCAGCTGCCGCAGTGCGCGTTCGTATTGCTGTTGACGCACGTCCAGCACACGCGACGCAGAATAGACCATCCAATAGGCTTGCTCGGCCTGTGCCAGAACGCGAAGGGCTTCCAGTTTGGTCTGGGCGTCGGTGATTTTCTTCTGATACTGCGCCACACGGATCGAGTGATGATTGACATTCAAACCGGCGTTGCGCAGAAGGGGCTGGCTGATGGACAATCGCAGATCGCTGTCGAACGCGGGATTCAGCAGCGAAAAGGCGTTGTCGGTTTCATAGCGTCCCGATCGCAGGCCCAGGGTGACATCGCCGCCGGTGGGCAGCGGTTTACGAACGCCCGCCTCGAACGTCGTCGAAGCCGCCTGTGAGCCTTCCAGCTGGGTCGAAACCGGCGTGTCCGTTTTCGCGTGATAGATCGATCCTGCGAACACCGCTTCGAACTTGGCGCGTTCCTCGTTAACGAATTCACCGGCAATCGAAGGCGCGATCAGTTGGACTTTCAAGTCGAGGTTGTGGCTCAGCGCGGCGGACCGGACGTCTTCGATGCCGAGCGGAATCCGTTCCTGCACTGTTTCCGATTCAACGATCTCCCGAACGAAATTCTCAGCGGCCGTATCGAGCGAGACCGGCGGCGAGGCCGAAAGCGCCTGCAAATCGATCGTATCGATCGCATTCACATCCACCTCGAGCAACTCGCTCCGGGCCGTCTTCGAGGGATGAAGCGGGGTGCTGAAACAGCCGCTCAGTGAAAAGCATAAAAGGGCAAACAGACCAGTAAATAACAGGCTGGATGAAATTCCCGTTCGTTGATTTCGACACATGGTTCGTTCCTCGTTTGATCGTAATATTGTTTTCTATTCACACCGAAGCGTCACCATGGGATCGACTTTGGCCGCTTTGCTAGCGGACAGGTAACAAGTCTACCGTTCTACGATTTTTGCAGATCCACATACCCGCTTCTCTTTAAGAGAGTAAACATTTGAGTTTCCCGCTCCGTGGGTTGCGAGTTTCTCTTGAGCCAACGAGTAAACAACCAATCCAAATAATGCGGATGTCCTTGGTCTTTCCAATTGTCAATCAAAGCCAAATGCTGAGTGGAGTCATCATATTGACGCGTAATTTCAGCCGTTTCATCATTGGTTAATGAATGATATTCTTCATGATGAATGACGCCCGTTCCATTCAGCCGGCCTTTTTTCTGAGCGGGTTCTTTGGTGGGATAACCCAGAACCACAGCAATTAGTGGATAACAATGGGTCTGGGGCAATTTCACGATGTCCCAGATCCTTTTCATGTCGCCGCGCTGAATGCCGTTGGTGATTAAATAATCGATCCCCAGCGAACGGGCGGCGATCGCGGCGGTTTGGACCGCCAGGATGGTGTTGGTGCTGGCGGTGATAAAGTGGTTCATATTGTCTGGACAATAGGTATGTCCCAGCGATTCCGCGCTGGCGATCAACCGGTTATGATCCACGCAATACAGCAGCACACAACTGCCTTGATAGCCACAAAGCTGTTTCATCTTATTTCGGTCTTTCACGACAACAATGGAATAGGTCTGCATGTTCGAGGCGTTCGCCGCGCGGACGGACGATTGAAGGATCAATTGAAGCTTGGCCTCCGGGATATCCTCTTCCGTGAAGTTTCCATGAATGGTTCTTAACCGGTTAATGGTTTGGATGGTTTCATTCATGAGCGGCGATGAATCCTGTTTCTCTTCGGCCTTGACCTTCCTGGAACCTATCCAGGGAAAGAGCAATCCAGCGGCCAGAAGCAATCGTTTGAAAATGAAATGTCTCCGGAATAATTTTGTAGTCATCGGTATAGCCTCCTATGAAATTAAGTTGATGATACTCTTTTTCATTCACATCTCTTTTTTTACTCACACCGAAGTGTCACCACAGGATCGACTTTGGACGCCTTTCGCGCGGGCAGAAAACAGGCCAGCAGCGCGGTGGCGGCCAGTATCAGCGGGATAAGAATAAACGTCAACGGATCGACGGCGCTGATCTTGTAAAGAATCGAACTCATGAACCGGGTCAGCACAAACGATCCGGCCAGTCCGGTGAAAATCCCGATACCGGCAAGCATCAGGCCTTTTATCAAAATCAATTTGATGATATCGGCCATTTGTGCGCCCAACGCGATCCGAATCCCGATTTCGTGGGTGCGTTCACTGACCGAATAGGCCATAACGCCATAAATACCGATCAGCGCCAGCAGCAGTGCCACGATCGCCATCAGGCACAATAAAATCATGCAGAACCGCTCCACCGATATCGAATCGCCCACCACCTGCTTCAACGTCTGAACGCGCACGATCGGCTGGTTCGGATCAACCCTCCAAATCGCCTGCCGGATGGCGTTGGCAAGTGCGGAGGGATTACCCTGCGTCTTTGCCATAAAGGTCATCATGTGCCAGCAGTTCTGAGCAACCGGTTCGTACATGAAGGGAACGATTTTATCCGGGCTGATCGTTCGCATTTTGATGTTCCCCACGACGCCGACGATTTCCTTTTCATCGCCTTGAAAAAGAATGCGTTGGCCGATCGGCTCTTCGTTGGAGAAGTATTTTTTCACGAATGCTTCGTTGACGATAGTGACATGCGTTCCGGTTCCGTCGTCTCGTTCCGTGAAATACCGTCCCTTGCGTAAAGGGATATCCATCAATTGGAGGTAACCGGGAGAGACCTTCCTTATTTCGGCAGAAATATAGACTCCTTCCGGAAGCGGGGGCCGTCCGACGATGGTGAAAGCACTGTTGCTGTTGTATCCATTCAAGGGAGGAATATTGATTACCCCGGCCGATTCGACTCCAGGTAATGCGGTAATCTTCTCGATCGTTTGCTGACAAAACGCGGCGCGGCTGCGGTTCTCTTTATTGGCAGGTGTGTCGGGACGTTCGATCTCCAGAGAGAGGATACGGTCCGAAACAAAACCGGGGCCATCCGATTGAAGGGTATAAAAACTTTTGATCAGCAATCCCGCGCCGATGAGAAGGATCAATGTCATCGCCATCTCGGTAACGACCAGACTGCTGAGAATCCGGTGGCGGGTGGATGTACCGGACGAACCGCGCCCGCTCTCTTTCAGCGTTTCGCTGATCTTCGAGTTGGACGCCTGCCAAGCCGGGGCCAGACCGAAGACCAGTCCCGTAACGAGCGACAGCAGCAGCGTAAATCCGAGAATGGTGGAGTTCATGCTCAGTTCATCGAATCCGGGGATACTGCCGTTGGCAGTCATCGACATTTTCGGGGCGATCGACCGCAATAAATCCAATCCCCAAAACGCCAGGAGCAACCCGAATCCACCCCCAATCAGCGCCAGGATGACACTCTCGGTAAGCACTTGCCGAAAGATGCGGAACCGGCCCGCCCCCAGCGCACAGCGGATGGCGATCTCTTTGCCGCGCGCGCCGGATTTGGCCAACAGCAGATTGGCCACGTTCACGCATGCGATCAGCAGCAGAAAACCGACTGCTCCATAGAGCACGAGAAAAGCGGGGCGAATTTCCTGCAAAAGCGCTTCGTGGAGCGGGGTAACTCGTGCCCCTGCGTCTTTGTTTGCGCCGGGATAGTCGATTGACAACCGGGCCGCAATCGCGCTCATTTCGGTTTGGGCCTGCTCGACGGTCACACCCGGTTTTAGTCGTCCGATCGCCTGTAAATAGTGACTGCCACGGCTTTGCTTTAATCCTTCCGTTGATAGAGGGACATAGAATTGCGTTAAATCTTCAAGGAAACCCATCGTGGCATGGGCGACTCCGATGACGGTGTAAGGTTTTTCGTTGATGGTGATTTTCTGGTTGACGATCTTTGGGTCGGCCCCGAACCGGTCCTGCCAAAGCCGATGGCTTAGAACGATGACTTGTCCGTTCCCGGCCAGCGCTTCATCCGGATTAAAACCGCGTCCGAGCATTGGATGATCCAGAAACGTATCGAAGAAATTCGTGCTGACCCGAAACCCGGTCATCGCGAGTGGAGGGCCATCGCCGGTTAAACTGACTTTGTGCATCGCGTTGAGGGCGCAAAGCCCCTCAAAAACCGTGTTCTGTTCCTGCCAGTCGAGAAAGTTCGGTCCCGAAACGGAATTAAGCTGTTCTTTCCACGTTTCCGACGTCAACATCAGCCGGTCCGCCTCGGGAAACGGCAGCGGACTGAGAAGCACGCCGTGGATCACGGTGAACAACGCCGTATTCGCGCCGATCCCGATCGCCAGCGCCAGCACGGCGAACACGGTGACTCCCCGCGATTTCATCATCATGCGTAAACCAAAACGAATATCATGTAAAAGCGTACTCATAGCAAATTCTCCTATTATTCATGCCGCAACGTAATCATCGGATCGACTTTGGCGGCTTTACGAGCGGGGATGTAACAGGCGAAAGCGGCAACAACGATAAAGAAGAGTGAAACGCCAAAGAAGGTGATTGGATCGGTGGTGCTGGTTTTCTCGTACAAAAGGCTTGATAACAGGCGCATCATCATGAATGAAACGCTCAACCCGATGATGACTCCAGCCAGTGTCAACTGAATCCCCTGCCCGACGATCAACCGGATCACATCAATCAGCTTCGCGCCCAACGCCATTCGGATACCGATCTCCTGCGTGCGCTGACTGACGGAGTAGGCCATAATCCCGTAGATGCCGATCGAAGTAAGAATCAGCGCGACGGCCGACAACAGGCTCATCAGCACCATTCCCATCTTTTCCATGAACATCCTGTCTTCGATCGCGGCCTCCATCGTTTGAAGTTGTTCGATGGGCAGATTGGGATCGATGGCCCAGATCGTTTCACGGGCGGCCTGCGACAGATTCGCTGGGGGCTGTGTCGTGTGAACGGCAAAACCAATTCCTGGCGAGGGCCGGTGCATATAGGAGACATAAATTGCCGGTTGATCACCGCTTCTCAAGCCGAAATGTTTCACGTTCCCGGCGACTCCCACGATTTGATAGGCCTTCCCGTCCCAATCCGGAAACCGAACGAGTTGCCCGATGGGATTCTGGTTCGGCATAAACCGGCGGGTGAAGACTTCGTTGATGATGATGCGGAACACGTCTTCGTTTTCATCGCTGGAATCGAATGGGCGGCCTTGAAGTAAAGGGATTCCTACCGCTTTGAAATAATCGGAATTGACATGCCGCAGCAGGGCGGTGAAATCGTCTTCATCCGGTGGCGCATCCTGGCCCTGGATTTCAAACGCGACCGAACTGCTGTAATTCATCGGTAAGATATTCGGTGCGCCGACCGATTGCACGCCGGGCAAATTCGCCAGCCGCTGGACGGCATCACGATAGAACACACGCTTTCTTTGATCGTCCGGGTATTTCGTTTCGGGGAGGCTGACGTGAAACGTCAGGATGTTCTCCGATTGAAATCCGGGATTGGCGTGCTGCAAGTGGATGTAACTGTTGACCATGAGTCCCGCCCCGATCATCAGGATCAAGGCCAGCGCAATTTCGGACACGACGAGCGTCTTCAACATCTTATGACTGCCGGATCGTCCGCTGGAACTGCGCCCGCCTTCTTTGAGCGTTTCGCTGAGATTGACTTTCATGGTTTGCAGCGCGGGAGCGATGCCGAATATCAGACCCGTGAGCAACGAGAGGGTAAGTGCAAAGATCAGGACGTAGGTGTCAATGCCTCGCACGACTAAGATACTTGAGATGGCGGGCGGCATTAAAGAGGCGATAAACTCGATTCCCCATATCGAGAATAGCAATCCCAACGCTCCCCCCGCCAGCGACAGCAGCAAACTTTCGGTGAGCAATTGGCGGATCACCCGGCCCCGGCTGGCTCCCAGCGCGGACCGGATGGCGATCTCCTTGCGCCGAACTCCGGACCGGGCGAGCAGCAGACTGGCCACGATCGAACAGGCAATCAGCAGCACGAATCCGACCGCGGCATGAAGAACGATAAACGTCGTGCCTACGAGACGGGCCAGTTGATCCATCATCGGTTCGGTGACCAATCGGATGTTCTTATTGGTGTCGGGATACGCCTTCGCCAACTGGGTTGAGATGACGTCCATTTCCGCTCGCGCCTGCTCGAGGGTCGCATCGGTTTTCAGCAGCGCCATCGACGCGAATTGCCGTTTGCCCCGCTCTTGGTTGATGGCTTCTTCCGTCAAAGGCAGCCAGAGTTGCGCCTCACCTTCCAAAAACCCCAACGAAGCGGGAAGCACGCCGACGACAGTATAGGGCACGTCATCCAGCAAAATCGGTTCCTTCAGAACGTTCGCGCTTGCGCCGTAACGGTCTTTCCACAATCCGTAACTCAACACCGCCACCCGGTTGTTTCCTTCTCGATCTTCGCCCTTGATGTAAGGGCGGCCGATCGCCATCTTAATTTTGATAATATCGAACTGGCTGGGAGTGAACAAATACGCGGAAACGCGTTGCGGTTGACCGCCGCCTGTCAAGTTGAAATGTTTATTCGATATCAACGTAATATTTTCAAATGACCGACATTGCCTCTGCACGTCCAGAAAATCCGGCCCGGAAATAGAGTCTCTCTGGCTGCCCCGTTCCTCATGCTTTTCGTAAACACGCAGCAGCCTTTCCGAATCAGGAAACGGCAGCGAACTGAACATGACGGTATTAACCATCGTGAAGATGGATGAATTCGCGCCGATGCCGATCGCCAGCGCCACGATCGCCAGCGTCGTTACGCCTTTGCTCTTCGCCATCATGCGAAACGCGAATCGAATATCCTGCCAAAATGGATTCATCATATCATCTCCAGAGAAACGGTTATTCGTACCTCAGGGCAACCATCGGATTGGTTTTGGCGACTCAGCATGCGGGAATGTAACAGGCTGTGAAACATCAGGCGACGACCTCCTCCAACCGTTCTTCATCGACGATCTGGCCGTCGAAGAGATGAACACTGCGCTCGGCATGCTTGGCGTAACGGGGATCGTGGGTGACCATGCATATCGTGGCCCCTTCGCGGTGCAGATCGCGCAGCAATTCCATCACCGCTTCGCCGTTATGCGAGTCAAGGTTCCCGGTCGGTTCGTCCGCCAGAAGGATCGACGGACTGCCGACGACCGCGCGGGCCACGGCGACGCGCTGCTGCTGACCGCCGGAAAGCTGCGCGGGGTAGTGTTTCATGCGGTGCGACATCTCGACTTTTTCCAAGGCTTCCATCGTGCGGGTTTTACGTTCGGCGGCGGATAGGCTCCGGTAGGTCAGCGGCAGTTCGACGTTTTCATACACGGTCAGGTCACCGATCAGGTTGAAACTCTGGAAGATGAATCCGATCTCGCGGTTACGGATCGTGGCGCGCTGAGAGAGCGAAAGTTCCGTGACGTTTTTCCCGTTCAGTTGATAGGTCCCGCCGGTTGCCGTATCCAGCAGGCCCATAATCGAAAGCATCGTCGATTTCCCACATCCGGACGGTCCGGAAATGGCGAGGTACTCTCCCTGGCGGATATCCAGATGAATTCCGGCCAGCGCGTGGGTTTCGACTTCATCGGTCACGAACACTTTTTTCATTTCCTGCATCGTGATAAGGGGTGATGGATCGGTCATGGTATTTCTCCTATTTAGTTATCAGTTGTCAGTTATCAGTTATCAGTATGGTAGGGTGGATCGCGTTTTATCGACCCACCATTCCTATGATTCCGTCAGCGCAGGCGGATGCGGTCGGTGTCATCCCAATCGCTCATATCCGTCAAGATGACTCGGTCGCCCTCTTCCAGTCCTTGGATGATTTCAACCGTGCTGACCGAATTCTGCCCCAACCGGACTTGAATCCGGGTGGCCTCATCCCGTTCGGCGTTCAGGCGGAACAGGCTGATCACGCTATTCGGCTGTCCAAAGTAAGGCCGTCCGGTATACAGTACGCCGGTCAGTTTTTCGATTTCGATCGTGCCGTCCAACCGCTGATCGGGCCGCGCCCCGTTGGGCAGTGGATCGTCAAGCGCCACGTCGACCTCCACCGTGCCTTGCTGGACCGCGGGATCGATTCGCTCGACGTGGCCTTTCAGCACGCTGGAACGAATGTCGATCCGCACCGGCTGCCCGGCGATCACTTCCCGCACTTGGTTTTGATCGATCTGCAGGACGGCTTTCAGGTGAGTGGGATCGCTGACTTTGGCGAGATTGACACTGGGTGCCACCTGCTGGCCGACTTCCACCAGTCGCTGTTCCAACACCCCGTTGAATCCGGCCCGCACTTGGAGCGAGTCCACCTGTTCCTTTTTCAAGGCGTGCAGTGCTTTTGCCTGTTCGATTTCGGCTTGAAGCACTTCCAGTTGAGTTTTGGCGTATTCCCGCTGGACTTTGACCCGCCTCTTTTCGATGGCCTTCAACTTTTCGAGTTCCTCAACGCGCACGGTGGAGACTTTCAACTGCAATTCGGAGATCAAGCCGTCTTTCGCCAGTTCCGTTTCAGACTTGGCTTTCAGTTCGGCTTCGGCGAAATTCGCGTCGACGCGGGCCGCCGCCGTTTCCAGATTGAGCAGGTCATTTTCCAACTGCACTTTCATGGCGGCGTATTTCGATTCCGCCGATTTGATATTCAGTTTGGCGCTTTGGGCGTCGAGTTCGACCTGTGGATTGCTCAGTTCGACAATGACGGTTTCCTCGGTGACTGACGTTCCCGGCAGAATCGGGATTTTCTCCACCCGGCCCGACGTGGACGGCGAAATCCAGCGGATGTCGATCGGAACCAACGTTCCCGGCCCCCGTACCTCGCGCAGCATATCCCCGCGTTTCACCTCGTCGATATAGACCGTTGCCCGTTCGACGGATGGGGCGGCCTGTTCGAGTTGAGAGAGCCAGGCAGTAATTCCGCAGATGACAACAATCGAAAACACGATATAAATCGTACGGCGAACGATCGTTCTTTTTTTATTCGATTCTCTTGGAATATCCATGAGTATTCTCCTAGCCTCTTATAGGGCAATCGGTGTGCCAAGGTAATGATTGTGTAGAAAAACACGGATTTTGCTTGACTTAGGAATACGAGGGGAGAGCGTTCCTTATTTCATGGAATGAAGAAAAGTGTCCGACAACGGACGCGCAATTGTCCGAAACCGGACACTTTTATTCAGAGCAATAAGCCGATTACAGGGGGAGATGGATGCGGGCGAGGCAGCCGGTGCGGCCGGTGCGGTTTTCCAAGCTGAGCGTGCCGCCGTGGGCTTCGACGATCTGGCGTCCGATCATCAGGCCCAGGCCGGAGCCTTCGGGTTTGGTCGTGAAAAAGGGTACGAACAGGTTATCGGGATTGAGAATGCCCGGTCCTTCGTCTTCGACCGTGATTTCCAGACAGGGTGTCACTTGACTGACTTTGGACCAGGAGACGCAGACCTTTCCGCCCGTTTCCTGCGCCGCTTCGACGGCGTTCTTGACGAGATTGATCAGCATCTGTTCCAGTTGATCGCTGTCGGCCTGGATCGTGACATCAGGGCCGGGTGTGATTTCAATATGCTGGCGGGTTTCAAGGGTCACGACGCGCTGAATCCAACCGCGCACCTCCAAGGGCTGCAAGTTCGGTTCCGGTAGTTTGGTCAGCTGCGCGTAGGATGCCATAAACCGGTTCAGCGATCTGGAACGTTCGCCGATCACGTTGAGGCCCTGTTTGATGTCGTGTTCCCAATCGTCAGGCCGCGAATCGCGAAGCAGCAGGGTATGCAGACTTTCGGCGAGTGAATGGATGGGGGCAAGCGAGTTGTTGATCTCGTGCCGAAGCACCTGTACGAGACGCTTCCAGGCCTGCCGTTCTTCTTCGCGCAAGGTTTGCGTCAGGTCCGACAAAACGAGTAATTGGTAAGGCTGTCCTCCCTCGCGATAGGTTCCGCGCCGCAATTCCCAGCGTCCACTGCGTCCGGGAAAGGTGAAATCCACGATACGCGGAACCTCGCCGGAAAGACAGTCCTGAAGGCCCAGTTCTTCGGCGGTTCGCCCTCGCAGCGCTTCGATTGGTTTTTCCATCAACTGTTCGACGTAACGGTTGATCAGTCGCAGTTTCCGTTCGGGATCGAACGCGAGAACCGCCACTTCGATCTCATCCATCACCTTCCGAAGAAGCGCGGTGGCTTCGATCGTCTCCATTCGCTGTTGGCGCATCACATCGCCGAGGCGGTTGATTTCCCAACTCATTTCGCTCAGGACATCGTTGCCGGCTTGCCGTTGCGCCTGCATCGAGTAATCCCCTTCGCGAAGAGCCGCGAGCAGATTGGTCAACGTCCGAAGCGAATTGACCGTCCGCTTTCGCAGTGTGATCGCAAAACCGATCCATCCGGCAACGATCAGAAACAACAGAGGGATGGTCGCTTTTAGAGTAAATCCCCAACTCCAGATCAGGATGAATGCAACCAGCGATCCCGGCAGCCCCGCCCCAATCGCATACAAGAATAATTTCGTTTCAAACGATAACGGGAAGCGCTTAGAATGGGAATCTTGGTTCAGTCTCTTCATATTATTGGATAGTGCAGGGTTTAGGATTCAGGGTATTGGGTTTATTACAATTTTCTGATTTTTAGACACTAAACCTTGAACCCTAAATTCTAGCTTTTAAATATCGTATTTTTCCAGGCGGCGATAGAGGGCGGTTCGGCTGAGGCCCAAGGTTTTGGCGGCCTGGCTGACGTTTCCCTGATGCCGCGCCATCGCTTTTTGTACGAGATACTTTTCCACGTCTTCCAGGCTCATGTCGTCGATGCTTTGCGATTGCGTTGACTCTTTGCGAAGGCCCAAATCGCTCGTTTGGATACAATCGTTTTTCGCCATCAGCACGGCGCGTTCGATGGTATGATCCATTTCGCGAACGTTGCCCGGCCAGGAATAGGCTTTCAATTCATCGATCGCCGCGTCGTCGAAACGGCCGATCGGTTTTCGGTATCGTTTCACGTGCAGGCGAAGAAAGTGCATCGCCAGCAGCGGGATATCTTCGGATCGCTGCCGCAGCGGGGGTATGGGGATTTCCACGGTGTTGAGGCGGTAGAGCAAATCTTGACGGAATCGCCCTTCGGCCACTTCGGTCGGCAGATCGGCATTGGTCGCGGAGAAGACCCGCACGTGTACTTTACGGGTTTTCGAGGAACCGACACGCTCGAACTCGCCGGTCTCCAACACCCGCAATAGCTTTGCCTGTTGGTTCATGGGAACGTTGGCGATTTCGTCCAGGAAGAGCGCGCCTCCGTCGGCCAGTTCGAAGCGTCCCGCCCGGTCGCTTTTCGCATCGGTGAACGCGCCCTTCACGTGGCCGAATAATTCACTGGCGAACACCCCTTCCGAAAGCCCACCGGTGTTGACCGTGATGAGTGATTTATCCGCCTGATCCGACGCCGCATGAAGCGCTTGAACCACCAGCTCTTTACCCACACCGTTCTCACCGAGTATGAGCACGTTCGCTGCGGAAGGGCCGATGCGCTCGATCGTGTCCAGCACGGGTTTCATGGCGGGTGATTGCGCGATCAGCGTTGGACGCCGCTCGCCGCGAAGCAGCCGGTTTTCCGCTTCGAGACGTTCCCCTTTACGTAGCGCCTGCCGCAGTTCGATCTGTGTCTTTAGGATGGTCAGCAAGCGCGCGTTGTCCCAGGGTTTCTGGATAAAATCGCGCGCCCCCCGCTTCATCGCCTCCACCACCAGTTCGATGCTGCCCCAGGCGGTCATCACCACGACCGGGATCGAATCGTCGATCGAAATGATTTCGTTCAGCAGATTCAGTCCTTCCTCGCCGGATGTGGTGTCGCGTGTGTAGTTCATGTCCATCAGGATCACGTCGAAATCCTGATGCTTGATGGCCTGGAGAGCGGATTCGGGGGAGTTGGTTTCTTCGGTCCGATACCCTTCACCTTTGAGAAGAAGCCGAAGCGCAACCAGCACGTCGGGTTGATCGTCGGCCAGTAAAATACAGGGTTGTGTGGACCGTTCTTTCATTGCGGCGGTTATCTCCGTTCCGTATCACTCTATTTCCCTCTCCCTTTGGGAGAGGGCAGGGTGAGGGAATATTCTATTCTAAATATACCATTTTATTATATCATTCCTTAATCATTTCCCATGCCAAAATCGAGAAGCCTAAAATTCCAACGTGACTTGAACGCCGTCCGGGTGATTGGGATACTTGATTAAGAGTGTTTTCGTTTTCGCGTCCCACTGCGGTGTCAAATCAACGCTCTGATTCTTTAGGTCTGCAGCACGGATACTTTTGGGATCGGCGGGCAGGAGAATCCGCGCGAGACCCTGAGTGCCCGAAGGCGCCTTCATAACGAAGGTGTATGAACGGTCTTCCCGCCGTTCGTCCGAGACACGCGACGCCGATGTCAGTACGCAGGGCACGGGTTTCCGATTCCGGGAAAGATTCAGCAGAAACGCCCGCTCGCCAGGCCGAACGGTTTTATGATCCAAAACCGGCAATTCAGGATCGAATAAATCGATAACAGGGCCATCGACGTAGTACGGATCGCCGGAAACGCTCTCATCCATCACCGCCACGATATCGTAAGCTCCGCGTTTCAAGTGAAAGTAATTCTTATCCTCCAGTACTATCCCCGCTTTCCGCACGGCTTGTAAAAGGGATTTATGTCCATCGGCTTTCATCACGAATTCTTTGGGGTCTTGAGCGATCCAATGAACCCGCGCGGGTTTGCGCACCATCGAATCGGTGGGATCGAATTTTAGTTCCAAGAAAAGATGGAGCCACGGAAGCATCTTCGTTTTACCGTACTCGTTCCACCATTCCCGCACCGACTGGAAAGGATCGCTGCCGCGCCCCGCATAAATCAAATGACCGCCTTGAGCGACCCATTTTGCCAAGACTTCGTGATATTCCGGCTTGAGCGGTTTCATGTTGGCATAGCTCATAATCAAAACGCGGATATCCTTCAAGACACCGGGCTGCAGCAGGTTTTCCATTTGTACGAGTTCCACGGGAACGCCCCGTTTCAGCAATGGAAGCACCATGCCGTAGAAATTGGAAAGACGCGGGTCTTCGTAGCCCTCATGCGTCGGGAAGCGCTGGAACATCATCGTATCCGACAGCAGAACACCGATGCCCTGCGTTCCGGGAAGCGGGTCGCTGCTGGCTTCCATTTCGTTTAGGGCGTTGATGAGCGTGAGAATTTCGGTCGCGTATTGTGCCGGAATGCCCCGGCGTTGGTCCGAACCCTCCGTTTTATACTGGCCGGTGAAAATACGTCCCGGCCAGGGCATGACTTCGTAATGGCAGACCGACGGATGTAAGAGTTGGGCGGTGAACGTCGCTTCGTAATTACGCTTGTAGTCCTCCCAGGTGTGGTTGGGATTGTCTTCGATGGGATCGGTCAGGAAATAGACCCGGCGTCCCGTGGGCCGGGTCATGGCCACCATCGAGCCGTATTCGAGAAAGGCGTTCTCGAACGTCCGCTCCTTCTCCACGCCGTTATAGAAGACGGGCGTACGGGAGGTACCGGTCCAGACCTGCGCGATGTAACCATCCATGCCGGGCAGATCGGAGAGGCTCGATTCGGGGCTGACGATCTGCCAGGCGGAATAATTGATAAGCGTGTGGGTCGGCACGTAACAACGCACACGCTGGCCTTTCAACTCGCTGTATTCCTTGGCGAAAAGAAAAATTTCCTTCAACGCGCGAAAATAGAGGTGATATTTCAACTTGGCGGAACGGTAGGTGGCTTCGGGCGATTCGTGCTGCGCCTGCCAGGGTTCGTTGTAGTACGCCTGCCATTCACGTTTGAAACCTTCGCTGTAGCCGCCCCGGTTCCAGAATTCCGGCTCTTCGAGATGGATGGAGGTGACGCCTTCGTCGATAGCGGTTTTCACAAGGCTTTTGAGATACTCGACGTAACTCGGCGTGGGGACCATATAGGGAACGCCGGGACCGTGCAGGATCATTTTCCCGTTACGCTGCACCTGCCCTTCATCCAGATGGTTTTTCCCATCGAATTTTCCGTTCAGGTAATCCTGATAGCCTCCCCAGGCCACACCGGTCATGAGATGGATACCGTAGCCCCGCTCGCGCCAGCTCCGAAGCCGGTCCGCGAACGACGAGTTGACGCCATACACGACAGCCACGTCCGAACGCAGGTCCAATTCGGGAACCCACCCCCGCGCCGTCTGAAAACAAGTCTTCTCTTGGTTCTGAGCGTAAGAAACCATGTCGAATGCAACAAAGAAAATAATGAATAATACCAACGCACGACGCATAATGATAAACTCCTTGCCTGGATAGGGGTTGAAACGACGATCGGAACAACCGCAGCATGAGTTTATTATAATGCGTGAAAATTCAATAGCTCGATATGGCTGTCTTTCTTTTCCTTAACGATTCATACGGCGCAAACGGCACAAGCACGCGAGACATTGCCGGGGCTTTACTTACCCGCCAGTCTTATCGTTTTGAATCAATCACTTAAATTTTGAGTGTTACAGTGTTTGTGGTTTGCGGATTTTAGTTGGGGAAAAGTGCGATATACGAAACGTCATCATTCCCCGATCAAGCAGAATCCTTTTTCCAAATCGGAATACTGGCTTTTGAGGCTGCCTGTTTCAATTTTTGTATCCGTTCACATATAGCAATAGTCGATAGGATTCAAAAAAGATAGACCAGA
>CAZSIZ010000129.1:0-16078 GCA_964606645.1 uncultured bacterium
GATTCTTGGGTGATGGGATGGGTCATCAACAGAGGAGCGAGAGCGATTGGATTTCGGTCCTGGGACGGATCGAATGAAAGGACGGAAAAGACCAGTCGAATCGTCTGCCCAGAATAACGGCCGAGATCGACCGACCGATCCACCCATGCCCCCGCGATCGATGATACAATTTCCTGTTGAAGCAACTTGGAATCGGAGTCGAAGATATCCAGTTGGAGAATCAGAGAGTTTGGTTTAATTTGCGCGTATCCCTGCCCAACGCCAAAAAGCAACTGGCATTTGGCCTTAACTGAACCTTGGAAGGAAACGGCGCTTCCCGGCAGAACGTTCAACACCATCCGCGTCTGTCCGGCGATTTCAACATGTTTCAAATTGTCGTGATCGGCTAAAAGGTTATTGACGGACTTGTCGGTGGATTGGAATAAATGAGGGGCGGCCGTTTCCGCCGTATGAGGGGTGAATACACTCTCTCCCTGCCGGTAAGCCGGTTTTTCATGGGTCCCCCCCGCATACCCCAGGGCGCGTAATTGTTCCATTCCCGCCGAATCGAAAAATTCGTCATCGGTGTATTCCTCTGGCATGGTTCTCATTGAGTTGTGTTTCGGAAAACGTAACAACACAGTTCCTAATGCGATGGCCAGCGCCAGAAGCAAGAGTAAGAGTGAGATAATCCATATTTTTTTCATATCACGGTCCCCATAACGATTCCACTATTCAACATACTTTTTTTATTATAAAGAAATGAAGGGCCGAATGAATGTTTGTCCGGCCCTTCATGATTGTATGACGATTCAACCAATTCAACTCGTTAATAATTTTCAAGAAATATCCATATATGAGAAAAAGGAAGAAATAAGCCTTGTCTCATTGACCTTACCGATACTCCCATCGCGGCGATCCTTCGATGTACAGCACACGAATCTTGTCGTCCAGTACGCGCAACACAATGTTTTCCACAGTCTCCTCGCCCTGCAGGGGTGTGAGTGTCACCTCGATCTCATGCTCGCCGCCGATGCTGCTGGCGTTGAACGACAGTTCCTCAAATTGCGCCTGGCCGGTGAATCGACCAACGTACTATGGAAGGGCTATTGTCTGACTCAATCGTATGTCTTTCGACGAACGGCCAACTCGTATTTCGAATTCCCCCTCTTCCACGACCCAATGGTTCCTTACAGGGCTGAAAAACGCAAACGCATCTCTGTTCAGATGGATCTGAGCAGCCTTTGTCTCGCCCGGCTGCAACGCGATCTTCACAAATCCCTTAAGCTCCTTTTCGGGACGGTCTACGGATGCTTCCACGTCTTTCACGTAAATCTGTACCACTTCGGCCCCGGCCGCATTCCCGGTGTTTTTCACGTCCAACGTGATGCGAATTCCGCCATCGGCAGCGGGTTTGATCCGCAGATTACCATAGTCGAATTTCGTGTAGGAGAGTCCGTGGCCAAAAGGAAAAAGAGGCTCAATACCTCTTGTGTCGTAATGGCGGTAGCCTACATAGATTCCTTCCTCGTACGACACACGCCCTTTCGCGCCGGGGAAAAATCCGTAAGACGGGTTGTCTTCAAGACGTTTTGGAAACGTCTCCGGAAGTTTGCCCGACGGATTTACGTCGCCGAAGAGTACCTTTGCAATCGCGTTTCCTCCTTCTTGACCCGGGTAGTATGCTTCGACGATGGAAGATACGTTTTCCACCCACGGCATGGCAACCGGCGTGCCATTGATGAGTACGACAATTGTCTTAACGTTCGCCTTGGCAACGGCTTGGATCAGTTCGTCTTGTCCCTCTGGCAGGGAGATGTCCTGGCGATCGTTTGTCCCGCCTTCAAACAAATTGGACAGCCCCACAAACACAATTGCCGCGTCGCTCTCCGACGCAAGACGTACGGCGTCGTCAATAGGCTCATGCTCTCCCGGCACTTTCCATTCCAGGCGGATCGCGTTCTTGTTGCCCCACTTCTGAAATTCCAGGCGTATGTCACAGGCCGTTCCCTCCTCCATGAGAATTTCTACACTTTCGCTTCTTCTTGAGAAAATCGCTTCAAACGTCTCACTACCGGGCTGTCCCCATTTGTCGATTGCCGCCTTGCCGTTCACAAACAGCCTGAATCCACCCTCATGGCATGTCGCGCCGATTCGATAGGTTCCGGTGACGGGGGCATGGATGTGGCCTGTCCATCGAACCGAATAACGGCTCTTTCCAACTTGACTGCATGGAGCTGCCCAGCCCCAGGAATAGTCCACCTTTTCATCAATCCGAACATGGGATGGTTCGCCCTTCAATTCGATGTTGTTGAAATACTCTGCTCTCAGTCCGTTCACGGTCCTGCCGCTGTAAGTGGTGGTCAAATACTGGTTGCCTACGATCGGCAGGTTGCCTTTCATTCCGACACCTTCCACAAAGCCAATCTCGATGGCCTGCCCGCAGTAGTCCTTCAGACCCTTCAGCGGGCTGACGGAATAGCACGCGGTAACCGAAGCGCTGCCTCCTCCTCCAAGTCGTGCTTCCTCCGCATTAGGCCCGATCACGGCAAGTCTGTTCAATTTCGTTCGATTCAGAGGCAGGAGCCCCGCGCTATTCTTGAGTAGAATAATCGAAGCCTCTGCGGCCTTTCTGGCGAGCGCACGATGGGAGGTGGAATTCGATTCCGCAGCCAGTTTGGGGTGATCCCGATCCAGCAATTTAGATTTCACCAGCGCTCTCAGGTATCTGCTGACTCGGTCATTCAACTCCTCTTGGGAGAGCGTACCGTCCGCGACCGCCTTCAGGATATCTTGTCTGGCCATGAAGCGACCAGGCCCGGGCATCTCGATATCCAGGCCCGCAGGTATGCTGCCGCTGCTCCGCACAGATCTCCAGTCCGAAACCACAAATCCGTCATAGCGCCACTCTCCCTTGAGTATCTCGGAGATGAGGTGCCGAGAGGCGCACGTCGGTTGCCCGTTTACACTGTTATAGGCGGTCATGACTCCCCATGGTTTTGCGTCGAGCACAGGGATTCTGAACGCGGGCAGGTAGATCTCGCGAAGTGCCCGTTCGGAGACCTCAACATTCAGGTGTTGTTGATCGGTTTGCTGGTTATTTACGGTCATCGCTTTGATGACCGCGCCGATGTGCTCGGATTGGACGCCTCGGATGAAAGAAGATGCCAACGTTCCAGCCAAGAATGGATCCTCCGAATAGGTTTCGTAGTTGCGTCCTCCCAAAGGTGTCCTGTGGATGTTTACCATTGGAGCCAGGAGAATCGCAGAACCCAAATCGCGTGCTTCGCGGGCAATGGCGCTACCGATCTCGTGAACAAGGTCCCTGTCCCACGAAGCGGCTTGCGCGACAGCTGTTGGAAAACACGTCGCGCATCCAGCATTCTGCCCGGCCTCGTCGAGGATGACCGTGACTCCATGTCCGCAGTCTGTTACTTGCACGGAGGGAATGCCGAGTCTCTCAACATCTTCCATGAACCACATGTCCTTGCCGGACATGAAGCCCGCTTTTTCCTCCAAACTTAGCCGCCCAAGAAGATCCTGCACCCGCTCCTCGATTGAAACGGCTGGATCCGTATACGGGTGGTCTTCTGCGTGGGATGTGCTCCATAGGATCGAAAGAACAAGAATCGCAAGGTGTGTTAACGAGCGTATGGGTGATATCATCATCACGGTTTGCCTTTCTGGTGTAATTGGCGTCGCGTTCTGAACAACTCTCCAAACTGCTCGAGCGTGCCTTCAAAGAAAATCAGTTCCCCCCGAATCGTTCGATGCTGCCCGGGTAGGATGTCCGTGAAAGCCGGGTCGGCGTGCATGCACGGATGTTCCGGGTTACAGACCAACGAATAGGTATCATCGTACCACGTCATCGCGATCAGGTGATCGAGCCGGTCGGACACCGTGACCATAACAGGCAGGTCGGCGACGGCCGGCCCGGCTCGCCAGCCGAGGCGGAAGCGACCCTGCTCCTTGGTGTTGCAGGCTTGGGTGAAAGGCTGCCACCCGTCCGAAGAAGTGTGAACGAATTTATTGTCCGCCGTATTGCGAGAGAAGCGGGTCGTATGTTTCAGTAACGCACAGACCTGGAGTTTGATGTCTGTAAGAGGCTTGTTCGAGCCGTTTTCAATGTGAATCTCAAGAGAAACGGCTGTCGGGTCGCTCGACGACACTCTACCTCCGAATCTCACGCCGTTGGGCAGAACCCGTTCATAGTGCAGCACTCCGCGCTCTGTCTTCCAGGCCACTTTTGGCTGTCCCGGAAAAAGAGACGGAAACCGCGGGCTGTGATGTCCGAGATAAAGCAAACCGAGGTTGCAGAAAATCGCTTCAGGGAAATGGAGGAACACGAAATCGGGAAGCAACATGTCCGACCAGGGCGTCTTGATCCAGGCGACGTGCTCCAGCGGGAAATACGGACGCCACTGGCCCGGTTGAACCAAGATTCCACGAGATTCTGGCGAAGATCCTTCATCCGCGCGAAGGATACCGAACGAGGGCACAGTGCCAGCCGCTGCAATCAGGATCGAGTTCCTGAGAAAAGAGCGACGGGGAAGGCCGTGTGTTTCCATACGATTTCTCCTATTTAGCCCGATGTTGGATGTTCGATACATTGTCCGCTTCCTTCTTTCGTAATGTAGGTATCAAGACCCTTGGCAGGACGAGCCTTTTCTGCTTGACAACGTGTATGCCCCGTGCTTTTTGCATAGTTCAATGAATTTCTCCACCCGCTGGGGCGACACGTCGGGCTGGATGATGTGGGCCGGGGCGATCATGTAGCCGCGATCCCTTCCGAGCACGCGGATCTTTTCGCGGATGTCTGCCTCAAGCATCTCGTCACTTCCGTGCGGCAGCAACTCTTGTTGGTCGATGGCGCCCCAGAAGCAAAGCCGGTCGCCAAAAGCGTTCTTCATCTCCTGCGGCCCGTGTCCCGGTACGCCCGGCTGCACGGGATTGAACACCTCGAAACCAAGGTCGCAGAACCGACCCAATAACTTGCTGACTGCCCCGTCGCAATGCAAGATCGGGATGACGTCACCGTTGACGTCCTTGAGCGCCTGGATCAGTCGAGCGTAGTGCGGGGCCAGGAGGGAATCAAACATCGCCGGCGAAATGATCAGCCCCGTCTGTGAGCCGAAATCGTCGCCGACCCAGAATGCATCCACTCCACCCCCGACGAGGCGCCGGCCCACTTCGATCTGGAAATCGGTACAGGCGGCAAATAGCGGCTCGATATACTCGGCCCCCGTGGCCATGTCGAGTAGCAGCTTTTCCATCCCGATCAAGTGACGGGCAAGCGCAAAAATAGTCACCTCAATGTCGCCGATAACAAGATAATTGTCATGGTACTTGTTGACCGCCGCCTCGGCATCACGATAGCGGCCCGAGGCGTGCGGATCGGGGAACGTGTAGGCTGCCACGTCCTCCGCGCTCTCGGCGTGAGTCAGCGGACATTCGATGACCTCGACGTAGATCTCACCCTGACGCATTCGCATGCCGTATTCGTTGAGCCACGTGCCGTCGGCGTCCTTTGTGGTGTGGAAGTTGTCGGCTTCCGCGGCCCCGGTTATAACCACGTCGCTGCCCATCGCCGTGCGTACTTCGTTGCCGCTAATCCGATAGGTGACGTCTTCAAAGAGGTTCTGCGTGTAGTGAACGGGAATACCAAGCTGTGCCCCGAAATGATCCAACAGCGACCGGCAAAGGTCGAACTGGATTGGGATCCGGTCGGGCATGCCTTCCAACCTTCGCAACGCCCGCAGCACTCGCGTTTTCGGTTTGATTGCTTTCATGATTGTGTACAAAACACTTGTCGGTTACGGAGTCGACCGTCCTTGCCTACAGATCACTCCTGCAACGAGATCGTTCTTTCGATGCTGAGGAGAAACCTAACCAGATCCAGCAGTCTTGATTTATGACACGGAACATCTTTCCACGGGACTTCCGGAGATTCCGGCGCGCCGATTGTCGTAATGTTGGTTCGACAGTAGCGCTGTTCCTTCGGCAGGTTCGCATTATCCACCAGACAATTGCCCCATGTGTTGGCAACGTCCACTTCGAGTCGGTTCTCTCCTGGGCGCGCCGCCTTGTTGATGTCAAGCCGGTAGGGTGGCATCCAAAGCGCTTCAACGAATTTTCCAGTCATTTTCCATTGTTCTGCATGAAGGAACATGTCGTCGTATCAAGGACGTAGACGATGGGATGTTGCTAAGTTACGCTTGAATCGTGGCTATTGTATGATAGTTGCACAGTCTAACCAAGTGGCCCGTGTTTCTGCATTCTGAACAACAGTAGTTCTGGCCGTACGTTTCGTCGTGAAGCTGGGTCTGCTTAGCGCGAGATACGCGTGGGCGGAAGCGGAGAGGTATATGGAGTTCGAACACATGCATCAGCAACCACAGAGGTTGTCTCGTCGCGGTTTTCTTGAGATGAGTTCAAGTACGCTGGCGGCGGGTTCGCTGTTTTTCCCTAGCATTGCGCTGGCGGCGGACATGAACCAAGCGGCGGTGAGATCGAACGCGCGGCGGTCACGTTACCGCTCGTGTTTCCAACGTCTGGTGCTGGATATGCACGTGGCCGATTGGGGGCCGCACCTGATGGCCAAGTTCGATCCTGCAGCGATCGCCGATACGCTGCGGCAGGCGCACATCGAGTATGTGATGGCCTACGCCAAGTCGGCGCTAGGGTTGTGCTACTGGCCAAGCAAAGTCGGGACGCCGCATAGCGCCTTGAAAGGTCGCGACTTATTCGGCGAGTTCGTTCTGCAGCTTCGCTCACGGGGCATTCTTACCTGCGCGTACTATAGCGTGGTGTTCGACAACGCGTCGATTCGTCGGCACCCCGAGTGGCGCTGCGTTGGCCGGCCCGGCCAGACGTTTGAAGAAGACTATTCGGGGAATCGATACGGGCTGGCCTGTCCGAATCAGCCGAATTATCATAAGCAAACCCTGGCCGAGGTTGAAGAACTGGTGCGGGGCTACGAGTTTGACGTGATGTTCTTTGACATGGCCTTTTGGAGGACGCCTTGCTTTTGCGACGCTTGCCAGCGGCGATGTCTTAATGAG
Organism: uncultured bacterium; assembly: GCA_964606645.1. Taxonomy (GTDB): domain Bacteria; phylum Hinthialibacterota; class Hinthialibacteria; order Hinthialibacterales; family Hinthialibacteraceae; genus CAZSIZ01. The sequence continues at coordinate 7,041 of CAZSIZ010000129.1, forward strand.
ATGGGCACAGCAATCCCCAAGACGATCGACTGGACCAACGAGAGCTGGTGCCGGTATCAGACGGTCAGAGAGCGCTGGACTGGCGAGTTCATGCAGCAGCTTACTACACTCGTCAAGCACATCCGTCCCGGATTGCCCGTGTATCACAACATGGCCGGGGTGCTGAGTGACTGGAGGATGGGAGTCAGTTTCGAGCACGGATTGCACAGCGATTTCTTAGGCGGTGACTTCTATGGCGATCCTGTCGAACAACTGACGGCCGTGAAGCTGTTCACGAACCTTTCACCCACTCGGCCCATCGAATTCATGACCAGCCGTACTCACCCGACGGTCAAAGAGCACCTCAACAACAAGTCGTTCGACGAACTCGAGATGGCGGCGCTGGCAGCCGTCAGCCAACACGCCGCCTTTACGCTTATTGACAGCATCAACGTCGACGGCACGGTGGATGCGAATGCGTATCGACGCATCGGCCGGATCAACCAGCAGATTGCTCCGTACGATTCCGAACTCGGAGGCGAGCCGGTCGAAGATATCGCTGTCTATTTCAGCAGCGAATCGAAAGTGAAATTTGACCAGAACGGACAACCGCTGATCGGAAGTCATAGCGACAAGCAATATCCTCACTTGCTCGCGGTGCGCGGTGCATGTCAGAAGCTGCAATGGGCACATCGGCCTTTTGGCGTGATCACGCGCAAGCAATTGTCCACGCTCGCTCGATACAAGATGGTCATTTTGCCGGATGTGTTGCGGATGGACCGGGATGAAACCGAGGTATTTAGCCGGTACGTGCAAAATGGAGGACGACTCTACGCCAGTCGCTGGACCTCGCTGACGGAAACGCGCGGCCGACGACATACCGACTTCATGCTGGCCAACGTCTTCGGTTGTCATTTTCAATCCATTGAGACGGGCCAGGTCAACTTCCTCAAACCAGCGGTGCCGATTGTCCGCGAGGCATTGGAAGGACAGTCGTATCTGAGTCACACCAACGACGTGTCTTCAGGGACCGGAACACTCTATCTCTCGGAGCGGGCCGAGGGCCAGGTTATGGGTACGCTCACCAAGGCGTATTTCCAAGTGCCTGGCAATGTCGTCGACAATACGTTCGAAAGCCTTCACACGACGCCCCCGGCCCGCGACACCGGGCAGCCGATGCTCGTGCACCACACATTCGGTAAGGGACAATCGGTCTATTGTGCTGCCAATCTAGAAACCGGCGCAACCGAAGCCCACCGATCGCTGTTCTTGGCGCTGATCGAACTGTTGGGTGGCGGCCGGTGGTCGTTCGAGGTGGACGCGCACCCCGCCGTGTGGGCCACGGTCTTCGATCAACGGCAGCGGCAACGATTGGTGCTGAGCTTACTGAATTACCAGACGCAATTACCACCTTTGCCGATTCGCCGTGTGCCATTCGTCCTGCAACCTCCGGCGGGTATGCGGTTTACACAACTCGCGGGGATTCCTGGGGGAGAAGCCGTTCCGTTCGGGGTGGATGACCAGGGAGCGATTCACGCAACGGTGAACGATCTCGACAAGCTGAACATGGTCGCCGCGAAATACGCACCGCGTGCGGCTGGAGATTGAAACTGAGTATTATAAAAAGGATGCGGAGAACGAATACAGTTCACGTCATACGCCACAAGGTCGAGTACGGTGGGGAGAGTATTCGAGAGCGATCGGCAATCGACAAGCCGGACCATCAATATCCGGCTGCCGGAATTGATTGACTATCGTAATCCGATCCAACTCCATTTCCCCAAGAGCGGTATTGACATGCCCAGCATTTCCACTTACAACTCTTTAACCGACTTTTTTCGGAATATGTAGTCATCACCAAACCTTTGCTCTGAAAGCAATATGATGTAGTTCTTTTTCGGAGGAAGTCGAAGAGATCGATCAGGTCTTCATTCAGATAAATTCGCAGGGATTTCTGGTTAATGCCTTAATTCGGCAGAGGTGGAAAAACAGGATTATCAGTCTTCGGTCGAATTTAGAATTATTATTATTGATTTTGGAGGACGTAATTTGCGGCTTGGACCAATTCCGGCGCAAACCAGCAAGCTTCGAATTGGGGAGTGGTCGACCAAATCGCACGGATGACGTCGCAGTTCAGATTGGGAATATTGATGAAAGCGGTCTCCGGGTCATCGATATCCTCTTTCAATGTGTATGCGATGCTCACCATTTTCGACACCATCGAATCCGGGAATGGGACTTCCGAATTCCACAGCCAGTTTTGCCACTTATTCCGATCCAGCTGCATTCCAATAATGGAGAAGAGTGATTGCTGTCCTCCAGTGGAGTCGCGGTCGGCAAGTGTTAAAGTATAGGGCGTGTTCGTTACCTTGAAATAATCGAGACTGACGCCTAAATGTCCCCGATTATCCTCTTGGGGATTCCCTTCCTTAAGATGCACGTCTTTGTATTTGATGTTCCAAGATCCAAAGTTCGGATTCGAATAATTTGAGATCCAGGAATTGAGCGTATTCGCGTTCTTGATCGATGCACCGGCATCCGGGGGATTCGCTCCCTGTGCGTATAACCAGATCGGGCCGGTGAAATTTGGATTAATGACGTGATCGAAGAAAGCATTGATGCAATTCGGGGAACTGAGATGGGACAACGCGCACAATCCTTCTTGGCTCTTATTTAGTCCCAAGACGATGACAATGATACAGGACGTGGCGCTGTCGGAATATAAGTACTTTTTATCGACATTTTCCTCAATGTTGACCAGGCAGTAATTCGCTTGAGAAACGTAGTGAAATCCAGGCATCGGTTTAGCCGGGTAATTGATCGCTTTCGAAGTAACTCGCTGTATCGTTTGCTTGGGTTCCATGATTCACTCCTATTCAATGTTCGTTCGATTATGAAGACTTTTTATTTACGATGGAGATCGTGTGTGAACTGGTTTTTATGGCTGTGGCGCATCGAAAAATTGTTGTGTCGTATAATCCTTGGATCTCGGATTCCCGTTGATTATATATTGACTGGAAATACCCACCGGGGATACGGAAAAAATCACGGTTGCTTGAGTGTAATACTCAACCGGTTGTTGTGCGATACGGCAAATCGATAATTCCGATTGACCGTAATGTTGATCCTTAAGAACTGTTTTAATTCCATTCATCGGATCCTTTTCCAGGATGGCTTCTGCGCGGGCGAGCCTGAGATAGGTACTGTGATTCTCTTCGTAATCGATTGCGTCGGGCAGGATTCGAAAATGATTGGTGGATGAGAAAAAAATATCGGGAACTCTTATGGTTCTGATTCCATCCGTAGGGGAAAACTCAAGGAAAATCGCACCTTCGGGATCGGTCAGCAGTACGATATCAGGCCCTGGGAATCCGTCGAGATAAAATTGCTCCAACATCGCAATCGCTCCAGCGGCAGTTGTATTTTGTGCGATGGAGTCTTCATATTTTTGGAAGAGCCGACTGTTTTCCTCTGGTGGTACTGTGTATTGAGTGTTTGTGTATGCGTCAGCGGCGACAAAGGAAACGCCATGGTCGTTGATCCCCGCCCAAATCCCATCCACGGATTCCCGTGTGAAGGCAAAATAAAGGATTTGGGAAGTTTGCTGCCGGAGTTTGGGTGGATAAAACGTCGTTTGTTTCGTGAGATCGCATTGCTTGAACGAGTTGATCCTTCCTTTTTGAGATAGAGGTCCACCTGTGAATACGGTTCCAATCGTACACATTTGACGCCTCCATAGTTGATTTTAATTCCTTAACAGAAGGTTATAATGTGAGAAAAACACTGATGGCCTCGGTAAGAATTGGTGCAACTTGTAGTCAGATATTCATCATAATTGTAAATTATGCCATATTGAGATATGTTTGTAAAGTGTTGTTCGTTAATTTGGTTGATATTTTTTTGGACTAGTCTGGAATATTTAATAAGTCATTTCTGGCAGCCATGTTTGATTGAAAAAGTTCCCGAATAACGTATGAATTCTGAGGGATTGGGTCGAATCATCATCGCCACTGCCAGTTGTGAATTGTGGACAAGATGAGAGCCTTTGAAAAGAGAGGAATCGCGGCTTGAACGACGTTCATTATGGTTCCACTGATGAGTATTGATTATGACGGGATAATATGATATAAAATCAATATCATCAACCAGGTAGCCGAGGTTAGGTGAACGTCGATAAGTAGGATTCAGGTGAATTGCCGATTCTTGTCGAGTTCGACAGCGTCGCGTTTATCGGTTCGGGAAATCATGGCGTGAGGGTCGTCGGGGGGATCCTCAATATGAATGAATCAAACTCGTACATAGTCGAAGCGCATGGAGAAGAAGCAGCGAATTTCGTCACCCATGTAATCGGTGTTGTGCTGAGTACCGCCGCCTTGAGCGTACTGGTTACGCTAGCCTCTTTATATGGTGATTTTTGGCGAGTCATCAGTTTTAGCGTCTATGGCGTGTCGTTAGTGATTTTGTATCTCTTTTCTACATTATACCATGCCTTTCGTTCGCCCCGGGTAAAACGTGTTTTTCGGATACTCGACCATATCTCGATTTTTCTCCTGATTGGGGGGACGTATACGCCATTTACGCTGGTCAGTCTTCGTGGCCCCTGGGGCTGGGCGTTGTTTGGCGTTATCTGGGGATTGGCGGTAGTGGGGATTTTGTTCAAGACGGTTATGACCGGCCGTTGGAATACCTTTTCTTCGATTATTTATATTCTAATGGGCTGGATTGTACTGATCGCTTTTAAACCGTTGATGGACGTGATTCCGCTCCCTGGGATTTTGTGGTTGATCGCGGGTGGATTCGCGTATACGTTTGGCGTTGCGTTTTACGCGTGTAAGAAATTGCCCTATCACCATGCGATCTGGCATTGCTTCGTGCTGGCGGGAAGCGCCTGCCATTTTTGGGCAATCCTGTTTTATGTCTTGCCAATGAATTGATTGATCCCGCGCAGGGCGATAATATCCTTTCCTGACTGGCCAGTAATATGTGAAAGCAGGACGAAACTCATGTAATATATTGTCTGACAATTTTTAGTATGTTATTTTTGCATGATATTTTCTCTGACACGGTTGTTGTTGAGAATGGAGGAATCATGAAGAATAAATATTGGTTCATCAGTTTAACTCTGTGTCTGATCGGTTTTATTTGTATTGATACGGCTCTGGCAGAAACCGGTGAAGCGCTAGTGGATACAGCGGGAATCAAAGGTGGATTAGTCGTTCATCTTGGTTGTGGCGATGGAACCTTAACGGCAACTCTGCGGATAAACGATCGCTACCTCGTTCATGGACTTGATACGAATCCGAAAAACATTGCCAAAGCGCGTGAGTTCATTCAATCGCTTGGCGTGTATGGCAAGGTTTCGGTGGACACGTTCGATGGGGAGCACCTTCCTTTTACGGATAATCTTGTCAACTTACTGATATCGGAAGATATTGGGGATGTCGACATGACTGAGATCATGCGCGTTCTCTGTCCGAATGGTGTCGCTTTGATCGAGAAGAACGGTCAGTGGATCAGGACCGTCAAACCCCGGCCGGACAACATCGATGAGTGGCCGCATTTTCTTCATGATGCGGGTAAAAACGCTGTCGCTCAGGATCAGGTTGTCGGACCGCCGCGCACGCTGCAATGGATCGCTTCTCCCCTTTGGCTGCGTAGTCATGAAACGCCCTCCGGCGTTCAATCGCAGGTCTCCGGGGGTGGACGGCTTTTCTACATCTTCGATGAAGGTCTTGTCGGTATCACGGACGAGCGTTTACCGGATCGATGGTCGATTGTCTGCCGCGATGCGTTTAACGGGATTGAACTTTGGAGACGCTCTGTTGAACCTTGGGGATGGCGTGAATGGGCTAGAGACAAATGGGAGGGGAAAGACTGGACCGTCGTTCGGGCCGGACGGGTGGCTTTGCCCAACGAAAACCAATGCCGTCTGGTCGTGGATGGAGACCGGCTTTACGCCACACTCGGTTATAACGCGCCTTTATCCATTCTCGACGCGGCGAATGGCGAGGTACTTTCAACGATCGAAGAAACACTGGGAACTTGCGAAATCCTTGCCAGTGATGGAGTGGTTTTAGCCTACGTCAAGGATTTGGATTCCGATGCACAAAAACGGAGAGGGAATCCAGGAGACTCGAAACTTGTTGCCATCGATGGCCAAACGGGAAAGGTTCTCTGGGAAGAGGAGGTCGATCCCATTCGATCGTTGTGTCTGGCGATCGATTGTGGTCGGGTGATTTATCACTCCGGTGGAAATTTGATCGCTCTGGATCTGAAAAAAGGGGATGAGTTATGGCGTGTGAAACAGATTGTCAAGAATGCTACTACCCTTGTCGCTAATAAGGGTATCGTCTTGGTCAAGAAAGATATTCTCGCCGTCTACGATGGCGCCAATGGCGACTTGCTGTGGAGCAAGAAAGTCATGAAAGACAGTGGTTCCGCCACCGTGGATCTTTTCGTTGCCAATGGGCTTGTATGGACGGGGATGTGGGCGGTGGATGAGAATCATAAACCCACCCGTAAGAGCGCTCACGCCATGACGGTCGGTCTCGATCCACTCACGGGTGATGTGAAGAAAACCATTTACGTTCCCAATCTTCGCAGTCCCGAACATCACCATCGCTGCTACCGCAACAAAGCAACCGAACGCTATATGATCAGTGCGATGGAAGGGGCTGAGTTTATGGACCTTCAATCGGACGATCATTCGCAAAACAACTGGCTTCGCGGGGCGTGCAAACTGGGCGTGATGCCCTGCAATGGACTGCTTTACGTTCCGCCCGACCAATGTTTTTGCCAGCCCGGCGCGAAACTGCTTGGTTATTCCGCGGTGGGGCCGGAACCGGTCTCGATCCGGAAGGATATCCCCGACCGTTTGCGTCTGACGAAAGGGCCTGCTTACGATGTCGTTACTCATAAACGTTCCAAAGCGTCCAGTCAGGATTGGCCGACGTTTCGACATGATCCAGCCCGCAGCGGTTCGATCGAAACGGATGTTTCCCCATCGGTGACTCAAGCCTGGAAAACCGATCTCGGCGACGGATTGACTGCTCCCGTTGCGGCCAATGGCAAAGTCTTTGTTGCGGCTGGCGACGAACACACCCTGTTCGCTCTTGACATGAAATCGGGTGAGAAATTATGGAAATTCACAACGGGCGGACGGATCGATTCCCCTCCGACGATACATAAAGGCCTCGTACTCGCCGGTTCTTCGGATGGGCGGGTTTATTGTCTACGTGAATCGGATGGGGAGTTGGTATGGAAGTTCATGGCCGCTCCGCACGACCGCCGGATTGGACATCTCGATCAGGTGGAATCGGCTTGGCCCGTGCATGGAAGCGTACTGGTTCATGAGGGAATCGCTTATTTCACTGCCGGACGTTCCAGTTATATCGATGGAGGTATTCGTCTTTATGGTTTGGATCCCGCATCGGGCAAGATCCTTCATAAAGGTTTGTTGGAAGGACCGAATTCATTCGATGAAGGAGAGCGCGACTATGCCTTTTATATTATGGGCGCGAATTCGGATGTTCTGGTGGCGGAAGGCGGTACTCTCTTTATGCGTCAGAAGAGACTTACGCCGTCGCTGCAGGAAATCAAACCGGAAGTGCTATCGAGTAAAGGCGAGAGAGATGTCGGCCTTCATGTTTTCTCTACGTCCGGTTTGCTGGATGGCTCCTGGTATAACCGAACTTTCTGGATGTATACCAAACGTTGGCCCAGTTTCCAACTGGTCAACCAGGCGCCTAAAAGCGGCCAACTGCTTGTCGTGGGCGAAAAAAATACTTATGGCGTTAAAGTGTTCTATCACCGCAACACCCACAGCACGATGTTTTTCCCGGGCAAAGAAGGTTATCTGCTCTTTGCCGACGATAATGACAACGAACCGCAAATCGTGGGGGAAGAAGGGGCGCGAAAACCGCTTGAGTGGCTGCCGCAGTCGGATTTTTCCCGTGGTGAAGGCAGGGAAATGAGAGCACTGGACAGTCACGCTTTTGGGGATGATAAGATGATTGGCTACACTCGTGCGGAACCACCAAAATGGGCGGAATGGATCAAAATACGCATCAGGGCGATGGTCAAGGCGAATGATATTCTTTTTGTCGCCGGTCCTCCGGACCGATTCGATCCCGAAGATCCTTTTGCTTCATTTGAAGGCCGAAACGGCGCTCGCCTTGCGGCAGTCTCAGCGGTGAATGGTGAAAAACTGACTGAAAGCACAATCGATTCGCTTCCGGTGTTCGATGGCTTGATCGCCGCTCAAGAACGGCTGTTTATGTCATTGAAAAATGGTTCGGTGGTTAGTTATGTGAAAAAGTAAAATTTGATAGTTTCCTGATTTTAAGAAAGCCGGGGATTTCGGGGTGGAGATTACTGGTGGAGGGTGAACTCCAGAGTCCCGTAGACTCTTTTCATAATTTTCCCGATAATCGAACGAATCCATTCCCTGGGGGAGATCATGCGCTCTCGTCAGCAATTTCACCTTTGGCTGCCGATCGTACTTTTTTCGATCTGCTCATCCATTTCTTCTATTTCCGCGTGGGGACAAGTCGACCAGCACTGGCGATTCTGGGTTGACCCGGATAAACCTTTCGGGCTGATGATCAAAGATATCAGCGTGAATCCCACTGGCCGAGTTTGGGGTGCGCGGTTCACAGGAAACTGGAATACGGTTGATTGGATGGATGGATACTCTACAGGCTCGCTGCGGAAGCCGCAGGGCGTTAGGTTGGTGTGTGAGGGCCGTTCCGGGCAGATCTGGGGAATGAATTACGAAACACGCACAGAGCGAGTGGTGGGTGTATACCTGTATTCGCACACAGGCGAGGTTTCCGCCGGTGAATGGAATCGATACGACATCGATGAACTTAAATCGGCGTCTCCACTCACCCCTTCTGCAACCTGGGCGGTTCCGTTTCTACCGGGCGAGCGAGACCGTCTGCTCATCCTTCTGACCGACCGGCTCATGGAATTCAATGCCGCCACAAATGAAACGAAGGTTCTCAAGACAGACCTCACTAATTGAAACCAATCATCCATCAAAAATCCCTAAGTTTCTA
>CAZSIZ010000130.1:0-16035 GCA_964606645.1 uncultured bacterium
CCTCTCCCTGGGGCGCTATACGGAATCCGGTGAGCAAGCGGCCAGCCATCAATCCGATGGGGAGAAACACGATCAGGATAATTTCGCTGGCCCAATCGGCTAGATGCGCTTTCGAGAACAACCCGTAACTCATCGCACGGGCTGTATGGCTGAAGGGAATCACCACCGACGGTTCGCTCAGACGTGTGATAATCCCCGCGAAAGGATTGGCGTAGGGAATCAACAACACCAGCGAAAGCAGCACCGGCGTGATGACTAATAAACCATGTAATGCTAAGCCTTGAAAAGCGATTCGATTCTCACGCCGGGCGCGAACGAGTAAATAGAGGTAGGCGGGAAAGAGAAGCCCGTGCCAGAATCCCGCCACGAGCGAGAGACCATAAAAGCAACTGACCGCTACGATCGAAGCGCGGTTCTGAAGAAACAGCATGCCCGTCAGAAGAAAGACCGTCTGAAAAAGAATCGCAAAACCGTAAATCTCCGGGTAAGCGAAAAAAACGTTGAGCGCAGGCGAGATCAACAGAAAGAGCGGAATCAAACGCGCAAACGGTGAGGTAAAGCGGGCGCTGAAATTGAGAATAACGATCACATAAGAAGCGCCGTAAATACAAACGAGAATCTTGGTGAGCACGATGATCTCGAGTCCAGGCCAAAAGCGCAGCAGCTCGCTCAGCCAGCATCGAATCAAGGTCTCCAAGGGCGCGTGTTCGGCGAGAAAAGGCTTCCCTTGCCACCCCGCCATGACAAATTCAAGAATATCACCGGAATCGATTCGCTGAATGCCGAAATACCAGAATAGCAGCGCGCTCGGTGTTCCGATAAGCACGCTGGATGAAAACGGTTTTCGACGAATGAAAGAGAATAGACGCTCCAGACGTGATTGATATGCGGACCAGAAACTTTCAGCAATACGAGTCGAAAGAAAGGGGATTAAAATCAGAACCAGCCAAAAAAGAATAAAGAATCGGGGAAGCGGCTGGAGACGGTCGAAGAGCCAGGGGCGCATCCCCGCCAGACCGAACAAGGCAGCCGTGAGTCCAAAGACCGTCAGCCAGAAAACCAGCGAACGGAGGCGCTGAAAACGGACCGGCTCTATCGAATCGTTATTGGTGGAAGCGGCCATACCATCCCATCGAGTTTCCGGCTGGCTGAATCGAAATCGAGAAATTGATTGACAAAATATCGGACCGGAATTAATGTAACTGAAACGAAACGGCAAAAAGTCAAGAATCGTTTCAGCAGCCACAAGGTTTAGTATATAAGGATAACTTATGAATAACTATCTCTTGCCGTTTCGTCTGCAAGGTCTGACTTTTTACCGGAGCGTAATATAATTATTGTTATGATACTCTAGCCATTCGGTCGAAGCGAAAATGGGCTGCCGCTCATTGGGGCTGGTATTTCGCGCAGTATGAAATTGGCCCTTTATCTTCTCGCCGGGCAGCTGTGATCGAAATTGAGGGACGTTCATGGTTCATTGCAATTCGTTTTCTACTCGCGCGTTTTCTGCCGCGCTGTTGTTTTTCCTTCTGCCAACCATCCCAGGCACGCTTCACGCGCAGGATACGCCGCTGCTAGATACCTATTGGGATAAACGGGGCGACTATGCGAAATTTTCTCCCGATCACCTGCAATTGGTGAGTTGGGCCACCGCCTTCTCCCAAATCCTGTATTTCCACCGCCTGAGTCCAGCCGGATATGTCCATTACGATACGACCACGGGCTACACCATCAAAGAGGCTTTTCACGATCACGAATTCGATTGGGACTCGATCGTCTCCGGCTTCAACGACGATACACCGGAAGCGTCCATCGAAGAGACCGCCCGGTATCTGTACGACACCGCGGTCTCCATCAAGCAGGATTTCGGCGCGGGCGATATCATCCTGGGCAGCACGCACGACATCTCGAACCATTATGAATGTGAGATTCACGATTACTCGGCCGCCGAACACTCCCTCGAGCGGGTCAAGGAGATCGTAGCGCAAGAGATTGACGCGGGCCGTCCCGCCGCGATCCATCTGAGTTCGCTGGCCCGCGACAGCTATCACGCCGCCGTAGTGGACGCCTACCGGGCGGTTAACGGCGAGTTTCAAGTTCACCTCAATATGGGACTGGGAGGCGCGAACAACGGGTGGTACGATTTCGACGGACCGATCCTCAATTACGACGACACGAGTTACCGGATCGTCGTGACGATCAAACCGCTCGGTGTGGAACCGGCTCCTACGGCCACATCGACTCACAGCCCGACTGCAACCGCGACCGAACTTCAAATCCCCACCGCCACCCATTCACCGACCAACACCAGTACACCCACTATGACCTTTACGCCAACTTCGACCTATACTCCCATTGAAACGCCAACCAACACACCGACCGAAACGCCAACCGAAACACCGACCGAGACACCGGTCGAAACGCCTACGGCCACGCCAGGAATTCAGTCGGCAGTTATCGTGACCGACGACTACTATTCACCGGACGATCTGTCCGGAGGGACCGATTTCGATCCCCCCGGCGAGAAAGCGCTTACGATCCGCTGGAACCTGCCGCCGCTGGATGTGACGGACTACCATATCTGGGTCAGTGTGGATGACGGGATGCTTCTCTATCTAGGTAAGACAGGCACTGGGGAGACGGACCGGTTTGAGTGGATACCCGGCGAGTCGGATGCAGTCAGCCCCAATTTTCAATCCGGGCCGCAATACGGGCATGCGTACCAATTTTCCGTGCGGGCGAAATCCCGCAGCGGGATTCCGGAATATTACGGACCTTATTCGAACAACGCGCCGGTTATGTACTTACAACTGGCCGTCACGCCGACGCCTACCCACAATCCCCTAACCCCAACCCCCGTCCCGGTCCCAACCGCGATGAATCCGGAAGCCGATCTGAATAACGACGGAAAAATCGATATCGGCGATCTGCTGATTCTGCTGGCCAACTGGCATCACTTGGTGAGACCGTAAGTTATCAGTTGTCAGTTGAATTTAGAATTATTATTTTGTGACCGTTTTGCGATCAAATAGACTGACAAGGTTTAATCCTTTACAACCTCCCGGTTACATCGGATAAGAGGAATGGTGGGCTATGCTTCCAGGCTGTGTCACAATACGGATCATAGAATTACGACAAATATCAAAGAATTGAAAAATCGTCTTTCACCGTTACCTCGCATTGACGGTTCAGCGCGAGGAAGAGGAAGAGGAAGAGCAGGCCGAAAAGTTTGACCGACATGACCAAGGTGAAAAAGCCGACTTTGTAGGCGTCGTAATCGTGCTGGAATGGGAAGGCCATCGCCGCGATTCCTATTCCCAGCGCCCATAATGCTTTCCGATGTCCCCCCCAGGCCAGATATAGAGCAACCGCAATGGCTAACATTGCCTGCGTGAGGTAATGATCCCACAACAGGCTAGGCAGCAGCAGCATCCCAAGGCTCCAGAGGGAAAACTCGGCGGTATCGCATTGCCTGTTTCCACGCCGGGTTATCCACAGCAGGGATCCCATCACGAGCAGCGCGGTTAAGTAGGAGAGTCCTTTAGCCAGCGCCGGTGAGTCGGCAATGCCGATGGCGACGATCGCGCCGCGCTGGGTGCGGTTTTGGGTGAACAGCCGGTACCAGAGCGCGGAGGGGGCCTGGTTATAGGGATCGACGTGATAGTGTTGGTCCAAGTGTGCCCAGGTCGAGTGGCCATAGGACATTTCGCCTGTCATTTTCAGAAATGGGCGATGGACATCGAAGCCAAGCACACCGCACGAAATCACAAACGATAGAACGACCACAACCGCCCCGGCAATCACCGCCCTCCAACGGCCTTTCCAGGCGAGATAGATCAGCATAAAAGCGGGCGCGAGTTTGATCGCGGCTCCCAAACCGAGCACGATCCCGGCTTCCTCATCGCGCCGTCTCTGCAATAGGTACAAAGAGCAGCAGAGGACCAGCAGCACAAACGTATTCATCTGCCCGGCGGAATACGTCTTGAACACGGGGTAGAAGCAGCCGGACAGCGCCATCAGCACACCCCACCAGAAGAGTTGGCTCTCCTCATTCCGGCAGAGAATTCGTACGAGAAACGCCAATGACGCGATGTAAGCGGTCTGGCTGAGCAGCGTAAACAGAAACCAGGCCAGGTGATAGGAGAATTGGCTTAGCGGGATCAGAATCCAGGCAAAGAATGGAGGGTAGACGAAGGGATTGATGCCGTCGTTAATGTGATCTTTGGTTCTCAAATAGCTGAACGTCGAACGTAGTATTCTATCGTTGAAAAAATCCCCATCCCGGTCGGCCAGATACCCGGCGACGTAGAGATGCTTGAAATCGTTTTGTGTTGGATAGAAAAAACCGGAATTGATAGCGGATTGGGCGTAAAACCAAATCCCGATCGCGCACAGAATCGTTCCGGCAATCCGTTCTTTTTCCCGATCCATCGTACCTTTCCAAACAGGGTTTAGGGTTTAAGGTTTATTGATCTAAAAAAGTTATTGTGAAATCGATACGCTATTGCTTGATCGCCCTCACCCTAACCTCTCCCAGAGGGAGAGGGGATTTAAAAACTGCAATTTAAAACGTTATGCAGAACTCGTGAGAGTCGACTACTCTGTTTCATTCAGTTTAATACGCCCGTATTCACCTGGGAATCCCACTGAAGCGCTCATTTACAAGCCGCGATCCAACCAGTACCATTTTAATAATCAAAATGGAAGAGATCATTATGGATTACGACCGGCAACTCTTGGATATGCTTCAGCACCAAATCGTGGCCCGGGGCGTCACCAATCCCCGTATTCTGGAAGCCATGCAGCGAGTGCCGCGCCATCTTTTCGTGCCCGAAGACCTTCAAAGCGAAGCCTATCAAGACCATCCGTTATGCCTCCCCGAAGATCAGGCCACGATCTCTCAACCCTACATCGTGGCGTATATGACCGATGCGCTGAACTGTCAGATGAGCGACCGGATTTTGGAAATCGGAACGGGTTCGGGTTATCAGGCGGCGATCCTTTCGTTTTTATGCAAGGAAGTCTATACGGTCGAACGTCACTTTACGCTCAGTACCAGCGCTCAGCGCACGGTTCAAACCATGGGAATCAATACGCTTCATTTCAACGTAGGCGACGGGACACAAGGCTGGCGGGAAAACGCACCGTTCGATAAGATCATCGTCACAGCGGCGGCGAGAACCGTTCCGAAACAGCTCGTCGATCAATTGGAAGACGGCGGCTCACTGCTCGTTCCAATCGGCGAACCCCGGATTCAAACGCTGACCCGCATCACGAAGAAAAATGGGATCCCCGTTTCCGAAAGTCTGATTCCCTGTGTCTTCGTTCCCCTGGTCTCCGATTCGAGTGATATGAATCAGGGTGACGAAGACGGTCTGTGTACCCCATGAAATCACCGGCTCCTTCACAGAATCCATTCTTGCGATCCGCCATCGCTCACGCGCTTGAAACCGAACCGGAACGCGCACAATTCACTGTCCTGAATAACGGAATCGAAACAGCCAACTTTCGCCACACCGAAGAAAGCGATCCCATTTACTTGCTTTTCAAAAAAGGAACTTCGGAACCTGTCCGGTTTTCTGCTTCCGAATTGCCCGATGCGATTCTGAGCGAACTGCAGGAAAGCGGTGATTCACTCATCATCGCCAGCGGGGAAAAAGCGGTGCGGTTCGCTATCAAGGGAACATCCGTCACCCGCGAGACCCTCGAAGACCATCAATCGATTTTGAAAAATCCATTATGGGCGGTGGGTAAAGCCACGCATCTTGATCCCGGCCAAGCCGCGCCTCTGCTAAAAACAATCGAACTGATGACGGCGGAGGGTGAGATCAAGGCCGCGATGCGGAAAAAATTCAAACAAGTCAACCACTTTCTCGATTTGCTCTCCCCGCAGTTCCAGAATGAATCCAAAGGAACGTTTACGATCGTCGATTGCGGCTGTGGAAAATCATATCTCGGCTTCGTGCTCTTTTGGTTTATGCAACGTGTGTTGAACCGCGCGTCGCGGTTTATCGGAATCGATACGTCGGAACCGTTGATCGGCCAGTGCCGCGAGCGGGCGGATCGACTCGGTCTGCGCGACATGAGTTTTCAATGCACTTCCATTCGGGAAGCGAACCTCCCCAAACGCATCGATCTGCTCGTCAGCCTTCACGCCTGCGACACTGCCACCGACGAAGCGATTGCCTGTGGGGTTGCACGAAAAGTCAAGCAGATGGCCATCGTTCCTTGCTGCCAGCACGAACTGGCGGATCAGATCGAGACACCTCCGATGTACCCTCTGGCTAAGCACGGCATCTTCAAACATCGTTTCGCCGATCTGCTCACCGACATGGCGCGGTCACTCTTCCTGGAAGCGAACGGGTATACGGTGACGGCAGGCGAATTCGTCTCACCGGAAGAGACGCCTAAGAATCTGATCCTGCGCGCCGCATGGGGTAATCCCCTGGCCAAGCAGCGCGCACGGGAATACGAAGCCTTCAAAGCGCACTATACTATATCACCCTCACTCGACCGATTTTTACACGAACGGGAGGATAAATAACCGCTCCGATGACTCGAGAAACCAGCCGCCAGACCGTACATATCGCCTGCGTGCTTTTTGCGTTGACGTTCCGCTTTCTGACCCCGTCCTGGGCGCTGCTGCTGGCGATGACCGCTTTTATCCATAACGTCTTTATCTTACCAAAATACGCCCCCCAGGTCTTCCGCAAAGACGAAGGGATGTGTCAGGGAATCGCCCTGTACCCATTGATGGTGGCGCTGCTGATTCTCTTTTTCCCGGACCGCCTCAACCTGGCAGCGGGCGGCTGGGCTATCCTCGCCTGCGGGGACGGTTTTTCGACACTTGTCGGAAAACGATTTCCTTTGGCCGCGATACCCTGGCATCCGAAAAAATCGTTTGGGGGAATGCTCGCGTTTATCCTCTTCGCCGGAACGGGGGCGTTTCTGCTGATGGCGTGGACCGGACCGGTTCCGTCGTTCAACCATCTCCTGTTCGTCGCGTTCGGCGCGGCGGCGGTGGCGGCGGTCTACGAAACCCTGCCGCTTCCCTGGGACGACAATATCGTCGTCACCCTGATCGGCGCGGCGTTTCTGGCACTGCTATGGAATTTAGACATTGCGGTCGAACCATTGACCTTCTCGGCGGAAACATGGGTGCTGGCCATTGAAATCAACGTTTGCGTGGCCGGGCTGGCCTGGATGCTGGCGCTCGTATCGCTGTCCGGCGCGATTGGCGGCGGGATCATGGGGATTCTGATTTACGCGCTGGGCGGTTGGAATCTCTTTCTACTGCTTGTCATCTTTTTCGTGCTGGCCAGCGGCGCGACGAAATACGGCTATCAAGAAAAAAAGAAGATCGGGGGCGCGCAGGAAAAAGGCGGCCGCCGTGGCGCCAAACACGCGGCGGCCAATTGCTTGTGCCCATTGATCGCGGCGGTGGTGCTTGGCTTCACTCAAGGAGCGGATCTCCTTATTGCTTTATTCTTCTGCGCCGCCTTAGCAACGGCTTTGAGCGACACGATCTCCAGTGAACTGGGCCAGGTCTTCGGAAAAAATCCCTTCCTGCCGACGACCTTCAAACCCGTGTCTCCGGGGACCGTTGGAGCGGTGTCGGTCGAAGGAACCTTGTTCGGCATGGCGGCCTCGCTGGTGATAGCTTTATGCGCCTACGCCGTCGACGCAATCCCAGTGAATTTCATCCCGGCGGTCACACTGGGAGGTTGGGCGGGTTTCTATATCGAATCGTACATCGGTGCCTATTGGACCGAAAAAGGAATCGACGTCAGTAACGAGTGGATGAATTTGATGAATACATTCGCGGGCGGCACAACCGCTTTGATCGTCGTCACCGTGACGCATGCCCTGTAAGGAGGCAACGAAACCATGTCCAATCAGGAAGAATCGATTCAGCAGGCCAAACAACTGCTTGAAGACGCGAAAAGCGCTTTCGTCATCACCGGCGCAGGCGTTTCCGCCGAGAGCGGGGTTCCGACCTTTCGCGACGCCTGCGGGATGTGGAAGCAGATCGATCCCATGAAAGTCGCCACTCCCGAAGCCTTCAACGCCGATCCCAAGTTCGTCTGGGAATGGTACGACCAGCGGCGAACGCAACTTACAGAGGTGCAGCCCAATCCCGGCCATTACGCGCTAGCACAACTGGAAAAGATCAAGGAGCGTTATTTTCTTCTGACACAAAACGTTGATGACTTGCACGAGCAGGCCGGTTCTTTGAACCTGGCGCATATTCATGGTAAAATTTGGGAAGTACGCTGTATGTACGAAGGCACGGTTCGTGAAGACCGCCGCGCGCCGATGCCGGATCTTCCTCCACGATGCGCGTCTTGCGGTGAGTTGGAACGCCCAAACGTCGTCTGGTTCGGCGAGTCCATCGAGGGGCCTGCCGTTGAAGAGACACAATCGTTTCTCGCTCAGGGGCCGGTCGATGTGGTTCTCATAATTGGAACCGAAGCCAGTTTCGGCTACATTACCCATTGGGCACAGCACGCCCGGAACAGCAAGGGAACGTTGATCGAAATCAATCCGGGCGAGACATCGATGACACCCAGCGTGGATATACATCTAAGCGGAAAATCCGGTGAAATTCTTCCGCAGATCGTGCCTTCTGAATAACTGAAAGACGTCCCCTCTCCATTCATGGGAGAGGATTAGGGTGAGGGAAAGTTGAAAGTTTCATGAATCAGACCAGCCAGCCAGAAAAATCAGACAATAACACACCAACTCGAAAACCACTGCAACGTAAGATATTGCGCCGTAAATTCTTGCTCGTCGTTTTGATCGCCGCGTTTTGTGTCTATTTCTATAACCCGTTCAAGCCGAGACTTCGGAAGATGAAAAAGAAGCTTATCATCCTCGGTTTCGACGGGGCCGATCCCGATCTGGTCAGCAAGTGGTGGGACGACCTGCCCAATTTCAGGAAACTGGCACGCATGGGAAGTCGGATGAACATGAATACGTGCTTCCCACCGGAATCGCCAGTGGCGTGGTCCTGTTTCGCGGTCGGGGGTAATGCCGGACGGCATGGGGTTTACGATTTTCTACGGCGACCGGCTGGGTCTTACATGCCGTCGATCGAGTCGTTCGTCGCGAAGGGCCATGCCAAGTTTCTCTGGAAAATGCTTCCGATCAAAATGCCTAAAGCCATCTTTCGGCGTGGCGGGACGGCGTTCTGGGACGTGCTGAGCAAAAACGGAATCCCCACATCGTTGATCGATATGCCAATCACCTTTCCCCCGCCCAAACTGAATTACGGCCGTGTGCTTGCCGGCCTGGGCGTTCCCGACGTGCGGGGTATGCAGGCGACCGCACACCATTTCGTTTATTCCAAAGGTAAGGAAGACGAGAAAATCCAAGATTCGACATTTGGCGTTAAGACCGAACGTCTCACCAAAGAGGGCAATACCTATTCTGCTTTCGCCTGGGGGCCGAACGACCCAGTTCACGATGAGGAACTGCGTGAATTGGAGAAGAAACAACTGGACGCCATCCTGAGCATGTACGAATGGGAAGCGCATCTCAAAAGCCTTCAGGGCGAGCGATTCGACAATCCTGAAAAACGCGCGAGGTCGGCCAATTACGTCAGCATGCGCGTCTCGGCCAAGATGGCCTATCATTCCTATTTGCATTCGGAAGACCTCTATCAACGAGTTGAAGCACTGAAAACGTATTTCATGAAGGGGACGAAATACGTCAAAGATAAAAGCGTCACGAGAATCAGTAAAGCCCGTGAAATCAGCCATCAATTTATCACCGAAGAAAAGAAAATTGCTAAACAACTCGCCTCGGATCCGGCTCACCCCATCAAACTGCCCGTCACGTTCAAACGGATCGACAGCGAAACGGTCGAAATTCAGGTGGGCAAGGAAAAGAAGCAAGCCAAGTTAAACCAATGGAGCGAGTGGTTCACCCTTCATTTCCCGATCGTATCAATCGCCAAAGCGCGGGCGATCTGCCGGTTCTATCCCCAGGATTTATCGGAAGATTCGTTCAAGATATTCATGTCGTCGCCGGATATCGATCCCCGCAAACCGGTCATCCCCATCTCGCATCCGAAGTCGTATTCCAAAGAGTTGGTGGACTGGACCGGAAAGCTCTTCAAAACGCGGGGCTGGGCGGCGGAAACTCACGGCCTGAAAGACGGGGCGCTGGAAGAAGACGGTTTCATCGACGATCTCTTCGACATCATGAACGCGCGGGAAGCCAAACTTTTCGAAACGATGGAACGCACCACGAACAACGTGATCGTCTCCGTCTTCTCCGCGACGGACCGCGTTTCGCACATGTTCTACCGCTTCATCGATCCATCGCACCCCATGCATCCCAAAGACAATCCCGGTTATCTCGCGAAATACGAGAACACGATCAAGAAGGTCTACATTAAAATGGATCAGATCGTGGGCCGAATGATGAAGAAGATCGAAAACGATCCCGACGCGACTCTGATGGTTATGTCCGACCACGGTTTTAAGAGTTGGCGGCGGCAGGTGCATATTAACAAATGGCTGTACGACAACGGCTTTCTCGCCATTAAGGGCAGCGGCCTGATCGACAGCGATATGCGTCTGGCCGACCTGGTCAGTAGCGGTTCCGATTTCTTCTCTTACGTCGATTGGAGCAAAACCGAGGCCTACTCAATGGGATTGGGGCAGATTTACATCAACAAAAAAGATCGTGAGCCGATGGGAATCGTCTTGCAGAATAACTATGATGCGCTTTGTGAATCTATTGCATCTAAGTTCAAAACACTCAAAGATGTAGACGGAACCTCCGTCGTAACTCATGTGAAGAAACGCGAAGAAATATGGAGCGGGAAATACGCGGACGACATCCACGACGCTCCCGATTTACAAGTCTGTTTCAACCAAGGCTACCGCGTCTCCTGGCAGACGTGCCTGGGCGGGATATCGTCTGGCGATGCCATTGAAGACAACCTGGAAAAATGGAGCGCCGATCATTGCAGCGTCGCGCCCGAACACGTTCCAGGTATCTTTTTCTGTAATAAAAAGATCGAACGGTCCAAGGTTTCCCTGTACGATTTCGCGCCGACGGTCTTGGGATATTTCGGTTTAAAGAAACCCAAGGAAATGGAAGGCCGCGATCTCTTCAAACCGTAATATTTATCCTGTTTCCATTCCGCACACATTGAGAAAACCTTAAAACAGAAATAAAATATATAGAAATAAAATGATTCGGTTGAATCGATTCTCAGCCGATCTGAATACTTAATGACGAATCGAAAAAGGTGGGTTCAAGCCCACCTTTCGATTGTTAAATCTAATCGAATAACGAGGATAAGGACATGTCGGTTGTCGTAACAGTGGGTTGCCAATGGGGTGACGAAGGTAAGGGAAAGATTATCGACTTTCTGTGCGAAGATGCGGACGTGGTCAGCCGCCATCAAGGCGGGAACAACGCGGGCCACACGATTCACGTCGGGGATAAAAAATACATCTTCCATCTGATCCCCAGCGGAATTCTGAAAGAAAACACGCTCAACTTAGTTGGTAATGGTGTGGTCATCGATCCGTTTGTCCTGATCGATGAATTGGACGATCTGGCCAAGAAAGGTTTGAAGATTACTCCGGACCGCATGAAGATCAGCGGCCAGGCTCATACGATCATGCCTTACCACAAACTGCTCGACGGCCTCGAAGAGGAACGGCGCGGCGGGGAAGGCCTCGGCACGACACGGCGCGGGATCGGCCCAGCCTATATGGACAAGGTCGCCCGGTATGGCATGCGTCTATTCGATCTCATCGACGAGAATATCCTGGAACAACGTCTGAAGACGAATCTGGAACTGAAAAACACGATCATTCAGAACGTCTACAACAGCGAACCCCTCAAATTCGAGGATCTGTTCGATTCGCTCAACGAGTGCGGTAAACGACTGGCTCCATTCGTGGTGGATACGACGCTGGAGTTCGCCAAGGCGTTGGATGACAATAAAAACATCCTCTGCGAGGGCGCTCAGGGGACGATGCTGGACATCGATTACGGAACCTATCCGTTCCTGACCTCGTCCAACTCCACCGCCGGCGGGGTTTGCACCGGTAGTTCGATCCCCCCGATGAAAATCACCGGGGTACTCGGTATCGCCAAGGCTTATACGACACGTGTCGGAGAAGGCCCCTTCCCCACCGAGCTCTTCGGCGATGAGGCGGACCAAATTCGAAACGCCGGTCCGGTCGGCGAATACGGCGCAACGACGGGCCGTCCGCGGCGCTGTGGATGGCTGGACATCCCTCAGTTACGCTACGCCTGCCGGGTTTCAGGAATTTCCGGGATTGGGTTGACCCGGCTCGATATTCTCAATTCCGTGCCGGAAATCAAAGTCTGCACGTCCTACGACATCAATGGGAAAACCTACACGTCCCTTCCGGCGAACATGAATCTGCTTCCCAGCGTCAAACCGGTTTACGAAACCCGGCCGAGTTGGGATGAAGACATCTCCGGAATCACGCAATTCGACGATTTGCCCGAAACGGCGCAATCGTACGTGAAGAATATCGAAGCGTGGCTGGGTGTGCCGGTTCAGATCATCTCCGTCGGTCCCGACCGGCATCAGACGATTCTGCGTAAAATGCTGTTTTAGAACACATCCACTACGTTTATCGAAAGACAAACAACGCCCCGTATCGAAATAGTCGATACGGAGCGTTCAATTTCAATCCAAATCCGATTATTCTTTCGTATTACGTTTGTCGTCGATCTTGGTTTTGGCTTCGATGGTGTTGCCTTCGAGTGTTACACCGCCCGCTTTCTCTTCGATAAGGATACCGACGGTCTGCGTTTTCGAACCGGACGGGCGGGTATCTCGAATGATGTTGTTTTTAAACACTAGGCCGTTCACTTCGCCGCGAATACGGATTCCCGCCGTGTTGCCTTCTTTCCCGTTGTTTTCGATAACGTTGTCTTCCAGCCGGTTGCGGTGTCCGGCCATGCCCAAGGTTTCATTTCGGAAGAATACACCGTTTTGATCGTTGGACCGCGATACGTTTTTTCGGAACAGGTTGTCGGAATCCTTATGGCCGATAGAGATGCCGAAGCGGCCGTTCGATTCCAGCAGATTGTTCTCGAAGATTCCATGCCGCACGCGCCAGCAAAGAAAGAGACCGTCGGATCCGTTGCGGCGGGAAACGCAATTCCGCACGCGGGGCCGCTGTGAACCGCTGCCGGGATGAAGACCCAGCACTGTGTTGTCTTCCGATAGACAATCGGTCACCGTCACGTCGTTGGATTGCTGGAAACTGATCCCGTCGCCATTGTAGTTTCGGATCACACATCGTTCGATGACCGTTCCGAATCCGCGGAAGAGAAAAATCCCCGCACCCCGGCAGCCGTTGAGCGATTCGTTGTTCTCCTTGTTGCCATCGACGATCAAATCTTCGACGCAAGCGCCCTCGAGATGATAACCACTGATCACGGGGAATACGGTGACAGCCTTGGCGTTGTTGTGGACCATGCAGTCGGACATCAAGGGATGATCGATTGAAAATGTGTTGCCGTTGCGCCCGGTAATGCGTCCGACGGTGGTGTGAAAGCCGCCTGCCCCGTTGTCCCAGATCGCCACCCCGCAGCCGACGTCGAAACCATCCGGATTTTCGACTGTGATCTGTTCCTCCCCGAAATCGCCGTCGAGGGCGAGCGGGGATGTGACGCTTTGATGTTTGAAGAGGATCGTTTTCCCTTTCGTTCCTCGAACCGTGACGTGGGAACGCAGGTGGAGCGAATCGCGCATCCGATACGTGCCTTCTCCGATGACGACTACGCCGCCTCCCAGCCCGGCGATGTAATCGACAGCCGCTTGCAGGACGCGATTATCATTGCCGATGATGTCGGCGTTGGCCTGCCCCACCGTGATGCGGGGAAGGTCTTTCATGGCCGAGTGCATGGCGGTCGGCAGTTGACGCTCGCCCGGCTTGGGCGAGAGGTCGCGTTCGGACGCACCAACCGTTCCCACGGCGATGAGTAGAGTAAGAGCGATGAGATATCCCGGTCGTAACATGGTCTGCCTCCTGTCGAGATCGTTTCGTATTCTTTTATCGATGTTTTTTAATCGTCTCAAAGCGAAAGGCGGCTACTAGCCGCCTTTCGAATCACACGATCGTTTCCATTCAAGGTTCAGCGGCTGTCCAGTTCGATTTGGGTCCAGTAGGCCGCCTCGAAGCGCCATCCGTTGGCCTGGTTCAGTAATTCCAACTTAACGGTTTTCCCCGCGTAATTACTGAGATCGATGTTGACGCCCTGTAATCCGTTCACCGTCGATCCGATCGTCGTTTGGTAGAGTTCCTGGCCGTCCGCCTTCACAATCAGCGTCCAGTCGCCTTCCGGATGGTGGCCAACTCTCAGGCGCAAGTACGTTCTTTTTCCTACTGGAATCTCCAAATCACGGCTCAGAATGCAGGGGGTGTCTTGATTCATGGGGTGTGTCATTAAAGCGTTTTCGATCCCGTTGACGTTTTCGTAAAATCCAGGCTCCATATCCCGCCCGCACTGGCTGACGCTCCACCCCGGCGCGATCTTCTCGATTCCTTCGTTCATTTTTTTGTTCATGGCTTTCGCTGAGGAGAGCGCGGTAATCTTCTCCATCTCCTCATCGCTAAACCGGCTGCTCGCGAAGGGGCCTGGTTCCCAGCAATTCTCCAGCGGGGAGGGTTTCGGTTCGCGGACGGGGATCACGAAGACTTCGTTGCCGTCCGCATCCTTCTCGACTCGTCCTCCCGCGCTCAACACCGCTTGACGGGCCAGCCGTTCACAGACGGCAATGAGTTTCGGGAAATTATAGGCCGTGTGTTCGAAGTGATTCTCTTCGTTCAAGGCTTCCGTAAACCGCTCCGGCAGGTTCGAGAATCCGATGGTTGTAAAAAGTACCCCACCGGCATTCGAGGGATTGCAGTCGGAGTCCTGGCCGCAGCGAGTCGAGATGACAATCGTTTTATCCAGATCGCCTTCCCCGTACAGCAGCCCCATCACGATATAGGCTCCGTTGATCTTAGCGTCGATGTTGAAATCCGCTTCGGGACCGGAGCAGGAGAAGCGGCGGTTATCGTGATTCAATTGATATTTCTCATTGATGAGATGCCATGTCTTCTGCCAATCGTCCGGATTCGCTTCATGCCATTTCAGCACGTCGCGGATGGTCTCCGCGTATAGGCTTTCTTCGGGTATGCAACTCAGCCCGGCGAGCACGATCAATTTCGGTTCGGTCTCGAAAAAGGCTTCGGCGTACATGCCCGCGACGAACTGCCCTCCGTAGAGACCGTCGCCGTAGTTCATCAAGCGCCCGAAGACTTCGCCCATCTGGATGCCCGTGTTGGGCAGCCCGGGAGCGATCAGGCCGGAGAAATCCGCCTCGATCTGATAGTCGATATCGTCGGCGTGCGAGTTGAACTTCGGGTGGCCCGAATCGGGCGGGGCGATCCCGTTTCGCAGGTTTTCACGCCCGGCCCGGTTCGCGTGCCAGAGCCGGTAACCGCTGTTGGCAAAATCGATCCCCGCCTGGCGAATGGAGACGTCCAGGCCGTAGAGTTCCATCGAACGCAGGAACGTCATCTCCACATAGATATCGTCCTGATTGAACTGATTGATGAGACCAGGCTTCCAGGACGGCATCTTGTTTTCAGGGATGATCTTGCCGTTCCACTTAAATTCCGTCGGGCCGCCCCAGCCGACTCCCGCCATCTGACCGATCCAACCGGCTTTCATCTTGTCCATGTATTCCCGAACGGGAAGCCGCCGGTAATCGTCCTGCGCCTGCGACAACTGGACTGGCGCGCTCATGAGTAACACCACTGAAATCACGAATAGAAATAATTTTCGCATGGTTTTCTCCTTCTCACGGTGATTCGTTTTTACTATTTGACCACAGAAAAGCCATGAAGAAAAGGAGTGTGAAAGACGGATCGGTCGATCCAGTTAAGATTCTTGAGCGAATCGACAATGACACTCCGATTCGATGGTGTCAGCCGCCGGGCTAGTCTGACCCACCCGGAGTCACCCGGTGTGACCCGT
>CAZSIZ010000131.1:0-15995 GCA_964606645.1 uncultured bacterium
CGTTTCGATCACCTTGGCTTCACGATTCCTGCGGCGTAGCCGCTTCGTCCAATCGTTTTTACATTTCATCCCACGGTTTCGGCCATACCACTCGCGAAATCGAGGTCATCGCCAATCTTCCCGAATCGGTTGACGTCGAAATCGATGGACACTATCTAGTGATGGTGGAAGAGGATACGGAATGTTTCAAAGATCGGGAAGTGAACGTGGCTTAGAAATCGGAATGAATTTCGTACCATATTTGACCGTCGCGGCGGACAATCCGTCCACCGTTTTTGAGAATCGCTTTTTCTGCGATTGCCGTGATCCGTGACACGATATCGCTGATTTTAGTCACAATCGGCAATCCATCGCGCGAATAATTCAGATAGCGGTCGTTGAACGGTTTGTCCCACTTGCCGTGTCGAGGCAGTTCCTTAGTCAGGAAATCGGGAATGCAATCGGCGCCTTGCATCACCCCGATCAATCCCGCGCAGGTCGCGCCTTGATTGTCACAGTCGTAACCGGCCGATACGGCGATACCGGTGGTTTTCATGAAATCGCCTTCTCCATACAGGATGGCCATGATGCCGCACAGCCCGTTCTGCAGGGATGAAACCGGCGATGATGGGGCTTCGTAATCGCCATTTTTATACTGGTTGTATTTTTCATGAATGCGCTGCCGGGTGATTCGCCAATCACCATCTTCTTGACACCACGCGATCACATCGCGCATTCCTTCGGCGAATGGTCCTTCATTGGGAACCGCTTTCAGTGCCCTATCGACTAATTGGTGAACGTCTTTCTCGAAAAAGGCGGCACTGTACATCACCGCATAAGCAATCGTGGGGTGAGTGCCCCAACGGTCGTTGGTGATTCGCGCCCCCCATAGCGCGCGTTCAGCGGCTTTCCCAGTCATTCCCGGATAAAAGGCGCTCCAGATTTCGTTGACCAATTGTGGATCGATCTGAAACCAGTTGGGATTGTTTTCCATCTTCCCGGTATCGGGTGCGACCAAGCCTTTCTCCATCAAGTCGCGGGCGGTGCGGTTGGCAACCCAGATTTTACGGTTGATGTGTTTTTTCCACATTTCCGTGATTTCGGGATAAGTCAGATCGAGTCCGAATTGCTCAACCGCATGGAGCGTCACGAATTCGATATCGGTATCGTCATCGGAAAAAGCGCCCTCGAACGCGTCGGCAAAGATATTGATGAATCCACGCAAATCTTTATCGTTCATTTTGACTTTGTCGGCATCTTTATAGGTATAGTATCGGTCCACGAAAATCGGGCACGGCTTATCCTGGTACACGTTTTCAAAAGGAAATCCCATATAGTTACCTACCAGCTGTCCAATCCAGAATCCCGTGATTTTATCGGTCAATTCTTCTTTGGAAATCAGACGGGTCTCACCAAATGATACCGAACTTATAAAAACCGATAAAACGATCGTAATCCCAATGCGGTTCTTCATTCTTGTTTTCTCCTTGATATGATTAAGAGATCATTATCCGCCCAATTTTACACCCTATTAATACGAAATACAGGTTCTTTTACGGATGCCACGAATCGCTTTTTACATTTCATCCCACGGTTTCGGCCACGCCACCCGTGAAATCGAGGTCATCGCCAATCTTCCCGAATCGGTTGACGTCGAAATCGTTTCCACCGCGCCGAAATGGCTGATCGAAGAATCGCTGTCACGGCCCTTCTCATTCCACACACTGAACCACGATCCGGGGATCATTCAGTTCGATTGTTTCAAGCAAGACGTCGGACGTACGGCGGAAACGTGGCGGGAATTGCTGGATCGCTATCCAGCGATGGCGGAAGAGGAAGCGAAACGGATCGAAGACTGGGGCGTGAACGTCGTCGTGGGTGATATCTCACCGTTCGCTATCGCGGTGGGCCGCGCCACCGGGATCCCATCCGTCATCATTGCGAATTTCAGTTGGAATTGGATTTTCAAACCGTTCGTTCAGTACGATCCCGCATTTAATGAGCTCAACGAACGACTCGCCGATTATTACCGACAGGCCACGCTATTGCTTCGAACCCCGCTGTCCGGTGGTCTGTCGTTTTTCCCGGAAATCCGGGATATCCCCCTGATCGCCCGGAGAGCCAAAAGGTCCAGGGAAGAAACACGGACCGCTTTGGGCCTGGGTGCGGATGAAAAGGTGGTCTTGATTTCGTTCGGCGGGCTGGGAATAGCCGGTATCGATAAAGACGGCTTGAGCCGTTACGGCGATATCACTTTTCTGACGTTCAGCGAAGACCTGGCGAATCAACCGAACGTTCACTATCTGCCCCCGAAAACGACCTATCATCCCGACATCGTTCAGGCCGCCGATCTGGTTCTGGCCAAAATGGGCTACGGAATCGTGACCGAATGTATCGTTCACCAAATCCCGATTGCGTATCCGCCTCGAAAGGATTTCCCCGAGCAATCGGTACTGGAGCGGGAATCGAAGCGTTATATCCCGACGATTTCGATCTCTTCCGATGAATTTTATTCGGGTCAGTGGGATTTTCTTCTCGACTTTTTTAACCGGAATTCACCGGAAGACGACCGCTCTTCATTCGAGTCGCTTCGTTCGGATGGCGGGAAAGTGGCGGCGGATATCCTGATGGCGTTTTGCCGATAAGAGTGGATCGAGTTCGGCCAACGGACGGCACTCACCCTGTTGGAGCGTTTAAACCCCTGTCTTCACACCGGGTTGTCTTCCACAGCGTAGATCGTTTCCACTTCCTTTCCTCATTTCAAAAACCGGGCGTATGCCCAATTGCCATGATCGGCTGCGATGCGGTCACCGCCGTCCTCCAAAATCAGCGCGAGTTCTTTGATCCCGCCGATTGGAACACTGATATTCATGGGGGCGCTGTCTGCTCTCAAGACTGGACTTCTGAACAGTTCCTTTCCGTCACCCTCGACCACGAAAACGATTGAACCGACGAGAGCCTTCTGGTCGCAGCCGATTGTAGCAGCAAAAGTCTCGTAATCCGCTGGGCGATTGTATACGATGCGGGAAGGCGAATGTGTCCCGATTCCACGATGGAATATTCGGCCACCCATGGTCATTGCTTGCCCCTTAACGCTTCGATTGAGTTGAACTTTACCCCATAATAAGGGGGTGGATTCGATCCACTCCAGGGTGTCGAGATAGACCCCTTCTATGCGATCGATTCTGCGACTGATTGTCCTCGGACGAGACAAGTTGATCTCACAGCTGGTGAGAGGCGCAATCGTATGAGACCACATTATGGATTCCGGTTGGAACAATGGGAAACTCGGACCGGTTTCGAACGGTGGCAACGAGTCGGGCGCCTCAACCGTTCCGCGAAGAAAAACACCGAAATTGGCTGCGCGACTCGAAGACCTTGCCTCAAGAGCCAGATGGCGCCTCCCTTCCGGGAATGGAATTTTCAACCACACCCACTCCTCGTCTGTATGACCACCGGCCGAAAAAGTGCCGACCGATGTCGATATCTCAGCCGAAGTCTTGATCCCGTCGATGGTCAATTCAAACTCAGGAAACGCAGCGTCTATCGAGTTTCCTTCGCATAGAACGTACAGGTCAGTCGTAGCGGCGCCCTTTACCTCAAGATCTCCTTCGAGTTTGAAAATGAAAATCTCTTTCGTATTCCCATCAGGGCAAGTCCACGAAGTGCCTAACGGTACTGGCTCATCCGCGAAGACAAAGTGTTCGATAGTGGGGGCATGGCTGGCATTCCAGGATACCGATGGTCCTGGGTTGGAGACCTGATTCGCAGCCGCAGGTGTTTGCTGACGGTCGCTCGGGACGACTTCCACGAACTTCGTCTCGTAAGGACCAAGATGAATACAGGGAAGCGACTCTCCTGCTTTCACGGTGGCGAGTCTCTGCCGTCGCGGATACAGCGTCCGAACCTCGCGTGATGCGGTACTCACCAGTGAATCCGGAAGAGCAATGTATGTCTCCTCGATCCAGGGATTCCGCAAACAGAATAGTTCTCTTGTGGCATCCCGGAAGGCATAGCCGTACGATTGGCGCTCCGCTGGGTTTCCTCCAATCGGGATTGGCTCCTGGAGGAATTCGCGGTTGTGCCTCGCCCAGGCCATTAGATCCGCGAAGAATCGCCATTCTTCGGCATCCATGAACGCGGGATTGATATAACAGGAGATAAACCAGCGTCCGCGTCCGATAGCCATTACAGCGTGATTTTGAAACGCACCGGGGCACTGAACGATTATGTCGAAGCATTGGAGAGCCGTGCTGGGCATCAGGAAAGCATCCCTGCCCTCGAAGTTTTTGATGTCTCTAGCGGTCGTCATTGCCTCGATCCACTCCGGACAAGGGACACGGCCTTTCGGGCTGTCATCTCCAAAAGGGCCGATGATGAAGGGGACGTGCATCAGCCACCACGGACTTGGATTGTACCCGAAGCAGGTTGGCTCCAACGCAATGGTCGAATCGATCTCCCGCAGGGCGTCGAACACTTCCATAAGACCTTCCGAGATGGGGAAATAGGATTCTGAATCCGTCGGATGACCGTGACTTGGAACATCACATGAAGGGATGAAACCATCGAACTTGATGTGCCCCAGATTCGTTTCGCGCGCGTGTTTCAGCACCGCCTTTTTGAATGCGGTTTGATACTTTCCTCCGATAGAAAGGCAGGCGTTCAAGCCTAACCTATCGTGGGGTGTTACCTCGTAGCCCTCCGATCCAAGCCAGGTAT
Source organism: uncultured bacterium (assembly GCA_964606645.1). Lineage (GTDB taxonomy): Bacteria > Hinthialibacterota > Hinthialibacteria > Hinthialibacterales > Hinthialibacteraceae > CAZSIZ01. The sequence goes on from CAZSIZ010000131.1 coordinate 4,699, forward strand.
TATCCAGAGTGAAGGGGTACAGGCTACTCGGTGAAACCCAGAGACCTGGCCGACTCCCGATTCCTTTGAGCAAGTCGCGGATCTTGTCGAAACCATCAGGGAATTGGTCCCTGTCGATTTCCCAAACGGAATGGGGATCAGACCACCCCGCGTCCAGGGCGTAGGAATCGAAGAAGAAACCTGACTGGTCGTAAAGATCCTTTTTTATTTTGTTAATGTTTTTTGAAACGAATTCCTCGGAAGAAGGGATAGGCGCTGTCCACCAGTCGTTGTAATGAACATGCATAACATGTGGTTTGATGCGAACGGTGTTAAGATACCGCAGGAAGGCCCGTCTGAGACCTTCCTGATCTCCCACAACAAAGTCCGCATCAGAGGCAGAACCGAATATCGCTGGCGGGAAATCTACCCATTCCTCGCCAACTTTTGTGTATGAGGGCTGTGACAAGAAAAGCGTCTCACCGTCCACTCGAGTCATGGCGGAGGGATGCTCGATACCCGCAAAAATCCTTTCGCCGAAAATGGGACAAGAAACGTACTCGGATCCGGTCAGCCTAAATGTCTCGCCCAAAACGGCTATTTCCAGCAACCCAACCCGCTGAATAGTGACACGCTCGCCCGATGAACGCAGGGACGTTTGTATGCGAAGTGTTCTTCCATCGGTACAGAAGGAGTAGGTTTGTCTGACTGTTACGGGAGGAGTGGAGAGGTCGGTTTCGAGAACGATTCGAGACGAGTACCTTGCGAGTCTTGCAAATCCCCTCTCACCGAGGCTCGTGCGTCTTTTATCCGGTGTTTGAAGACTGAAACAGGGACCTCCGATGTCCCAACTGCGGCCTGTCTCTGCATCGCGGTAACGGACCCACCTCCAAGTGGAATCACGCATCTCGAAGAATACTTCGATCCCTGCTTCTCCGCTCAGAATCACGCTTTCAATTTTTTCCTGTGCCCACGCTGGGGGGGTTAAAACCCGGAAGGACAAAAACACGGAGATCATCAGAGTAACTCGCAGGTACGTCATTGGCGTGCCTCCATGGTTTATGCCAAGAATCTGTACTACCTCAAATTATCATGTTTGCATCAACAGAGGATGTAATCATGGTAATCCTTCACGGGACTGGTGTCAAAACGGTGTGCAGCTGTTAAGGGCGAATCGTACCACCACTAAACAGGAACGTCTAAACCCCTTGACGAAACGGTATTAAGAAAGGAAAATGTTCTTTTGTATCCAACTATTACAGATAGACCGTCAGGGCAAAAACCTGCGGGCTTTTTTTATGTTAGAGCGGTTCTCAATAGTTTGTTCGTATTGAACACGCTGGAATTCTAAAAAACTTTAGCTTTTCAAGGTTTTTTAGAAACGCTTATCAAAACGTGTTTTTGAAAAATAGTCTAGGGAAAAACGCTCTTTCCCCGGAAGGAAACTATCCGTTTCGATCATGGCGAATAAACCCATCTCATCCGTTATCCTGGCGGCAGGCGACGGGACCCGGCTGCGGTCTCAGACGCCGAAATCGCTGCATCGTATTTGCGGACGTCCGATGATCGAACATATCCTTCGATCGATCGAGAGTTTGATCGATTACAAACAGATTGTTGTCGTGGGTTTCGCCAACGAAATGGTGAAAGATGTCTTAAAAGACTTTCAGGTCGAATTCGCGTTGCAGAAGGACCGGCTGGGAACCGGCCACGCCGTTCTCTCCACACGCTCCCAACTGAAAGATTTCGATGGCGATATCCTGATCCTCGTCGGTGACGCGCCGCTGCTGACGCGGGCAACCATCGAGAAACTGATCGAACGGCACCGTCATCAAGACGCCTCCGCCACGGTCCTGACGACACGGATGAGAAAACCGGCAGGATACGGACGTATCCTGCGCCATCAGGACAACACGGTCATGTCGATCGTGGAGGATAAAGACGCCAATATCTACGAGAAAAAGATCAGCGAAATCAACACGGGAACGTACGTCTTCGACGCCAAGGATTTGTTTACCGCCCTGGATCAAGTCGAACCCGCGAACGAACAGGGCGAATACTATCTGACCGACGTGATCCACATCATGGTGTCCGAAAAGAAGCGGGTGGAAGCCTGCGTCACCAAAGACCCGTCCGAAACCATGGGGATCAACGACCGGGTCCAATTCGCCAAAGCCGAGCGGATCATGCGCAACCGGATTCTGGAGCGACTGATGCTGTCGGGCGTCACCATCGTCGATCCCTCAAGCACCTTTATCGACGATAGTGTGACCATCGGGATTGACACCATTATCGAACCGAATACCTTAATTTATGGCGACAGTGTCATCGGCCAAGGATGCCAGATCGGTCCGACGACCCAGATTTACGAAGCCGAAATTGGAGAAAAATGTCATATCAACAGCTCGTATCTGCGCGGCTGTTCGATCCCGCCCGGAATGAGTATCGGGCCGTTCGCCAACTTGCAGCACGGCGAGATTATTTACGCCACGCCCCGTAAACAAAAAGAAGAATAAGAAGAAATCCAAATACGTTGGAGAAAGACGATGAAACGAGTTGATATTCAGTTGAAAAAACGCAGTGAAACCGGGAAAGGGGCAGCCCGCTCGGCCCGGCGCGAAGGCTTGATCCCAGGCGTTGTTTATGGCGGCGGTCAAGGCTCTGTTTCCGTCACGATTACGCGTCAGGAAATTGAAGACGTTTTCCATAACGTTGAGAGCGAAAACATGTTGGTCAACCTCCACGTCGATGGCGATGAGGGTGAATCACTGGCGCTGATCCGTGACGCGCAGCATCATCCGCTGACCGGCGATCTGCGCCATCTCGACTTCCTGCGGGTCTCCACCGACAAACCCATCCGCACCTCGGTTCCCATTCATGCCGTCGGCAGTCCCAACGGCGTCAAGGAAGGCGGTCTGTTCGAGCAGTTGATGCGTGACATCGAGGTCGAGTGTCTGCCTCTCGAAATTCCAAACTTTATCGAACTGGACGTCGCTCATTTGGAAATCGGACATTCTTTACACGTTTCCGATCTTCACGAAGATCCCAGTTACACCATCCTGGTCTCTTCCGACCGCACCGTGGCTTCCGTCACCGCACCGAAACTCGAAGTGGTTGTTGAAGAAGAAGTCGAAGGTGAAGAGGGCGAAGAGGGTGAAGGCGCTGAAGGAGCCGAAGGCGAAGAAAAAGACGAAGGCGACAAGAAAGAAGACGATAAGAAGAAGGACGATAAGAAGAAAGACGATAAGAAGAAATAAATCATCTATGCAATACCGATTCTGGATAATCGGAGCACTGAATGGAATGCGCCGGTTTCCGTTTTTTTTCATGCGTTGAATACAATTGGAAAATCCTCTCGCTTGAGAGGATTTTCATTAGGCGCGTACCCCGATTTTTTATTGACGATTGGATGTTGCATCGTGTCGCTGTGGAGCATTATCGGACTAGGAAATCCAGGAGATGAATACGCTTCGACCCGGCATAACGTCGGATTCGATGCGATCGACCTGCTCTCCTGTCATTGGAAAATCCCCCTGGATTCCAAAGGATCGAATTTTATTTTCGGTTCGGGTAATTTCAAGGAGCATCCGGTTCTGCTGGTCAAACCGATGACCTACATGAACCGCTCCGGCCAGGCGTTCAAGCGCTTGCAGCGTGAGCCGGAAGTCGCCTGCGAGCGGTCGCTCGTCATTCTGGACGATTTCAACTTGCCCTTGGGGACCGTTCGGATTCGCCTGAAAGGGAGTCACGGCGGGCACAACGGCCTGACCTCGATCCTGGAGGCGGCGGACGGACAGGACGTGCCCCGAATCCGGATCGGGATTGGAAACGTGGAACGGGATTGGGAAGATTTCGTCTTATCTCCCTTCACCAAGAAAGAACGAACAATCGCCGACGACGCCATGGACCGAACTGTCGTCGCCGTTGAAACCATCTTGACGGAAGGCTTCGACAAAGCGATGAATCTTTTCAATCGGTAAATTCAAGGTTTAGAAGAAATCCATTTACGAAACGAATCCGTTCCCAAGCGCCTGTACACAGGAATTATTCAACTCTAATCTAATACATTGAGAATTTGCATCTCTCATGTCGATCAAATTACAATGAAAAAGGAAGGGTACTATGCTGCTCATTTATCTCTCTCTGCTTGTTTCCGTCGCTGCACTGGTTGTTGTGGTTCTCTTTGCGAAAGATGTCATTTCAAAGGATCCGGGAAATGAAAAAATGCAGGAAATTTCCTCCATGGTCCAGGAGGGCGCCCGCGCGTTTCTGAAGAAAGAATATACGTGGGTGTTTGGATTCGTGATCGTGATCGCGGTCTTGATCTCCGTGGCCAAACAGATCGCGCCGGATGTCGAGTTGGGTTGGCCGACCGCCGCCGCGTTTGCATTCGGAGCCGTCATGTCGGCGATCGCCGGTTACATCGGCATGTCGATCGCGACCAAAGCCAACTGCCGCACCACTCACGCGGCCCAGAGCGGTGGACTGAAGAGCGCGTTGAGTGTCGCGGTTTCCGGAGGCGCTGTCATGGGAATGTCGGTCGTCGGGCTCGCGCTGCTCGGTCTGGTTCTCGTCTACCTGATCTCCGGTAAAAATATGATTATAACGAATGGCTACGCGATGGGAGCCAGTTTGATGGCGCTCTTCGCCCGCAGTGGTGGAGGAATCTTCACCAAAGGTGCGGATATGGGCGCGGACCTCGTCGGTAAAGTCGAAGCGGGGATTCCCGAAGACGATCCCCGCAACCCCGCCGTCATCGCCGACAACGTGGGCGACAACGTGGGCGACGTGGCCGGTCTGGGCGCGGATCTCTTCGAGTCTTACGTCGAATCCATCATCGCTTCCCTGGCCATCGCTTTTGTCCTGATGAGGACCTCCAATGCACCGGACGCGCTTACGATTATCCCGTTCGGGCTGGCGGTTGTAGGGATGATCGCTTCAATCTTGGGAGTGCTTTACGTCCGGAAATTCGGCTCGACCAATCCACAGAGCGCGTTGATGGGCGGAACCTACATCAGTGGTATCTTGACCATCGTCCTCACAGGAATACTCGTTGCGATGATTGGCGAATCGTGGACGGTTGGCGATAAAACGTACGGAAAATTCGCGCCGTTTATCGTCTCGGTGATCGGCGTCGTGACGGGTATGGTTATCGGATTCGTCAGCGAATACTACACCTCATCGAAATTTAAACCCGTTCGCAAACTGGCCGAGAACTGTCAAACCGGCCCCGCGATCACCGTAACCGACGGCATCGCGGTGGGTATGGAAAGCACGGCGGTTCCCGTGATCGTGCTGTCCCTCGCCATTTTGCTTTCCTACCACTACGGTGGATTCTACGGCATTGCCATGGCCGCGGTGGGTATGTTGGCCACCACCGGGATGATCGTTACGGTCGATGCCTACGGTCCCATCGCCGACAACGCGGGCGGGATCGCCGAGATGGCCGGATTGGAACCGGAAGTACGTGAAATCACCGATAACCTGGATTCCGTCGGTAATACGACCGCGGCCATTGGTAAAGGATTCGCGATCGGTTCGGCGGCGTTCGCTGCGATCGGTCTGGTCTCGGCGTTTATGGTTTCCTGCGAACTGACTGAATCCAATGTGAGCTTACTGAACGTCAAAATCATCGCCGGTCTGCTGCTGGGCGGGATGCTTCCGTATTTCTTCGCTGCCAAATTATTCCGGGCGGTTTCCAACGCGGCTTATGCCATGATCGAGGAAGTGCGCCGCCAGTTTAGAGAAATCCCCGGCTTGATGGAAGGCACGGGCAAACCCGATTCCGCGCGCTGTGTCGAGATCAGCACTCAGGGTGCGATCAAAGGGATGCTGCTGCCGGGCACGATCGCGATTTTGGTTCCCCCGATTGTTGGATTCTCACTGGGCGCGGAAGCACTGGCCGGTGTTCTGATCGGAACCCTGATTTCAGGATTAATGGTCGGGATTCAAGCTGCCAACAGCGGTGGCGCGATGGATAACGCCAAAAAATACATCGAAGAAGGCCATTTCGGCGGCAAAGGCTCCGAAACCCACAAAGCGGCGGTTGTGGGCGATACGGTCGGCGATCCCCTCAAGGACACGGTCGGACCCTCCATCAACATTCTGATCAAATTGATGGCCGTTATCTCCCTCGTTCTGGCTCCGTTGTTAATCGGTTAAAACCGAGCCGTACGCTTCACTGCGTCAGGCCAATCGCATGACTTTTAAGACGGGCGTTTTTCGGAGCGCCCGTCTTTCATTTTGTGGATTTTCGGATGGGTGGATTGGGCAGGAAGAAAACCGTTTTTAGGTTCATCCCTTATCCGTGAAATTAATCGCAAAATGGTCAAAAAAATCAGAAAATATTGTGGTGCAGGCTGGAAGCCCGCACCACAATACAATTTGGTTCCGGCTCTGCCAGATCAGGTTTATATTCCGATCAGGCTGGGATCGCAGGGATAGGCGGCTCTGGGACCGAGGCGGTACATATCACCCCAGCTGCGGAGGCCGTTGGACGCATCATAGAGCGGCGCGGTTCCGTAAGTATCCGCGTCATTGTCCGGACCGGCTCCGGAGATTTGCCATTCGCAGCAACGCAGACTTCTCCCGACCACCTCCCGGTGAGCGTGATGGACAATCGACCAAGCGTCCACATAGTCATACGTCACGTACGCGGGATGCTGACTGGCCACAATGCGCTGCCCGTATTTCTTTTCTAAAAACGGATCCTGGGGAACCGCCGAAATATACGAAATCGGGGTGGTCAAGGGAATGAGTCGCCGATTCACGGGATTGATGTTCACGCCGTCGGGACCGACGAAAAGCGGATAGCGGCTGTGATCCATGTGATACATTTCAATCGCGGTTCCCAGGGCTTGCATCTCCGATTCGGCTTTGGCAATCTTCGCCCGGACTTGCGCGTTCAAGAAATTGGGAACGGCGATGGCCGCGAGAATACCGATAATGGCAACGACGATCAGCAACTCGATCAACGTAAACGAATCGACAGGGGTGACTCTCTTTTTCATGACAGCTCCTTTTCGCGCCATCGGTTGACTGATAACACGAGCGTCCGATTTTTCCCAAATGATTCGAGAAATAGGACCTGTTTCACAGATTTCAAACCATCTTCCAATAAATATCGCGTGCTGTCAAGCATCTTTTCAGCGAAATCGCCACTTCAGCCATTCGATTTCAATCGCCGGGATCCTCTCTCAGCCCTTGAGAAAAATGATTTTGCGGGTTTAATAATTGGTTGCGTAATTCTACGCAGCCATTAGAGATTGATCCTGCCTGACGAATGGCGGCTCTCAATCCTGCCCTTCTCCTTCGTGGGACGGGCCTTAGACCAAAGGAGGCTTGTACATGCCAACCAACCCTTATGAGCTGATTTTTATTGTCGATGCGGGGGCGGAAGAGACCGAAATCCAACGCCTCACCGACGAAACCAAACGGATCGTGAAAGAAGCCGGCGGTGAAATTACCAAAGAATTGAATTGGGGAACCCGGCGGCTGGCGTTCGAAATCAAGAAACGCAAGGACGGGGTATACATCCATCTGGAATTCAACGCCCCCGAGTCCGTGCCCGACCAGCTGCGAGTGTTCTACACAACACAAATCAGCCTTCTGCGCCATCTGATCCTGAAGATACCCAAAGCCAAACTGCTCCAGGAAAAAATCGATACCGCGCGGAAGGAAAAAGCACTCCGTGAAGCCGAAAAGAAGCGTCAGGAAGAACTAGCCGCGCAAAAAGCCGCCGCCGAAGCCGCTGCCGAAGCCGCCGCCGCCGCCGAAGCGAAAGCCGAAATCGCCGCCGCTGCCGAAGCACAAGCCAAAGCCGAAGCTCAAACCGAAACTGAAACTGAAGCCAAAGCCGAAAGTGCGGAGACTCCTCCTGAAGAAACACCTGCTTCAGAGGCGTCTGAAACCAAAGAAGAAACCGATGAATCCCCCAAAGAAGAGACTCCCGCCGAAGCGGCCGTCTCCGAACCAGGGGAATAATCACGCCGGGAGACGATCATGATAAACCGCGTCATTCTCGTAGGCCGAATAACTGCTGATCCGGAAATTCGTTATACGCAAAGCGGTCTTCCCGTAACGAATTTCAGTCTTGCCGTCGACCGCCGTTTTAAAAGCGCCAGCGGTGAACGCGAAACCGATTTCCTCCGTATCGTTGCTTGGAGAAAAACGGCGGAACTGATCGGACAATATGTAAAAAAAGGCTATATGCTCGGCATTGAAGGCTCCCTTCAAATGAATCAATACCAAACGAAAGAGGGAGAAAAACGCACCACATACGAAGTGCAAGCGGATAACGTTCAATTTCTCGATCGTGGCGGTCGCGGTGGCGAGGGCGGTGGTGATTACGCGCCCCCACCCCCATCCGACTCGGATGCGCCTCCCGCACCGAATCCACAGGGAACGGGCGACGCCCCGGCAGGCGAAACCGATTTACCATTTTAAGGAAAAAAATAAGGAGTTAATCTTTCATGGCTGAAAATACAGGTTCTCAATCACGATCCGGTTATTCCGGTTCACGTTCATATTCAAGACCGTCCGGCGGTCAAGGCGGACCGAGGGGACAGCGTCGTCCGATGCGCCGCCGCCGTTTTCCGAGGCGTAAGGTTTGCCGTTTTTGCGTCGAGGGCGTAAAATATATCGATTTCAAAAACTACCGTATGTTGCGTGATTTCCTGACCGAGCGGGGTAAGATTATGCCTCGACGCATCACAGGCAACTGCGCGCACCATCAGCGTATGCTGACGACGGCGATCAAGCGGGCGCGAAACATTGCGCTGCTCTCTTTCGTTCATCGTTAATCGAACGGCGAGCGCTCCTAAAGAGGGCGCGAACGAATTGAAATCATTCAAAAAAGGATTGTCAGGAGAAAAAAACGATGCCCAATCATAAAGCGACTTGGAAAAGTCTACGAAAGGATTCCACACTCCAAACCAAGAACGTGGCGACAAAATCACGCATCCGAACGCTCGTCAAGAAAGTGCGTTTAGCAGTGGAGTCGAAAAACAAAGAGGACGCCCAAAGCCTACTGAAATCCGCCGCTTCGGCGTTGGACACGGCGGCAAAAAAACACCTCATTCATCCCCGGAACGCCGCTCGGCGCAAGTCCCGGTTGACGTTGCTCGTCAACTCACTCGATTCCGAATAAAATGTGCTCAGAAGACAAACACAATGGCCCCGTTAACCTGCGGGGTCATTTTTTTGTCTACTATAATTCAGTAATAACGGGAAACGCTCATGGTTGACATTCAAACTGCCGCCGCCATCGTCCTCGCTGCCGGGAACAGCACCCGCATGGGAGGTGAGGTTAATAAAATTCTATGTCCGCTGGGTGACCGGCCTGTGCTCGCTTATAGTTTGGAGGCATTCCAAAAATTTGATGCTGTCACCCACGTCGTTGTCGTGGGGCGGGAAGAGGACCGAGCCGCAATCGAAGCCATCGTCAGGGATTGCTGCCCCAAAGCTGTTGGATGCTTCACGCTCGGAGGCGCGGAACGTTTCGACTCGGTGCGAAACGGGCTTGAATACTTCACTTCGGAGAATCCTGACGCGGTGCTGATCCACGATTCCGCCCGCCCTTTCCTGCGTCAATCGTATATCGTACGTTCGCTGGAAGCGCTGAAAGACGTGCCGGGGTGTGTCGTCGGAGTTCCGCTCAAGGATACGTTGAAAGAGGTCTCTCAAGAGACCGCCGATGTCGTCCGCACGCACGACCGCAACCGCTACTGGCTGGCGCAGACACCGCAGACGTTCCGCTACCCAGTCATCCTGGACGCCTACCGCGCCCTGAATCCACCTCCCTATCCCACCGATGACGGGGCGGTTCTCGAACAGGCCGGGCTTCCCGTTCGAATGATCGAAGGCTCTTATCACAACATCAAAGTCACGACGCCGGAAGACTGGGACATCGCCGGGGCGGTCCCCATGGTCGATTAGCGAGAGGGTGCTCGGAATGATGGAAAAACCAATCATCAAGGAATACTCCGCTCACGCCAAGATCAACCTCTTCCTGAACATCGAAGGCGTGCGCGACGACGGCTACCACACCCTCACGATGGTCAACGCGCAGATCGGCCTGAGCGACCGGTTGACGGTCGAGGTCGTCCTGAAACCTGGAATAAATATCACGTGCGACAATCCCAGCGTTCCCTTGGACGAATCCAATACTGTGTACAAAGCCGCGACTCGTTTTATGGAACAACATAACCAAGAGAATGGCGTCAAAATTCACATTGCTAAAAAGATTCCCAAAGGAGCCGGACTGGGCGGGGGAAGCAGCGACGCCGCTGCCGTATTGAGCGCACTGAACGAGTTGACCGGCTATTGTCTTCCGAAAGAAGAACTCATGGAAATCGGTGCGGGGATCGGGTCCGACGTACCCTTTTTCTTCGCGAACGGCTGTTGTGTATGCCGGGGGATCGGTGAACGAATCGAGCCAATCGAAATCGCGGATTCTCCGGAAACGCCCCCGCTGTACGCAGTGGTCTGCTCGCCGCAGGCGGAAATCTCAACTCCCTGCGCGTATCGGCAATGGGATGAGTTGAAGCACCCGAAAAACCAGGATGCTCAGCCTCTCATCGACGCCTTGAAAAACCGGCAGTGGGATCGAATCCCCGGCCTGTTGTTCAACAGTTTCGAGCAGGTGATCTACGACGAATACCCCGAAGTGAACGCCGCTTTCCAGACTTTCCGCGACCTCTCCCCCACGATGCCGCTGCTCACCGGTTCCGGTTCGAATATCTTCAGCCTGCACGCATCGGAGAAAGAAGCTACCCGCGTTTCTCAAGAACTTCTCAAAAATGGCCTGTCCGCAACGGAATGTCCGATAATTCTATAGAACCAACACACCGTTGAGTCGCTTTAAACCTAACCCGGCAGAGCCGGAAGCAAACAGGATTTAAGGTATAAGGTTTAGGATCTTTTTTTTTCTGTTTTTTTTCTCTCTTTTTTATTTAAGTTAAGTTGGGCCCAACTTTTGGGTGGGGCAATCTTCCTTTTAGGGATTGCCTCCCAGCAGGTCCGGAATCTCTTGTTATGCGGAGTTTGAACAATGGTGGGTTGAAAAGCGTGACCCACCCTGCCTTTTCGATCGACCGTCCAGTCTTTCGATAGGCAGAGTTCTACTCTGCACGGAGCCAAACAGGTGCACTCCCCCGGGGTGTTGCTAGCATCCTGCCAACACTTCGTGGAACGACCTATCAAGTCGACTCGTTCAGCCGACTTTTTAGGAGAACTCTTGAAGAATGCCTCGCTGGACAAGCCCCAAGACGATCGCTTGAAAGCGCAACACTTTCGTTCGAAACCTTGGACAGAACCTA
>CAZSIZ010000132.1:0-15828 GCA_964606645.1 uncultured bacterium
ACGCCAGCCGGATGGAACGACTGCGACACGAAAAGCCTCGAAAAAGGAACGCCGGTACTAACCAAACTCCAATCACCCCTCAAACGCGCCAGAGACGCCGGGATCGGATTGGTCGGGATGAAATCGGTTCGCTTCCTCGCGCCGATGAGTTCGGCGGGGAAAGGCGATCCCACGGCGTTCGATAACGTTTACGACAAGAAATTCAAAGCGGCTCCGATCAATTCGTTTCAGCGTGCCTACGCCCACGTTCTCGAACACGGCCTCGACGTCGTGAACTCGGATATGCAGAACTTCGAGCATTTGGAAGAAAATATCGTCGCGGCGGCCAAGTCTCACACCTATTTCGGTTGATCGCTCCGGACCGCTCCGCTCTTTCAGGCAATGGAGATTATCACTCATGGATTCGACTGGACTAAAACACTTTTCGCTCGCTTTTGGATTGATCGTGTTTGCGTTTGCCGCGCTGACCTCCGTTCGTGCGGCGGAAACGACAGTCGTCAAAGATAAAACCCTCGTCGCCTGGGTCTATCTAGCCGATACCGAACAGCAGGGTGGAAGCGCGTTGACCCTGGACGATCGTCATAGCCATTTCGACGGAATCGTGTTCGGTGAGATCGCCCAGGGGCGCTGGATGGCCGGAAGCGATGCTTTTCGGCGTTCCGAACGCAAACAGGACGCTTATCCAATGGAAACCGCCGGTCCCAAAACGCCGGTTCAGATAGCCATCGTCTATCGCGGCAGCCAAGTGACGCTCTATCGCAACGGCAAACTATACGCCGACTACTCGATCGATAAGCCTCAGACGTTTTCGCCGGGCCGTGTGGCCGTGATGGGATTACGCCATCTCGATGCGGGAGACCGTGCCTGCCTGGCCGGGGAAATCGACGACGCGCGAGTCTATGATTCCGCTCTGAATGCCGGTCAAATCTCCAAACTGAAAGCCAACGTACTTTCCGATCCAAAACCGATGGCGTGGTGGACGTTCGAGGAAGGTGAAATCAACGACCGGATGGGCGCGTTCTCCGATACGCTTTTGATCGGTCATGCCCGAATTTCCGATGGACGCCTCATACTGGACGGCAAGAGCAGTTATCTGGTGGCGGTTCCAAGCGAGCAGGTGAATCTATGGTTGTCCTCAACCAGCCCGGATAGCAATCAATATGCTTCCGTTCGGCAGCACCGGGCCGGTCTGCTGGACGATCCACAGCGTCCGGCCTATCACTTCGTCACGCCCGAAGGCTACGCCATGCCCTTCGATCCCAATGGAGCCATTTACTGGAAAGGGAAATACCATCTCTGTTACATTTTTCAAGACGAACGCGGCCATTGCTGGGGACACGCTTCCAGCGTCGATCTGGTTCATTGGCGGTTTCATCCACCCGCCTTGTATCCCGCGCCCGGCGATCCCGACCGGGGCATCTTCAGCGGCAATGCTTTCGTCACCAAACAGGGTGAAGCGGCCCTCATGTACCACGGCGTCAGCGCGGGAAACTGCATCGCCACCAGCACCGAAAAAGACTTAAACCATTGGACTAAATTGCCCTCGAATCCCATCGTTCCGATCCCCAAAAAAGGCGACGCCGATTTCGGCAAATATCAATCCTGGGATCCGCACGGATGGCTGGAAGGCGATACGTATTACGCCATCTTCGGAGGGAATCCGGCGACGGTGTTCAGTTCCAAGGATATGATTCAATGGAAATTTCTGCACCGTTTCCTGAACGCGGACCTGCCGGGCGTCGATTCGGACGAAGACATCTCCTGCCCCGATTTCTTTCCGCTTGGAAACAAACACATGCTGTTGTGCATCAGCCACAAACGAGGCTGCCGTTACTACCTGGGCCGTTGGGAGAACGAAACGTTCTACCCGGAGACTCACGCCCGGATGAACTGGCCCGGCGGAACCTGTTTCGCCCCAGAAAGTCTGCTCGACGATAAAGGACGCCGCATCATGTGGGCCTGGGTGCTGGATCGCCGTTCCCGTGAGGACGCTCATCGAACCGGCTGGAGCGGCACGATGACACTCCCGCGCGTCCTCTCCCTGGCGAAGGATGGAACCTTGCTGATCGAACCGGTCGACGAACTGAAGATGCTGCGAATGGATCATCGCCGAAAAGAAAACATCGAATTGAAATCCGGCTCGGAACACGTTTTGAAAGATATTCGCGGCGATTGTCTGGAACTGGCGCTGGATATTCAACCCGGTGACGCCCGGCAATTCGGTCTGAAAGTGCGCCGCTCACCGGATGGCCGGGAACAGACCGTCATCACTGTCGACCGGGACGCGAAATGTCTCAAAATCGATGTCAGCCGTTCCACACTCGATTCGACCATCTCGCATCGCACGTTCTGCATGTACGGCGGGGAGAACCCCTCTGTAACGGAACAGGCCGCCCCATTCGATTTAAAGCCGGGCGAACCGCTCAAACTGCGAGTCTTTCTGGATCGCTCGTTTTTAGAGGTCTTCGCCAACAAACGGCAATGCATCACCCAGCGAATCTATCCCACACGGGACGACAGCCTGGGCGTCTCACTTTTCAGCACCGCCGGTAATGTAAAAGTGAATGCAATCGATGCCTGGACGATGGCCCCCTCAAATCCCTGGTAGCAATAAAATAAACAATCAAGCGTCTGTTTTTTCCGGGATGAATTTGTGTTATCTTCGGAATTATGTTTAGACTGCCCGGTAAGTTCATCCGAATTGAAGCCGACAAAAGGAGAATCAGAACCATGAGACGACGAACGTTTCTGAAACGCGCCGGATCGCTGGCGGCAGCCGGTATCCTTCATCCCGTTTTCAAAACCATGAACGCGTTGACTTCCGAACGCGCGCTGAAAATTACCGCCGTAGAGCCTTATTTGCTTCCCGGCGGGAAATGCTTCGTTCTCGTACGCACGTCGGAAGGAATCACCGGCATCGGAGAGGTCAGCCCGATGAACTCACGGGCAGCCGCGCACCTGATTAAAGAAAATTTCGGACCGCGTATCGTGGGTATGAATCCGCTTCGGATCGACCGGTGCTGGGAACGAATCTATTATTCGACTTACAAACAAGGCGTTATGGGTTTGCAGCCCGAAGCACTGGCCGGGATCGACATCGCGCTCTGGGATATATTGGGAAAAGTCACAGGCTTGCCGATTCATCAGCTGCTGGGCGGTAAACACCGGGATTCCGTTCGTGTCTATTCCAGTATTGGCGGCGGTTCGCGTTCTACGGCGAAAGAGATGGCCAAGCGGGCCGAACAGGCTGTGAATGATGGTTTTACCGCCGTAAAAATCCGTATGGATTACGGCCAGGTTCCTCCCGACAGAAATGTCGAACACGATCTGAATGTCCTACGCACCGTGCGTAAAGCCATCGGTGATGAGATCGAGATGGGTTACGATGTCAACAATGGCTACACCGCGAACACGGCGATCCGGGTCGGCAAAGCGATCGAAGCCTTCGGCGTGATCCATTACGAGGAACCGGTGGCTCAAACCGATTACGCCGGTTACGCCAAGGTTGTCGATGCCGTCGATATTCCCGTTGCCGCCGGGGAACACGAATACACCCGCTGGCAATTCCTCGACCTGATCGAACAGGCCAATCCCGATATTCTTCAGCCCGATCTGGTCAAATGCGCCGGAATCAGCGAGGGTGTGAAAATTGCAGCCTTGGCGTCTGCTCATCACAAACCACTCGTTCCCCATCAAACCCAGCCAACAATCGGGCAGGCCGCCAACCTGCATTACACGTCAGTTTTCGTTCAAGGTGATATCGCGCAGGAACTCAGCCACAATGGAATGAAAAGCAAATTGCATGATTTGTTTAAGAATCCATTGAAATTTGACAATGGACGAATCACCGTTCCCAATGGGCCTGGCCTCGGCCTTGAGATTGACGAAAACCAGTTGAAAAGTCTATCTTTATAACCGAAAACCTCGAATGATTCTTGAGATGATATGTGGTTGTTCAACAAGAGGATGCTGTCGGTTTGACGTTAGATTTGTTGAATGGTTTCAGTGGAGATTGAGCATTATTGATTGGAAAAAAATGTAAAAAAATTATCGATCTCTCCTTATATTATGTTATAAATCTATGTTACAATAATAAAAATTCTTAATTTCGTTTATTTCGGAATGTGATAGAACGGTATCTTTTTCATCTTGGTGTTAAACGAATGGAGGCGTATTCATGCGCGCGAATGGCTTTTATCAAATCGGATTGATTCTCGCAATTATCTTAACGTTAGGTTTATGTTCCGGAGAGGCGGTTTGGGCGCAGGACATAGAAACCCCTGCCGAAACACCGGTGGTTGTTCCTCCCGTCGATGAAACGCCGACGAATACTCCTATACCTGTCGTTGAAACCCCAACCGCCACTCCAATTCCGGTATTGCCGACGAACACTCCGGTCCCTGTTCCTCCAATCGAGACGCCTGTGGAAACCCCTGTCGAAACCCCAACCGCGATTCCACCTGTGGAGACGCCTGTCGAGACACCCACTGCGATTCCGCCTGTCGAAACCCCGACCGCCGTTCCGCCTGAAGAGACTGATACGGAAACCCCGGCCGTCATTCCACGGGGCGAAGTGTCGATCATGGGCGCGTCCGGCTTGGAAGGCGAAGAAATCGTCGTCCCGGTTCTAGTGCGGCGGGCACTCGGTCTCAAGAACTTCAGTCTGGACGTTCTTCAATCCGAAAATTTACTCAATTTCAAAGATGTCGAAACAAGGCGCACGAAAACGCGTAATTTCCGAAGCGTGAATGGCCGGACACTGCTCTTCCCACCCGGCACGGTTCGAGTTGTGGCGCGCGGCGGAACAGCCCGTGTGAACGGGAAAGGCATCATGTATAAGTTGCGTTACATGGCCCCGAAAGCCGGTGATACGATCTTGCAACTGACGAATCTGACCGGCGACTTGGCGGCCAGTAAAATCATCCCCCTCGGCGGCTTGGTCTCGATCGGCGCGTTAGGTAAGCCCGGCGATATCGATCTGGACGGTCAGGTCACAGGCGCGGACGTAATGCTCCTCTTGAAATACCTCGCTAAAGACGTCCAGTTGACACCTCAGCAATTACAACTGGCTGATTGTAACGAAGACGGAAGAGTGAATGTGCGAGACGCGCAGTGTATCTTCAATCTGTCGATAGGGCTGCCCGCGACAGGCCGCATCGTGGGGAAAGTCGTGCGTGGCGGAGAGGAAATCCAACTCCAGAGCGCGAATTCGATCGCCCTGCAAGCGGCGTCCGTTGCTGCCGGAGGAACGGTCTGGCTCGATGTCTCCGTGACCGGCGCTTCCGAAGTTGCTGGATTCTCGTTCGAATTCGTCTTCGATTCCGAACGCTTGGAATATGCCGAAGTGGATACGTCTGGTGCTCTGACGGATGGCTACATGGTCTTTGCAAGCGAATCGACGCCAGGCCGTGTCACCGTGCTCGGATTCCAAGGTGCGACGTCTTCAGTGGTTAACGGTGATGGATTGCTGCTTCGTCTCGGAATCAAAGCGAAATCGATTGCGGGTGATACAGCCGTTCAGTTGGAAAATCCGGCTGATGATATCGAAGGCGCGCAGGCTCAAGGTGCAACCGTGACCGTCTCGACTGAAACGGCCGCAGAAACCCCGACGCCCACTCCCGTACCTCCGACACCCACCCCGGTTCCAGCCGAGGAAGAAGAATTCATCATCTCGCCCGATACCACGACCCTGACCGCCGGCAGCACTGGATCGGTCGATATCGTTATTTCGGGTTTAAGCGAACCGATGACATCCTACACGTTCGACTTGGTGTTCGATCCCGCCTTATTGGAATTCGTCTCCGTTTCGACGGAAGGAACCCTGTCGGAGGATTCGATCGCAGACGGTAACACCGTTTCCGAAGGCCGGGCAACAATAACCGGCATTTCGTCAAGTTCTATCTCCACCGATGGAGTTCTGCTGCAAGTTCAGTTGAAGGCCGCCGCCGATGCGGAAGGATCGGCGACCGTCGGCGTCGAGAACCTCAAGGCGGATCTGAAAACCGCGTTTCCGTTCTCCGAGATCATCGAAATCTATCCCGGCGTGCCCGGCGACACCAACGGCGACAACGTCATCGATATTTACGATCTCCTTTTCTTCGCCCAATCGTGGCAAACCGCTCCCGGTAATTCCACCAGCGATGTAAACCAGGATAACGCCGTGAACAGCCTTGATCTGATCAAACTGATCGAACTCTGGTCCGAAAACGGCGGCTGATCCCGCCGTTGATTGCCGAATCTTTAAGGCACTTGTACGTGGAATATAAATTCCTAAAAATGTATATCAATCCGCCGTGGAACGACTTGTCTCCACGGCGGTTTGCTGACAGCAGATATTTAATAACCGAACAGGAGAACGATCGTGAATCGAATCAACCGAAGACGTTTTCTCAAAAACTCGGCAGTCACCTCAACGGCCATCCCTGCATTCACCGGCTTGATCCTGACCGGATCGAACTCGGCGCGGGCGGTCAGTCCCAACGAAAAAGTCCGCGTGGGACTGGTCGGGACCGGCGGGATGGGACGCGGCGATCTCGCCACCTTTTTCCTGAACGACGAGGTCGATTGTCCCGTGATCTGTGACATCGACGACGAGCGGCTGGCGCGGGGCGTCGAACTGGTGGAAAAGCATCGCGATCGAGCGCCCGAAACCGTCAAGGATTTCCGCCGCGTCATCGAGCGCAAGGACGTGGACGTCGTACTCGTCGCCACCCCCGACCATTGGCACGCTCTGCCCACTGTCTACGCCTGTCAGGCGGGAAAAGACGTGTACGTCGAAAAACCGTTAGCGACGAGTATCGCCGAAGGCCGCGCCATGCTGGAAGCCATGAAACGAAACAAGCGTGTCGTCCAGATGGGCACGCAATGGCGCAGCGGCGAACACTTCAAGGAAGCCGTCGAGATCGTCCAGTCCGGTGTGCTGGGCAAAATCCGAATGGTGCGCGCCTGGGCTTACCTGGACTGGGTTGGGGGAATCGGCAGCCCACCCGACTCGGACCCGCCCGAAGGCGTCGATTACGATATGTGGCTCGGACCGGCTCCCAAACGGCCGTTCAACAAAAACCGCTTCCATTTCAACTTCCGCTGGTATTGGGATTACGCCGGTGGTCTGATGACGGACTGGGGCGTTCATCTCATCAACCTGGCGATGTGGGCGATGGGATCGGAACACCCCAAGACCGTCAGCAGTATGGGAGGCCGCCACGTACTCACCGACAACACCGAAACCCCGGACACGCAAATCGCGGTCTACGATTTCCCCTCATACACCTTCGTCTGGGAACACCAGATTCTCGGCGGCGTGGGCATCGGAGGCCGGCCGCACGGTCTGTCCTTCAGCGGCAGCAACGCAACCCTGATTCTGGATAGTGGCAGTTGGGAATTAATCCCCGAAAAGGGTAAAGACCTGGAACCCCGCAAAGGAAAGAGCGTCACGGACGGACGCCCGGCGCACGTTCGTAATTTCCTCGACTGCGTCAAATCGAGAAAACAGCCCGTGACCAATCTCGAAGTTGGCCATTTTGTCTCATCCGTCGCCCATCTGGGGAACGTCGCCATCCGGGCGGGAAAACAGATCGCCTGGAATCCCGAAAAAGAGCGGATTCTCAAAGACACCAAGGCCAACCGAATGCTGAAAGTCAAATACCGAAAACCTTGGAAAATGCCCTATTACCGCTAAAATACCGATGGCTGGTTCATCGTTCCTCTCAAAATAGCATCAATTCATAGAATAAATCGTGCGATTATAAAGGAGATTGTTTGAATGGCAAAGCTCGCGAATATCAACAAAGTAATGATTATCGGTTCCGGTCCCATCGTGATCGGTCAGGCATGTGAATTCGATTATTCGGGAACCCAGGCTTGCAAGGCGCTCAGGGAATTGGGATACGAAATTGTGCTCGTCAACTCCAATCCCGCCACCATTATGACCGATCCCGGCACCGCCGATGTGACCTATCTCGAACCGCTCAATCTCGAAGTCATGACCGAAATCATCAAAAAGGAACGACCGGATGCGCTTTTGCCGAATCTGGGAGGTCAGTCAGGTTTGAATCTTTCATCCGAACTCCACAAAGCCGGTGTTCTGGAAAAATATAACGTCAAGGTCATTGGCGTTCAGATCGATGCGATCGAACGGGGGGAAGACCGCACCGAATTCAAGAACACCATGAACCAGCTCGGGATCGATATGCCGGAAAGTCAAACGGTCTATAGCGTCGAAGACGCCGAAAAAGTGGCCGAGGGATTAGGTTATCCCGTCGTCATTCGTCCGGCTTATACCATGGGAGGTACGGGGGGCGGATTGGTTTACAACGTGGAAGAACTTCGCGTCATTGCGAATCGTGGATTGGCCGCCAGTCTCATCAGTCAAATTCTCGTGGAAGAATCCGTTTTGGGGTGGGAAGAACTGGAATTGGAAGTGGTCCGTGACGCCAAAAACCAGATGATCACGGTCTGCTTCATCGAAAACGTGGATGCGATGGGAGTCCATACCGGCGACTCGTATTGTACTGCCCCCATGCTGACCATCGATCCCGAACTTCAAAAGCGGCTTCAAAAATACTCCTACGATATCGTCGAGGCGATTCAGGTGATCGGGGGAACGAACATCCAATTCGCCCACGATCCCGAAACCGGCCGGGTCGTGGTGATTGAAATCAATCCGCGAACCTCCCGCTCCTCGGCATTGGCCTCCAAAGCGACAGGCTTTCCCATCGCGTTGATCTCTTCAAAACTCGCCGCCGGTCTGACGATGGATGAAATCCCCTACTGGCGTGACGGTACATTAGAAAAATACACCCCCTCCGGTGATTACGTCGTCGTCAAATTCGCCCGATGGGCTTTTGAAAAATTCAAAGGTGCCGAAGATAAACTGGGAACCCAGATGCGGGCCGTGGGAGAGGTCATGTCGATCGGGAAAACGTATAAAGAATCGTTTCAGAAATCAATCCGATCGTTGGAAAACGGCCGCCACGGTTTGGGATTCGCAAAAGATTTTAACGAAAAATCCCTTGACGAACTCATGAAAGCACTCAACGAACCGAGCAGTGAACGCCAATTCATCATGTACGAAGCCCTGCGGAAAGGCGTAACCGTCGATGATTTATTCAAAAAAACCTATATCAAGCGCTGGTTCATCGAACAAATGAAAGAACTCGTTGAACTGGAAGAGGAAATCCTGAAACACAAAGGAAAAACGTTACCCGACGATCTCCTTACCAAGGCTAAAAAAGATGGCTTTGCCGACAAATACCTCGCCAAGCTGTTGGACATCCCTGAAATAGATATCCGCAAGCGGCGTATCGCTCTGAACGTCGTTGAGGGCTGGGAACCCGTTCCGGTCTCCGGTGTGGAGGATGCCGCCTACTATTTCTCCACCTACAACGCGCCCGACCGAACCACTTCCTCCGACAATCGTAAGATCATGGTTCTCGGCGGCGGCCCCAATCGAATCGGCCAGGGCATCGAGTTCGATTACTGCTGTGTCCACGCCGCTTTTACCGTTCGGGATGCCGGTCTTGAAACGATCATGGTCAATTGCAATCCGGAAACGGTTTCAACCGATTACGATACCTCCGATAAATTATATTTCGAGCCGCTTACCGTCGAGGATGTCCTGAGTATTTACGAGAAGGAAAAACCGGAAGGCGCAATCGTTCAGTTCGGCGGGCAAACACCCCTGAATATCGCCTCGGAGTTGGAAGCGAATGGCGTAAAAATTCTCGGAACCGCTCCCGGAACCATCGAACTGGCCGAAGACCGCGACCTTTTCCGCCAAATCATGGATAAACTTCAAATCCCCATGCCGAAGGCCGGAACGGCCGTCAACCTCGAAGAAGCGTTGGACGCCGCCAAGGAGATCGGTTATCCCCTGATGTTGCGTCCCTCCTTCGTTCTCGGTGGCCGGGGTATGGAAGTCATCTACGATGAAGCGATGCTGCGGGAATATATCTCCGAAGCGGTTGGCGTCACCCCCGAACGTCCGATCCTCATCGACAAATTCCTGGAAAACGCGCTCGAAGTGGAAACGGATGCGATCTGTGACGGAACGGACGTCTTCATTCCCGCCATCATGGAACATATCGAACAGGCCGGAATTCATTCGGGCGATTCCGCGTGCGTGCTTCCGCCCATCAATATCCCGGAGAAACACATTCAAACGCTATCGGATTACACCGAGCGAATTGCTCTGGAACTCGGTGTAGTCGGATTGATGAACATGCAGTACGCGATCCACGACGACCGCGTTTACGTGCTCGAAGCGAATCCACGCGCCTCACGCACCGTTCCACTGGTTTCCAAAGTCTGTAACATCCCTATGGCGCGAATCGCCACCCAGATCATGCTCGGTGAAAAACTCTCCGATATGAATTTGAAACATTCGATAATCCCTCATTACGGCGTAAAAGAATCGGTCTTTCCGTTCTCGATGTTCCCCGAAGTGGACCCGCTTCTTGGACCCGAAATGCGCTCCACTGGAGAGGTGCTCGGAATGGCGGATAATTTCGGTTTGGCCTTTTATAAATCTCAAGCCGGTGCGAAACAAACCCTTCCCTCCGAAGGGGCCGTTCTTTTCAGTATCGCTAAAAAGAACGATCCGGCTTTGCTGGAGGCTGCCCGGAAATTTCAGGAATTGGATTTCAAAATCAAAGCGACGGAAGGCACGCATGATTTTCTGACGCAGAACGGCATCGAGTCCGAGCGTGTCAATAAAATCTATGAAGATCGCCCGAATATCGCCGATGAGATCAAGAACTTCAATATCCAACTGGTCGTCAACACGCCGATCGGCCGGGAAGGGAAATACGACGATTCCTACATTCGTAAAACAGCCATCAAATACCGAATCCCATACATCACGACTTTAACGGCCGCCTTGGCCGCCGCCGAGGGCATCGCCGCCTATAAAAAAGAATCCGGAGAAATTAAATCACTTCAAAGTTACCACAAAGATATCGGTAACTAATAGTCCAACCGTCATATTTTAACGGTGTGATTTCCATCCCCGCTGGAACCAAACCGGAGATGAAATATGTTTCGATGGAATCGATTAAAAAAATGGAACGAGACAACTGCATGTTGTCCGTTTAAATGTGTAATAAGTTCAAATAAAAGCAAGCAAACAGTAATCAGCCCCCAAAAATGCAGTTCATCATAAATCTAACGCCCCAGTGACATACTTTCCCCAAATGCCAAGGACAAAAACTGATAACTGATAACTCTTTTCATCATCCGGTGGGTGGAATGACCTGGCAGCCGGGCACTTCCCGAAGCGTCTGTTCCGCACCGGTGGGAGCGTAGACGATGATGAGCCGCAGCGGTTCCCAACCAACGTTGACTGTGGAGTGATAAACGCCTTTAGGAATGTAGATCGACGCCCCGGGCCGTACACGGGCGGGTGGCTGCCCATCGAATGTATGCTCGGCTTCCCCTGAAACGACAAAGATAATTTCATCCTCATCGGGATGGTTGTGCCGGTCGTGTCCCTTGCCCGGTTCGGTGACGACCATCCCGAAACTCATGCGCTCCGCGCCCGTCACACGGGGTTCGCTCAATATTTTGATCGTCCCCCAGTCGAACGCCAGCGTATCCACTTCTTCGCCGTAAATAATATATCCGTCTCCGACTTTTCCCATTATCTTCTCCTTTTGTAGAGCGTTTTTTTATAATGTCATCATCTTAAAATGGCGAGTTTGATTTTCAATCGCGGGTTCGGTAGGTAGCCGTTCGATGCTGGACGCCCCGAAAAATCCGACAATTCCTTGCGTATGATCGAGAATGGTTTGAGCGTCCGAGGGTTCAGCGATGGGTCCGCCGTGACAGAGCACGAGGATATCCGGGTTCACCGCTTTGGCCGCGTCGTGCATCGCCTGAACCCTCTTAGCCGACTCCTCCAGCGTAAGGGCCGTCGACGCACCGATCGCGCCTTTCGTCGTTAGTCCCATGTGCGGAACCAATACGTCCGCGCCTGCCTCGGCCATCATAACGGCTTCTTTCTCATCAAAGACGTAGGGACAGGTCAGCAGACCAAGTTCGCGTGCTTTCGCGATCGTATCCACTTCAAGCCCGAATCCCATGCCGGTCTCTTCCAGGTTTTGTCGAAACACGCCGTCGAACAGTCCCACCGTCGGGAAATTCTGTATCCCATCGAAACCCAGTTCCTTCAATTGCTTGAGAAAAACGGGCATGATGCGAAACGGGTCCGTTCCACAGACGCCAGCCAGTACCGGCGTGTCTTTAACCACAGGAAGCACCTCGGCGGCCATTTCGACGACGATGGCATTGGCGTCGCCGTAAGGAAGCAATCCGGCAAGGCTTCCCCGGCCCGCCATACGGTAACGGCCGGAGTTATAGATGATGATCAGATCCACCCCGCCCCGTTCCACGAATTTGGCTGAGATACCTGTCCCCGCACCCGCGCCGATGATAGGTTTTCCTTGCTCCACCTGTGACCGCAATCTCCGAATCGATTCGCTGCGAGAGATAAAAGGCATGATCTTCTCCTTATGATGGCTGGTATCCTAATCCGGCAGAGCCGGAACCAAACAGGATTGTCAATGTAGGGGCAGGCCCCTGTGCCTGTCCGCGTTCAATCCTCCTCCTGATTTTTATGATCGTTTTTCGTTCAATTTTATTGATAAGGGACTAACAATTAATTGTATGATAATAGACCGTCCACTATTTTTTATCCAATATCTTCAACAGCCGTTCGGCGATTTCCTTCGCAAAACGTGGATCGTTGATGTGCATATCGAGTTCAACCAATTCCACCGGAGGGCGTATGTGTTCACGCAGCGCGTTGAAGAGCGCATCGTTGGCGCTTGGATCGTAAAACGGTTCGCCTTCCCGGTCAATCGCACTAATTCCCAGAAGCGGAAGCATCAGAACCGTAGGCCCATCGGCCAGGTTAAGTTTTTCGGCGATGAGTCGGCCCAGTTCCGCGCATTCTTCCGGAGTCGTTCTCATTAAAGTGACGTTTGGATTGTGTTTGTAGAGGTTTCGCTGCCGGTATTCTTCCGGGACAGTATCGAAGGCCCAGAAATTCACCATATCCAAAGCACCACACGACACCACTTGCGGGATGCCTTTGCGCCCGGCGGCTTGGAGGCGGTTCGGCCCGGCGGACAGAACTCCACCCGCCAGTTCGTCACACAATTCCGTGGTGGTGATATCGGCAACCCCTTCGATGAAACCGTCTTCGATCAGCGCTTCCATGGCTTTCCCGCCGCTGCCGGTAGCGTGAAAAACCAGCAATTCGTAACCGGCTTCCTCCAAGTGACCGCGCACGGCTTCCACGCAGGGCGTCGTTACTCCGAACATCGTGGCGGCCAAAAGCGGTTTATCCCCGGTTTCCGACATAGTCTGTTCGATCATGCCGCAGACCGCCCCGGCGGCGTTGGATAATATCCGTTTCGAGATACGATTCAAACCGGCGATATCCACCACCGAATACATCATGGTAATATCTTTCACCCCAATGTATGGAGCGATATCTCCCGAAGCCAGAGTGGAAACCATCACCTTCGGCATCCCCACGGGCAGGGCGCGCATGGCCGAGGTGGCAATAATCGTCCCCCCGGAACCGCCCAGGCCGAGTATGGCTTGAAATTGATTTTTTGAGTAAAGTTGTAATGCGAGTTGCTGTGCTCCGCGCGTCATGGCATCGACCGCCTGCCCCCGGTCCGCTTTTTCCCGCAGCCCCTCCAGCGTCTCCCCAGCCGCTTCAGCCACCACCGATGCCGGGAAATCCGCAGTGAAGGGAGGCTCCCCCACAATCCCCGCATCCATCACCAGCACCTGATGCCCCCGTTCGATGATACGGTCGCGAAGGTAGGCGTATTCGGCCCCTTTCGTGTCCAGGGTTCCAATGAGTAAAATCGTACCGGACATCGTTTTCCCCCTTTGGGTGTGCTAGAGCGGTTTTCAAAAGTATGTTCGGATTGAATGCGCCATTACGAACGTATTATTGAAAATCAGTCTACTGAATATTGAATCGAGCATTCGACTAAAATAAAATCCGATTCATCACTAAACGGGATCATACAATATATGATATAGTCATGTAAATATGAAATCGAATCGGAGGAGAGATAATGACGGAAAAATTGGCGATCGACGGTGGGCCGAAAACATTGGAAGGTCCGCTTCCCAAATGGCCATCGTTTGACGAAAAAACAATCGAAGCCGCGATGGAACCGCTCAAGACAGGTCAAGTGAACTATTGGACCGGAAGCCGGGGCATGGAGTTCGAGGAAAAATTCGCCGCATGGAACGGGACGAAATTCGCCATCAGCACGACCAATGGAACCAGTGCCTTGCATACGGCTCTCGCGGCGCTTGGGATCGGTCCAGGAGATGAGGTGATCGTTCCCAGTTACACCTTCATCGCTTCTTCGTTTTCCATCCTGCAAGCCGGGGCCGTCCCGCGTTTCGCCGACGTAAACAAGGACGACCACTGCATCAGCCTTGAATCCATCGAGACACTCATCAACGAACGCACTAAAGCCATCATGGTCGTCCATCTCTACGGAAACGTGGCGGATATGGACCCGTTACTCCAACTGGCGAAGGAACGCGGCCTCTACGTCATCGAAGACAACGCGGAAGCCTTTGGAGGCGAGTACAAAGGCCGCAAAACCGGCTCCGTTGCTGATGTAGGTTGTGTCAGTTTCTGCCAGAACAAAACATTCACCACCGGCGGCGAAGGGGGCATGATCGTAACGGACGATGAGGATGTGGCGTGGCGCTGCCGAAGCTTCCGCGATCATGGCTACGACGTACGCGAGCGTCTCCGGCTTCTGGAAATGGAGCAGAAACTCTCCTACATCCATACCATGCTGGGCTGGAATTACCGCATGACGGAAATCCAATCTACGATCGGCCTCTGCGAACTCGACCGCATGGACTCCTGGAACATGCCCAGACGCAGGCGTAACGCGGGAATCTTGCTGGATTCGCTCAAGGATATTCCTTCGATTCTTCACTTGCCGGTCGACACGCCGGAACGCCGCAACGGCTGGTACGTCTTCCCGATCACGCTGGATATCGATTCGATGAAATGCGATATGACTCAATTCCTGGAAGCGCTGGGTGCGGAGGGTGCTCCCTGCTGGAAAGTATTCTGGCCGCAGTGCCACACGGAACAGGCGTTTAGCGATCACAACGGATTCGGCCGTTCCGGTTTCCCCTTTACAAGCAGCGAATACACCGACCCCGCGTCAGTCGATTATTCCCGTGTGGAGGTTCCCAACGCCCTCTGGCATCAGGCCCGCACCTTCATCACGTTTATCTTTCCAACGTATGAAGAAACGCATATCCACGGAATAGCCAAAAGCATCCAAAAAGTCATCGCGACGTATGCCAAGTAAATAGTTCCCTCTCCCTCTGGGAGAGGGTCAGGGTGAGGGTAATTCTTAAAATAACTCAACCTAATGATATTGGGGGCATCCCCACGTGCCTGCCCTGTTACCACAGAGGTATATTATCGTAGTGGCAGGCCTTGTGCCTGCCCAACCAAACCCGCCCAACCAAGTACGAACCTTTTCTTCGTTAATTTCATATCCTTCGTGCTAGACCGGGATGGTAATCCCGGTTTATCGTGATTCAAAAAAATCCGTGAAACTAAGAAAATCCGTGCCATCCGTGATTCAACAAAATATTCGCTAACCCACTGATATCACAAATCTTACACAACCCCTCAAAAAAATAGATGGCAAAAGTTGCGGAATTTTCTCTATTAGTAGGGGGTTTTATTTTTTCAAAACCCTTATCTATTTTAGGGGGTTTTATTTTTTCAAAACCCTTTTTTAGGGGGTTTTATTTTTTCAA